>JAOATP010000050.1:0-11443 GCA_030158185.1 Propionicimonas sp.
ACACCGTGCAGGTCATCCCGCACATCACGAACGAGATCAAGGACGACATGCTGGCCATGGCCGGCCCCGACGTCGACGTCGTGATCCACGAGATCGGCGGCACCGTCGGCGACATCGAATCGCTGCCGTTCCTCGAGGCGGCCCGCCAGGTGCGCCGCGAGGTGGGTCGCGAGAACGCGTTCTTCCTGCACGTCTCCCTCGTGCCCTACATCGGTCCCAGCGGTGAGCTGAAGACCAAGCCCACCCAGCACTCGGTCGCTGCGCTCCGCCAGGTCGGCATCCAGCCGGACGCCATCGTCTGCCGCGCGAGCATGGACATCCCCACCGGCGTCAAGCGCAAGATCGCGCTGATGTGCGACGTGGACGAAGAGGCGGTCATCTCCTGCCCGGACGCCCCGTCCATCTACGACATCCCGAAGGTCATCCACGCCGAGGGCCTGGACGCCTACGTCGTGCGCCGGCTCGGCGTCTCGTTCCGTGACGTGAACTGGTCGAAGTGGGACGACCTGCTGGAGCGGGTGCACAACCCCAAGGAGCAGGTCACGATCGCGCTGGTCGGCAAGTACATCGACCTGCCGGACGCCTACCTCTCCGTCTCCGAGGCCCTGCGCGCGGGTGGCTTCGCCAACTGGGCGAAGGTGAACATCCGCTGGGTGGCCTCCGACAGCTGCGAGACCGCCGCCGGCGCGATCGCTGCGCTCGGCGACGTCGACGGCATCTGCGTTCCCGGTGGCTTCGGTATCCGCGGCGTGGAGGGCAAGCTCGGCGCCCTCCGCTACGCCCGCGAGAACCAGGTGCCGACGCTCGGCCTGTGCCTGGGCCTGCAGTGCATGGTGATCGAGGCCGCAAGGAACCTGCTGGGGCTGGAGGATGCCGCGTCCACCGAGTTCGAGCCGGAGACCCACGCCCCGGTGATCGCGACCATGGCAGAACAGGTTGCCATCGTCTCCGGCTTGGGCGACATGGGGGCGAGCATGCGCCTCGGCGCCTACCCTGCCGACCTGGTGCCCGGCTCCCTCGTCGCCCAGCGCTACGGCTCCACCCGGGTCAGCGAACGCCACCGCCACCGCTACGAGGTGAACAACGCCTACCGCGACGACCTGGCGGCCAAGGGGCTGCACATCTCCGGCACGAGTCCGGACGGCAACCTCGTCGAGTTCGTCGAGCTCGACCGCGCGCAGCACCCGTACTACGTCGGCACCCAGGCCCACCCCGAGCTGAAGTCCCGGCCCACCCAGCCGCACCCGCTGTTCGTCGGCCTGATCGAGGCCGCCGTGAAGCGCAAGCTGTCGGCACTGCTCCCTGACGTCGAGGCCTGAGCGGCGTGGCCCGGCAGCTGGCCCGCTTCGAGGTTGCTGACGCACCGACGGTGTGGCAGGTCGCAGGCCACGTCGTCCTCGGGCAGGGGCAGGTCTCGGACTTCGTCAACGACACCGTCGTCACCCCCGACGGTGGCCGGATGGACCGCCAGTACCTGCTGCACCCCGGTGCCGTCGGCGTGATCGCCTGGGACGCACAGGACCGGATCGCCGTGGTGCGCCAGTACCGGCACCCGGTCGGTTTCCAGCTCACAGAGCCGCCGGCCGGCCTGCTGGACGCCGATGGCGAGACCTGGCTGTCCGCTGCGCAGCGCGAGCTCGCAGAGGAGGCAGGGCTCAGCGCCGACCGGTGGGACGTGCTCGTCGACCTGTTCACCACCCCTGGCGCCAACCAGGAGTCCCTGCGCATCTACCTCGCCCGCGGGCTCACGGACACCGCTGCACCGGACGGCTTCGTCGCCGACCATGAGGAGGCCGACATGGAGGTCTGCTGGGCCACCCGTGCCGACCTCGTGGATGCCGTGCTGGCCGGGCAGCTGCAGAACCCGACGATGGTCGCCGGCGTCCTCGCCCTCGAGGTTGCACGCCTCTCCGGTCGCCTCGACGACCTGCGCGGGGCGGATGCGCCGTGGCCGGCCCGCGCCGTCCGCGAGGTCCACAACGCCGCCCTCGCCAGCCTCGATGGCCTCGCCGGTTGAGAAGCTGGTCCGGAACTACCTGGACCACCTGACCGTCGAGCGCGGCGCCTCACCCCACACCGTCGCCGCCTACCGCCGCGACCTGGCCAAGTACGTCGCCTTCCTCGCCGGACGCGGCATCGACGACCCGGCTGCCGTCACGGAGGCGGAGGTGGCGGCGTTCCTCGCTGCGCTGCAGTCGCCCCTCGAAGGCAGGCCGCTGTCGGTGACCAGCGCCACCCGTTCGCTCGTCGCCGTCCGCTCGCTGCACGCCTTCGCTGCAGCGGAGGGGCGCACCCCCGAGAATCCCGCCGTCGGCGTTCGCCCCCCGAAGGCCGGACGGCGGCTGCCGAAGGCCCTCGACATCGCCCAGGTGCAGGCGCTCCTCGACACACCCGACACCGACACCCCCGCGGGACTGCGGGACGCGGCGCTGCTCGAACTGCTGTACGGCACCGGTGGACGGATCTCGGAGATCCTCGACCTCGATGTGGACGACGTCACGGCCGTCCTCGCGGAACCCGTCGCCGGCCTGCGGCTGTTCGGCAAGGGACGCAAGGAACGACTTGTCCCCGTCGGCTCGTACGCGCGGAAGGCCCTCGAGGCCTGGCTGGTGCGGGGACGACCCGCCCTCGCAGGGGCAGCGGTGCGGCCGAGCCCCGCGCTGATCCTTAACAGCAAGGGGCAACGCCTCAGCCGGCAGAGTGCCTACGGCCTGCTGCAGAAGGCGGCAGAGGCCGCCCACCTGGGTGTCGAGATCTCCCCGCACACCCTCCGGCACAGCTTCGCCACCCACCTGCTCGACGGCGGTGCCGACGTACGGGTGGTGCAGGAACTGCTGGGCCACGCCTCGGTCACGACCACCCAGATCTACACGCTGGTCACCGTCGAACACCTCCGCGAGGTGTTCCTTTCCGCGCACCCCCGCGCACGCTGAGCCTAGAGTTTGATCATGCCGGGTCTGGATCGTCGCACGCTGCTGGCCGGGGGCCTCGCCGTCCTCGCCGGCTGCAGCGCGCCCGTCCCGGGCCCCACGCAGACCCCCGCACCGACCGCCTCGACCCCGACGCCCACCCCGACACCGACTCCCACGGCAACGGTGGTCGCGCCCCACGAGGAGCTGGCGGTGATGACCTGGAACACCCTCACGGGCGCGCGGGGGGCGGGATCCTTCCGTCAACGCATCCCTTCCTCCGACCTGCGGTTCGCGAGCAGGATCCCCGTGCTCGTCGAGTGGATCACGGACGCAGACCCCGACGTCCTCGGGCTGCAGGAGAACGAGCCGATGGGGCCGCCGTGGCACCGCCCGGTCAACGGGTTGATGCCCCATCTGCAGCACCTGCGTGCCATCCACGCCGACACCGATGCGCCGATCCTGTACCGGCCCAGCCGGTTCTCCCTGCAGGACAGTGGCTACTCGACGATCTCCACGGCGCACTTCCGCCGGGTCTGCACGTGGGTGATCCTCCGCAGCGTCCGCACGGGCACAGACCTCCTCGTCGCCAACACCCACCTGGACTCCGGCGAGAACAAGCGGATGAACCGGATCCGCCGCGCTTCGCTGACCGAACTCGCCAAGGTGGTCGAGCGGGTCAACCCGGACGCGACGCTGCCGCTGCTGCTGCTGGGTGACTTCAACACCATCACCCACCGGCGCGTGGGGGAGGGCCTGCCGCGCGTGTTCGAGCCGCTGACCTGGCTCAACCTCGTGAACAGCTGGACGATCACAGCCCGCGACTCCACAGCGGTGGCCGGCGCAGCCACCATGAACAGCTTCGGCACGCAGGTCGACGGCCGCTGGAGGTACCGCGCCCTGCGCCACGACGGCTTCACCCTCGACTACCTGTGGTGCGGGCCGGGGATCACCGTCCGTGACTGGCAGGTGCTGACGGGCCCGCGGACGCGGGAGATCGACGGCTTCCCGTTCTTCGCCGGCGGGCCGATCCCGTCCGACCACTGCCCGATCCTCGCGCAGGTCGGGATTCCGCTCAGCTGAGGCACGCGGCCCAGCGGCGGAAGCGGCGCGTCCGTGAAGACTTGTCGACAATTGGGCGTAGGTTGTCGGGGTGACCAACACTGACGCGCCAGCACTGATCGAACCCGAGCCGATGGTGGGGGCGGGGCAGATGGGGCCGACGGGACGGCCGATGCCCGACCTGCCCGCACCGACGCTCCCGGACCCGACGCATCCCAAGCGCGCGCTGATCATCGCGATGTGCAACCAGAAGGGTGGCGTCGGGAAGACCACGACGACCATCAACCTCGGCGCATCGCTCGCTGAGACCGGACGCAAGGTGCTGCTGGTCGACTTCGACCCGCAGGGTTCGCTCTCGGTCGGGCTCGGCGTCAACCCGCACAACCTCGAGACCAGCATCTACGACCTGTTGCTGAACAAGCGCACGGCGGCTGAGGACGTGATCACCCACACCGTCGTGCCGGGACTCGACCTGCTGCCCTCCAACATCGACCTCGCCGCCGCAGAGGTGCAGCTGGTCTCCGAGGTGGCGCGCGAGCAGACGCTGCGCCGGGTGCTGACCAAGGTGCGCCACAGCTACGACATCATCCTGATCGACTGCGCCCCTTCCCTGGGCCTGCTGACCATCAACGCGCTCACCGCCGCTGACAAGGTGCTGGTCCCGCTGGAGTGCGAGTTCTTCGCGCTGCGTGGGGTGGCCCTGTTGACCGACACCATCGAGAAGGTGCAGGACCGGCTGAACCCCGAGCTGGAGGTGCTGGGAATCGTCGGCACCATGTTCGACGCGCGCACCCTGCACAGCAGGGAGGTGCTCGAGCGCGTGGTCGAGGCGTTCGGGGAGACGGTCTTCCACTCGGTGATCCGCCGCACGATCAAGTTCCCCGAGACGCAGGTGGCCGGTGAGCCGATCACCACCTACGCCCCGTCCTCCGCCGGCACGGCCTCCTACCGGCTGCTGGCGAGGGAGGTGCTCTTCCGATGCCCAGGCGCGTAGGCCTTCCCGGCGCGTCCGAGCTGTTCCGGGAGACCTCCGGGCCTGACTTCGTCCGCGACGACGACGGCGACGCCGACGGTTCCGGGCCACGCACCACGGGCCGGACCCGGCACGAGGAGAAGATCACGGTCTACGTCAGCAGCGATGAACTGCTGGCGCTCGAGCAGGCCCGGCTCACCCTGCGCGCCCGCCACCGCATTGCCGTCGACCGTGGACGGATCGTGCGGACGGCGATCGCGCTGGCCATGGCAGACCTCGATGCTCGCGGCGCGGACTCCGACCTGGTCCGCGGACTCGGCGAGCCGTGAGCCCGCTCCCCGGAGCGGACACAGCAGAGTTCAACGTCCACCTCGCCAACTTCACCGGCCCGTTCGACCTGCTGCTGCAACTGATCTCCAAGCACAAGCTGGACGTCACGGAGGTGGCGCTCTCGCAGGTCACCGACGACTTCGTCGCCCACATCAAGCTGGCGACAGCAGTCAACGGCCCCGGCTGGTGGGACCTCGACCAGCAGAGCTCCTTCATCGTCGTCGCCTCGACGCTGCTCGACCTGAAGGCCGCGCGCCTGCTGCCGCAGGGCGAGGTGGATGACCTTGAGGACCTGGCGCTGCTGGAGGCCCGCGACCTGCTGTTCGCCCGCCTGCTGCAGTACCGAGCCTTCAAGCTCGTCAGCGGCTGGTTGTCGGAGACCCTCACCACCCAGGCGCGACGTCACCCCCGTCCCGGCGGGCTGGAGGAGCGCTTCGCGAAGCTCCTTCCCGACGTGATCCTCGACGGTTTCACCGACGTGATCGCGATCATGGCCGGCCGCGCGCTCACCCCGCGCGGTGAGCCGCAGGTGTCGCTGGCACACCTGCACGCGCCGCTGGTGAGCGTGCGCGAGCAGGCAGACCTGATCGTGAATCGCCTGAAGGCGCACAGCTCGCTGTCCTTCCGTTCCCTGACGGCCGACGCCGGCGACCGGCTGGTCGTCGTCGCACGGTTCCTCGCGCTGCTGGAGCTCTTCCGGGACGGTGCGGTGAACTTCGAGCAGCTCACCCCGCTCGGTGAGCTCACTGTCCGCTGGCTCGGTGCAGAGGTCGACACCGAACGGATCGGCGCGGAATTCGATGAGACCCCCCAACCACAGGAGAACGAATGATCCAGATCTCCGGCGCGGTGGAAGCCCTGCTGCTGATGGCGACAGAACCGGTCCCTGCCATGGAACTTGCCGAGGCGGTGGACGTCCCCGTCGCAGAGGTGGAGGAGTGCCTCGCCGGCCTCGCAGCGTTCTACGACAGCACCGGACGTGGCTTCGAACTGCGCCAGGTGGGTGCTGGCTGGCGTTACTACACCCGTGACGAGCACGCCGACGTGATCGGCCGCTGGCTGCTCGAGGGCCAGCGCGGGACGCTCAGCCAGGCAGCGCTGGAGACGCTGGCGGTCGTCGCCTATCTGCAGCCCATCTCCCGTGGCCGCGTGTCCGCCGTGCGCGGGGTGAACGTCGACGGCGTGATCCGCACGCTGGCCACCCGCGACCTGATTGAGGAGGTGGGCCGCGACCCGGAGACCGGGGCACGCCTCTTCGCCACGACGAGTTACTTCCTCGAGCGGATGGGGCTCACAAGCCTCGACCAATTGCCGCCGCTGGCACCCCATCTTCCCGACGCCGCGGCGCTGGAAGCAGAACTGATCGGGCTGGCCGACGCCGGGCTGACCGACGCCGGCCCTGCCGGCTCAGCAGAGAGAGAATCCGAATGAACCAGCCCGACGGCCCCGAACTGCACGAGGGAATCCGCTTGCAGAAGGTCCTCGCCCAGGCGGGCGTGGCATCCCGCAGGGCAGCGGAGGACCTGATCTTCCGGCGCCGCGTCGAGGTCAACGGCGAAGTGGTCACGGAGCAGGGAAGGCGCGTCGACCCCGTCAACGACGTGATCCGGGTGGACGGCAAGCGGATCCCGCCACAGGCAGCGCACCTGTACGTCGTGCTGAACAAGCCCCGCGGTGTCGTGTCGACGATGGAGGACCCGCACGGGCGTCCCGCGCTGGCCGAGATCGTGCGCGCCTTCACCCCGGAGCGCCTTTTCCACGTCGGTCGTCTGGACGCGGAGACGGAGGGCCTGCTGATCCTCACCAACGACGGGAACTTCTCCCAGCGGATGATGCACCCCTCCTTCGAGGTGCCAAAGGTCTACGTCGCGGAGATCAACGGGGTGATCACGGAGGCTTCGCTGAAGAACCTGCGCAAGGGCATCGAGCTGGACGACGGTCCGGTGAAGCCCGACAAGGTGGAACTGCTGCAGCGCGGCACCGACCGCAGCCTCGTCCGGGTCACCCTGCACGAGGGCCGCAACCGCATCGTGCGCCGCATGTTCGACGAGATCGGCCAGCCGGTGCGCCAGCTGTCCCGGATCGCGATCGGCCCGGTGCGCCTCGGCGAGCTGAAGCCGGGGATGCTGCGCGAGCTGTCCCGTGAGGAGCTCGGCGCGCTGCTCGACCTGGTGCAGCTGTAGGTGGAGCGCGTCCTCGGGGTCGAGACCGAGTACGGGCTCAGTGCCCGTACCGACTCCGGACGGCTGAGCGCTCCCGAGGCTGCGGAGACCCTCTTCCGGCCGGTCGTCGCAGAGCACCGGTCGGCCAACGCCTTCCTCGTCAACGGGGGACGGCTCTACCTCGACGTCGGTGCCCATCCCGAGTACGCCACCCCGGAGTGCCGGACGGCCAGCCAGTTGCTGGTCGCGGAACGGGCAGGGGACGAGATCGTCGCCCGGCTCGCAGTCCGCGCGTCCGAGCTGTCGGCGGAGGCCGGTCAGCCGGTGCACTTCCGGCTCTTCAAGAACAACGTCGACAGCTTCGGCAACTCCTACGGCTGCCACGAGAACTACCTGGTGAGCCGCGACCTCGACCTCGAGGTGGCGGCAGACCTGCTGGCGACGTTCCTCGTCACCCGCCAGGTCATCTGTGGCAGCGGCCGGCTGCACCGCGGCGAGTTCACCATCAGCCAGCGTGCCGACCACCTGCACGACCAGCTGTCTGCTCTCACGACCCGGGCACGACCGCTGCTGAACACGCGGGACGAGCCGCTCGCCGACGCCAGCAGGTTCCGCCGCCTGCACGTGCTCGCCGGTGACTCCAACCTGCTCGAGCCGTCGGCCTGGCTGAAGGTCGGCACGCTCGCCGCCGTCCTCGAACTGCTGGACACCCCGGACGGTCCCGACCCGCGCCTTGCGCGACTGCGGCTGGCCGACCCCGGCGCAGCCCTGAAGCTGGTCGCCCGCGACCCCGGCGTCCGCCTCGAGCTCGCGGACGGACGCCACCTGAGTGCGATCGAACTGCAGCGCGCCCACCTCGACCTGGCGGCCGTCCATGCGGAGCCGGAGCTCGTCGCGCTGTGGTCGCGCGTGCTGGACGCGCTGGCCGACGGCGTCCCCGGACGGGTCGCTGCCGAGGTGGAGTGGGTCGCCAAGCGCAGGCTGCTGGACGGCTACCGCGCGAGGAACCGGCTGGCGGTCGACGATCCCCGGCTCGCGCAGCTCGACCTGGCCTTCCATGAGCTGGGTGGGTTGTTCGGCCTGCTGGAGGCCAGGGGAGCCGTGACGCGCATCACAGACCCCGCGGACGTCGAGGCCGCGCTCCGCCGACCGCCGGGCGGAACCCGGGCAGAGGCGCGATCGGCGTTCCTCGCCGCTGCCGCCGGCAACGGCCGCGACCACACCGTCGACTGGCAGACCTGCACCGTCCACGACCTTCCCGGGACGGATGGGCGTCCGGCCGAGAGGAGCGTCGTGCTCGGCGACCCGCTCGCGACCGTCTCCGAAGAGCTCGACGAGCTGATCGCAGACATGGCCGCACAGCCGCGCGTCCAGGCGACCGGCGGGTTCCGTCCGCCTCCGGTTGGACGCGGAGCACAGTGAGGTTCGGTATTCTCTCCCGGTGTCCTACTCCCGCCTGATCCCGGCCCTGGCCTGCGTGCTCGCGCTCGCCGCCTGCGGCAGCCCGTCCGCGACGCCCTCGACCTCGGCGAGCGCCAGCACCTCGGCGACACCGTCAGCCTCTGCGACGCCGACGGCGAGCATTGCCGTCTCCGACTCGCTCGACGCGATCACGGTGACCGGCGCCAAGGGGAAGCTGCCCAAGGTCACGATCAAGGCGCCCTTCGCGATCGACAAGACCCGCGTGGAGGTGCTGGAGAAGGGCAGCGGCGACAAGGCTGTCGGCGACGGCTACGTCACCGTGAACTACTACGGCGCCTTCGGCCGCACCGGCAAGATGTTCGAGGAGTCCTTCAGCGGCGGGGCCCCTGCGACGTTCCCGCTCGGACAGGTCATCGCCGGCTTCAAGACCGGCCTCACCGGCCAGCAGGCCGGCAGCCGCGTGCTGATCGCCATGCCCGGCGTGGACGGCTATGACGCCAGCCCCGCCGGTGGGCCAACGGGCTACGTCGTGGGCGACACCCTTGTGTTCGTCGTCGACATCATCTCGGTCTCGGTCAACGGTCCGACAGGCAAGGCCGTCACGCCGGCCGCAGGGTTGCCGACCGTCAGTGACGCAGCAAAGCCGACGATCACGATCCCTTCCGGCAACCCGCCGACCAGGATGGTCACCCAGCCGCTGACCGAGGGCACCGGCGACAAGGTCGCCAAGACCGACACGATCATGGCCCGCTACGTCGGGTACTCCTGGAAGACCGGCAAGCTGATCGACGACGGCTTCGACACCCCGACGTCCGGCGCGCTGAGCGACCTCATCCCCGGCTGGCAGACCGGCCTGCTCGGCAAGCGGGTCGGCTCCCGCGTCCTGCTGGTGCTCCCGCCGGCGGACGGCTTCCCCAAGGGCAGCAACAACCCCCCGGTCGAGGCCGGTGACACCGTCGTCTACGTGATCGACATCCTGTTCACCTCCGCGTCGGAGTAGTCCGAGGGGTCGACCACCCACGGGTGTCGCGGCAGCTGCAGCGGGTCGAACCGCTCCAGCAGCTGCTGCAGGGTGACGCGTTCTGCGGGTGCCGCGAGTCCGAGTGAGCGTGCCAGCAGCGCCAGCACCCGCCCGGCGTCCATGCCGAGGGTGGCGAGGTCGGCAAGGGTGACCGCGCCGTCGCGCTTCGCTAGTCGGACGCCGTCGCGGTTCAGGGCCAGCGGGACGTGGGCGTAGCCGGGAGGACGTCCGCCCAGCCGTGCAGCGAGCCAGGCCTGGCGCGGCGAGGAGGACAGCAGGTCGTCACCGCGCACCACCTGGTCGACACCCATCGCGAGGTCGTCGACAACGACGGCGAGGTTGTACGCGGGCACGCCGTCGTTGCGCACGAGGACGAAGTCGTCGACCTCGCCGGTGACCTTCCCGGCCAGCACGTCGTCAACGGTGAACCGTTCGCCACCGGCGCGTACCCGCAGCGCCGGGCGCCTTGTGGACGCCAGTTGCGCGCGACGGGCGGCCGTCAACCGCAGGCAGGCGCCGGTGTAGGGGCGGTACCCGTCGGCGTGCGGCGCGGAGGGAGCGTCCGCGATCTCCCTGCGGGTACAGAAGCACTCGTAGGTGTCGAGGCCTTCGATCGCAGCTGCGTAGGCTTCCCTTCTCTCGGACTGCCATACGACGTCGACGTCGAAGTCGAGGCCGAGGGCGTGCAGGTCGGCCAGCTGCTGCCTCGCGACATCGCCACCGGCGGACACCCTGAGCGTGTCGAGGTCCTCGACACGGAGCAGGAAAGGCCGGCCGGTGCTGCGGGCGAACAGCCAGGCGAGCACAGCCGTGCGCAGATTGCCCAGGTGCAGCGCTGCTGTGGGACTCGGCGCGAACCGTCCGCTCACTCGAACCTCCCTCACCGCGTGAATCAGCG
This sequence comes from Propionicimonas sp., assembly GCA_030158185.1. Lineage (GTDB taxonomy): Bacteria > Actinomycetota > Actinomycetes > Propionibacteriales > Propionibacteriaceae > Propionicimonas. Next base: position 10,778 of record JAOATP010000050.1, read on the forward strand.
CCGTCAAGTCAAGCAGATCCGGTAGCCTCCCCAACGTGTCGCCCCGCAAATCCGAACGGATCATGAACCTGGCGATCTGCCTGCTCATGGCCCGACGGTTCATCGAGAAGAGCCAGATCCGGCAGGTCGTCGAGGGCTACCACGACCTCTCCGACGCCGCCTTCGAGCGCACCTTCGAGCGGGACAAGGACGAGCTGCGGGTGATGGGGGTGCCGGTGGAGACCGGCAGCAACAACCCGCTGTTCCCCGACGAGGTCGGTTACCGTGTGCGGCGCAAGGACTTCGAGCTTCCGGCGATCGAGTTCGACTCCGCGGAGACCGCAGCACTGGGGCTTGCCGCGACGGTCTGGGAGTCGGCAACCCAGGCCGAGCAGGCCGTCTCCGCCCTCGCCAAGCTCCGCGCTGCCGGCGTCGACCCCGACCCGGCCCGCCTCTCCGGCCTCGCCCCGTCGATCGGGGCCCGCGAGCCAGCCTTCGCCAGTATCTGGGCAGCCACCAACGACCGCACCCCGATCCGGTTCAGCTACAAGGGTCAGGCGCGGCAACTTGAGCCGTGGGCGATGACCTACCGAAGGGGAGCGTGGTACCTGCTCGGCAGGGACCGCGACCGCGAGGCGCCGCGCATGTTCAAGGTCGCCCGGGTGGACGCCCCAGCGCAGGAGATCG
>JAOATP010000050.1:11453-24149 GCA_030158185.1 Propionicimonas sp.
GGCAAGGCCGGCAGCTACCAGGTCCCCGACGTCGACCTGGATGCTGCCTGGGGCCGGCTGGAGCCACGGCAGGCCGACACCGAGGCCATCGTCGCGATTCGCCCCGGCCGCGCAGGAGAGCTGCGGCGCCGCGGGCGTCCGGTGGAACACAAGGGCACCGTCCCCGCCGGCTACGAGGTGTACGCGGTCGGCTACGCCCGCGCCGCCGACCTGGTGGGGGAGCTGTGCGCCCACGGCGCGGACGCGCTTGTGCTGTCGCCGGCGAGGATCCGCCAGTCCGTGATCACGGAGCTGAAGGCCGTTGCAGGGAGCCTCGCATGACCTCGGCCGAGCAGGTCGCCCGGCTGCTGGCGCTGGTGCCCTACCTGCAGTCCCACCCGGACGCTGAACTCGGCACGACCGCCGAGGTCTTCGGCGTCTCCACCGAGCAACTGCTCGAGGACCTGAACGTGCTCTGGTACTGCGGGCTTCCCGGCGGCATGCCGGGTGACCTGATCGAGATCGACATGGACACCGTCGCTGCGTCGGGGAAGATCCGGCTGTCGAACGCCGAGTACCTCGCCCGGCCGATGCGCTTCACCCCCGACGAGGCGATGAGCCTCGTCGTCGCACTGCGGGCGGTGCGGGAGCTGGCTGGCAGGCACGTCGGCGAGGGCATCGACTCTGCCCTCGCGAAGCTGGAACGCGCCACCGGCGCACCGAGCCCGCACGTCGCCGTCGCCGGCGGTTCGGAGGAGATCCGCGAACGCCTTGCCGATGCCGTCGCCGCACGGGTGGTCGTCGAGCTCGACTACACCGGTGCCGGCCTTGCGCTGTCCAGCCCCCGGGTGGCCCCGGCCCAGCTGATCGTCCGGGACGGCTTCGGGTACCTGCAGGCGTGGAGCCTCGGGCGTGCGGCGTGGCGCACCTACCGCCTGGACCGGATCAGTGACGTACGCGTCACCGGTGAGCCGGTCGGCGACATCGGAGAACCGCCGGCCTTCGGTCCGGGCTGGCTCGAGCAACGACCGGACGCCGCGGAGGTGACCCTGGTGCTGGCCCCTGAGGCCGCCTGGATCGCGGAGTACCACCCCATCCGCGCGCTGCGGCAGATGCAGGGGGCCATCGAGGTCGACCTGCTGGTTGCGGACGCAGCGTGGCTGCGCAGCCTCCTGCTGCGGCTGGGCCGGTCGGTGAAGGCCGTCGTTCCGGCGGAAGCCGCAGCCGGCGCCAGGGAGGCGGCGGCGGAGGCGCTTGCCGCCTACGGCGCAGAGTAGGGTTTCCCCATGGTCTGGGTCCTTGTCTTCGGCGGCATCGCGCTCGCCGGCCTTGTGATGGTGGCCAGCTACGGCGTGTGGCTGTGGCACAAGGCCTCCGATCTGTTCTCCGAGCTGGAGATGCTCGGCACGAGGGCGGAAGAACTCGTTGCGCTGCTGGAACAGATCAAGCCGGAACTCCCTGCCCGCCAGGAGAGCTAAGGTTGCCCGGAACGTCCGACTACGAAGGAGATTGGCATGCCGAGTATGGGCGGCTGGGAATGGGTGATTCTGGCCCTGATCGCACTGCTGCTGTTCGGTGGCTCGCGGCTGGCCGGGATCGGCAAGAACGCCGGCAAGGCAATCAGGGAGTTCAAGGAGGAGACCGCGACGCTGCGGTCCTCCGTCACTGACGAGCCGGTACCGCCGCTGACAGCCGCACCGGCTGCCCAGCCGGCAGCACAGCCGGTCGTGCAGTCGACGTCCCCGGTGGAGCCTGAGCCCGACACCGACACCGAGACCAAGTCCTGAACTCTCCGTGGCCAAAGGTAAGGGTCGCTTCTCCTGGCTGAGGCCCCCGAAGGGTGCTCCCGGCGGGGTGATGTCGCTCGCCGATCACCTGCGCGAGCTGCGGTACCGGTTCATCGTCGCTGCTGCGGCGATCATCGTGGCCAGCAGCCTCGCCGCCATCTGGTACAACCAGCTGTACCTCGTGGTGATGCGGCCGTACCTGATCGCCATGGAGATGCTGAAGGCGAGCAACCCGAACCTGACGGCCTCCACCGTGATCAGCGGTGTCGGCACCCCGATCATGCTGGCCCTCCAGGTGTGTGTCGTGGCGGGGCTCATCCTCGCCTCACCGATCTGGCTGTACCAGCTGTGGGCGTTCATCGTTCCCGCCCTGATGGCCAACGAGAAGAAGTACGCGGTCTACTTCCTCTGCGCAGCCATCCCGCTGTTCCTCTTCGGCGTCGCAGTCGGCTACCTGATCATGCCGCAGGGCATTTCCGTGATGCTGTCGTTCACGCCGTCCAGCATCCCGATCACCAACCTGCTGGAGGTCAACGACTTCCTCAAGCTGCAGCTGCAGCTGATGGTCATCTTCGGCCTCGGCTTCCTGATGCCGGTAGTCGTCGTCGGCATCAACCTGATCGGCCTCGTCAGTTCTGCCCAGCTGGCCAAGGCGCGCACGTTCGTGATCTTCGGCACCTTCATCTTCGGTGCGGCGGCGACGCCGTCCACCGACCCGTTCTCGATGCTGGCCCTCGCGCTGCCGATGTCCCTGCTCTACCTCGCGGCCGAGCAGGTCTGCCGCGTCAACGACCGCCGCAAGGCGAAAGCTGCTGCGCTCGAGGCGGTCTGATGCCCCTGCACTACAACGGGCCCACCCTGACTCTCGTGGTGAACCCGTCAGCCGGTGGTGGTCGAGCGAAACGACTACTGCCGAAGGTCACCAGTGCGTTGCTCACCGGTCTGCCGGGGGCGAGCCTTCGGGTGTTCCAGACGAGCACGTACGCGGAGGCACGGCTCCGCTGCATCGCTGCCGTCGAGCAGGCACGGCCGGCGCTGCCCGACCGGATGACCGACTCCCTGCTCGTGATGGGCGGGGACGGGATGATGCACCTCGGCCTCAACGCGTGCGCCACCACAGACGTGCCGCTGGGACTGATCCCCGCAGGTACCGGCAACGACTTCTGCCGGGGTGTCGGGACGCCGACGAGCGCCGCTGCAGCCGTCCGCACGATCGTCGACGGCCGCACCCGGCGGATCGACCTGATGTCCGCCACCGGGAAGCTGGCCGGTGGCGCGGAACACCGATGGGTGGGTTCGATCGTCTCCACCGGGTACGACGGACGGGTGAACTACCGCACGAACCAGTTGCGCTGGAGCTTCGGGGGCATGGCCTACGCCTGGTCGGCCCTTGCAGAGCTGAGCAGGTTCGATCCGCTGCCGTACCGGCTGGTCATCGACGGTGAGCAGCGCAACCAGACCGCCATGTTCGTTGCCGTCGGCAATGCCGGCTGGTTCGGTGGCGGGATGCAGGGCTGCCCGGACGCAGACGTGACCGACGGACTGCTCGACCTGACCGTCATCCACCCGGTGAGCCGGGCGACCCTGCTGCGCCTGATGCCCGCCATCTACACCGGGAAGTTCGTGCGCGACCCGGCCGTGGAGCTGCTGCGCGCCAAGGAGGTTGTCGTCGACGGCGACGGGCTCTTTGCCATGGCCGACGGCGAGGAACTCGGCAACGTGCCGCTCACCCTTCGGGCTGTCGGGGACTGCCTGACCATCTACGCGCCGGACCCCGCGGCATGAGCGTTGAGGCCACGGTCGGCGAGTTCGCCGCCGGCTACCCGTTCGCGCTGGACGACTACCAGGTGACGGCCTGTGAGCACGTCGCAGAGGGACGCGGCGTGCTCGTCGCAGCACCGACCGGCGCAGGCAAGACCGTCGTGGGGGAGTTCGCGGTGTTCCTCGCGCTCCAGACAGGGCGCAAGTGCTTCTACACCACGCCGATCAAGGCACTCAGCAACCAGAAGTTCCGCGACCTCGTCGAACGCTACGGCGAGGATCGGGTGGGCCTGCTCACCGGTGACACGACCATCAACGGCGAGGCGCAGGTTGTGGTGATGACGACCGAGGTACTGCGCAACATGCTCTACGCGGGCTCCTCGACGCTGACCAACCTCGGCTTCGTCGTGATGGACGAGGTGCACTACCTGGCAGACCGCTTCCGGGGCGCTGTGTGGGAGGAAGTCATCATCTCCCTCGCCGAATCGGTGCAGCTGGTCTCGCTGTCTGCGACGGTCAGCAACGCAGAGGAGTTCGGTGACTGGCTCTCCGAGGTGCGCGGCGGCGTCGAGGTGGTCGTGACCGAACGCCGCCCCGTCCCGCTGTACCAGCACGTGATGGTGGGCCGCCGGCTGCTGGAGTTGTTCGACGGCCAGGACGTGAACCCCGAGTTGTTGCGGATGGCCAAGGAGGAGTCCCGCGGCCAGAGGGACGACAGCCGCCGCCCGCGCGGACGCAACGGCAACGGGCGCCGCACGGCGGCCTACGGATCGGGACGCTACGGCGGGGGAGCGGCACGGCAGCACGCGGACGCCGGCCCAAGGCTCGTGCCGCGCAGGGACGCGACGGTGGAACGGCTCGAAGCCGAACGGCTGCTGCCTGCGATCTTCTTCATCTTCTCCCGGCAGGGCTGCGACACAGCCGTCTCGCAGTTGATGAACTCCGGCCTGCGGCTCACGACGGCCACCGAGCGTGCGACTCTCGCGGAGATCGCCGACCGGCATACCGCAGGGCTGAGCAGGGAGGACCTGGCTGCGCTGGAGTTCGACAGCTTCGCCGCAGCCTTCGGCAACGGCATCGCCGCACACCATGCCGGGCTGTTGCCGGCCTTCAAGGAGGCCGTCGAGGAGGCGTTCACCGCCGGGCTGGTGAAGGTGGTCTTCGCCACGGAGACCCTTGCCCTCGGCATCAACATGCCGGCCCGCAGCGTCGTACTCGAGAAGCTCGTGAAGTACAACGGTGAGACCCATGCCGACATCACGGCGGGGGAGTACACCCAGCTGACCGGACGTGCGGGCCGGCGGGGCATCGATGTCGAGGGCCACGCCGTGGTCTGCTGGCAGCCGGGCCTCGACCCGCGGGCGCTGGCAGGTCTGGCCGCCCGCCGCACGTACCCGCTGCGGTCGTCCTTCCAGCCCACCTACAACATGGCGGTCAACCTCGTGGCCACAGTGGGCCGGGAGCGGGCGCGGGGACTGCTGGAGCAGTCCTTCGCCCAGTTCCAGTCCGACCGGTCCGTCGTCGGCCTCTCCCGCGGCATCGCGGCCAACCATGAGCGGATCGCCACCGACTGGGCGAAGGCAGCCTGCACCGAGGGTGACGCGGAGGAGTACTTCCGGCTGCGCGCACGCATCTCCGCAGCGGAGGCCGAGGCTGCCCGTGACCGGCGCGCTGATCGCAGGGCCGAAGCCATCGAGGCGCTGCGCGCCCTGCGTCCCGGGGACATCATCGACATCCCCGGCCGCCGGCACCGCTCCTGGGCCGTCGTCGTCGATCCGGGCATCGGTCCGGACGGCCCTCAACCCACCGTCCTCACCGCCGACCGGCAGCTGAAGCGCCTCACGTCCTACGACTTCCCGCAACCACCGGTCGTCGCGCTGCGGATGAAGGTGCCCAAGCACTTCGACGCGCGCTCCGCAGCCTTCCGCCGCAACCTCGCAGCCGCCCTCGAAGCCAAGCTGCGCAGCGAGCCGATCGAGGCGCCAGGCTTCGCCGACGGCGCGGACGCCGACGCCATGGCGCGCATCGTCGAGCTGCGCCAGGAGGTGCGCGACCACCCCGTCCACGCCTGCCCGGACCGGGAGGAGCACGCCCGGCACGCCGAGGCCGCGCTGCGCCTCGAGCGCGACACCGCAACCCTGCAACGCCAGGCCGACCGGCGTACCAACACCATCGCCGTCCGGTTCGACCGGATCTGCGCAGTGCTGGAGTCGATGGGTTACCTCAGCGCCGACGGTGGCACTGCCGTCACGGACGCCGGTCGCATGCTCTCACGGATCTACTCCGAGCTCGACCTGGTCACAGCGGAAGCCGTGACCGAAGGCATCTTCGACGGGCTGACCGCCCCGCAACTGGCCGCGGTGATCTCCAGCCTCGTCTTCGAGTCGCGCGGCGACCGCCGGGGTCCTGCGCGCATGCCCGATCGCCGGTCCGAGAACGCCCAGATGGCCCTGCGCAGCATCTGGCGCCAGGTGTCGCTCGCCGAACGTGACCACCGCCTGCCGAGCCACGCCGAGCCGGACATCGGCTTCGCGGAGGCGATCCATGCGTGGACCGCCGGCGCCGACCTGGCCGAGGTGCTCTACCGCTCGTCTCTCACCGCCGGCGACTTCGTCCGGTGGGCCCGCCAGGTAGTGGACGCAGCGGGGCAGCTCGCGCAGGCCGTCGGCCCCGGCGAGCTGCGGACGGTGTGCCGCGAACTGATCGCCGGCGTCCGCCGCGGTGTGGTGGACGCTGCCCCGCTCGAGGACTGACCGTTCGTTAATCTGGGGCCATGCCGCTCGCCATCCGCGTGATCCCCTGCCTTGACGTCCACGACGGACGGGTGGTGAAGGGGGTCAACTTCCGCAACCTGCGCGATGCCGGCGATCCGGTCGCCCTCGCTGCCGCCTACGGCGCTGAGGGTGCAGACGAGCTGGTGTTCCTCGACATCTCCGCCTCCTCCGAGGGCAGGGAGACGACGTTCGACATGGTGCGCCGCACGGCGGAGACGGTGTTCATCCCGCTCTGCGTCGGCGGGGGAGTTCGTGGCGTCGCCGATGTCGACACCCTGCTGCGCACCGGCGCGGACAAGGTCGGGATCAACACCGGTGCGATCACCCGCCCGCAGGCCATCGACGAGATCGCCCAGCGGTTCGGCAACCAGGTGCTGGTGCTCTCGCTGGACGCGCGGCGCGAGCCCGGGCACCCGTCCGGCTTCGGCGTGACGACGCACGGCGGACGCGCTTCCGCAGGCCTCGATGCGATCGAGTGGGTCCGCGAGGCTGTCGGCCGCGGAGCCGGTGAGGTGCTGCTGAACTCGATGGACGCCGACGGCACGACCAACGGCTTCGACACGGAGATGATCGAGGCGGTCAAGGCGGTCGTCGACGTTCCGGTGATCGCCTCCGGCGGCGCTGGCTCGGTCGCGGACTTCGTGGCCGCGGCGAACGCCGGGGCCGACGCCGTCCTCGCGGCGAGCGTCTTCCACTACGGCACGTTGACCATCGCAGAGGTCAAGGCGGGCCTCGCGGAGGCAGGGTTCGCCGTACGCTGACAGCCATGAGCTGCCTGTTCTGCGCGATCGTCGCCGGTGACATCCCGTCCCGCCAGGTGTATGCCGACGACCACGCCATCGCATTCCTCGACATCGCCCCGTGGCACGTCGGTCACACGCTGGTTGTGCCCCGTCGCCATGTCGACGACCTCCTCGGCGAGCCGGAGGCGCTCACCGAGATCGCGCCGGCGATCAACGCCGCCTCACGCCTGCTGGTGCAGCGCCTCGCCGCCGACGGGCTGAACCTCGTCAGCAGCACCGGTGTCGCGGCAGGGCAGGAGGTCTTCCACTTCCACGTCCACCTGGTGCCGAGGTTCGCGCACCGCGCAGGGCTCAGGGAGTTGTTCGTGCACGAGGCCAACGTCGACCTCGACAGGGTGCACCGGCAGGTCGTCGGCGGTCAGCCGTAGCTGACGACGCAGTCGCCGGACGTGGGGCAGGCGATCCGTCCCAGCTCGAAGTCCACATACGTGCCCGTCTCCGAGGCGATCACGTCGGTCTTCGGGAAGCCGAGCTTCGACGTCGCCCCGCCCAGGTCGTTGTAGGCCTTACGGATGGCTCCGGTGATGAGGTGGCTGCCCGTCGCGGGGGACCACCACAGGTCGGCATCGGGGAAGGCGAGCACCGAGCCGCCGGCAACGACCTTCTCCGCACCGCTCGGGGTGCCGAGGTTGCTCGCGGTGCCGCCGAGTGCCTGCCAGTGCAGGTAGTTGGCCGTCGTCGTCGCGGGATCGGTGCCGCCGACGAACTTGAACAGGCGCTCCTTGAGGCCGAACTTGCTCTTGAACGACCCGCCGGTCACCGTCACCGAACCCTTGCTCCCGGTGATCTTCACCTTGTCCACGCGTCCGCCGTACGTGCCGTCGCCGTCGCGGTCGGTGATCTGCACCGACTTCAGCGTGCCGACACTGGAGTAGGCCTTCTGGATCCGTGAGGAGCTCAGCGTGACCGACCAGGTCTGGTCGCGCTTCACGCCGTCGTAGGGATCCTTCTTCGCCTTCAGGTACGGGTAGTCGGCCCCGGCGGAGGCGGACCAGCCACCGTTGGAGGAGGAGAACATCGTCAACGCGAGCTTGTCCTTGTACTCGACGACCTTGTTTGCCGTGCCGCTGATCGCCTTGTCGCTGCCCGAGTGCTCGACGGCGACGCCGCGGTAGACCTGGCAGGCCGTGGTGTCGCACAGGTCGTAGATGGAGCCGGAGGAGACGACCGAGCGCAGCTTGGCAGCGTAGGTGCGGGCAGCGACGGCCTGGGCCTTGACGGCCTCGGCCGACCAGGTGGCCGGCATCTCTGCAGGGACGACGCCCCGCAGGTAGGTCTCCATCGGGAGGTAGTTCACCGTCCTGGCACCACTGCCGGAGAAGCGCAGCGCGAGCTTCCCGCGGTAGGTCTTTGTGTCGCCGTTGGGCATCGCCAGCTTGACCGTTCCGGTCTTGCTGTTCTGGATGTACCAGACGCGACCCTGCTCGAGCTTGGTCTTGTAGGTCGTGTACTTGCCCTTGGTGTCGCGGTAGGCGAGTACCCGCTTCGAGCCGGAGCGGCTGAGGCGCCACTTGTTGTACTTGGTGCCGGTCGGCAGCGTGACGCTGTGACCGGCCGAGTCGACCACCTTCAGCCCGGCGACCGGACGCACGGCGAGGGACTTGTCGTTGTCCGCTGTGATCCAGACCCGGATGACGTTGCCGCTGGGCAGCGAGTCCAGCTTCGTGCCGGAGTAGTAGAAGTCGATGATCTCGGTGTAGTCGAGGCCCTTGGTCGCAGCGCCGTAGGCGCCGTACTGCGACATCCCCTTGCCATGCCCCCAGCCGGCACCGACGATCGTGATCGCAGAACTCTTGGGTGACACTGCTGCGTCGGCGTGTGCAGGGATGGCGGAGCCGACGACTCCAGCGGTCAGCGCGACGACGCCGAGGGCTGCGGACGCTGCCCTTCGGAGTGCCGTCGGCGCAGGGTTTGCGAGCATGGGGGGTCCCTTCGTTTACTACGGCTCCTGCCATGGTCACCCCAAGGTGGTGCCGCGCTCCACTTCGAGGGGGTGAATTCGCCGCCAGTCGAAGGGAGTGGTTGAGCTTTCGCCCCAGGATGACCAACATGTGAAATGGCGTGGTCATGTATTGACATGGACGGCGGGGTGGCGGGAGGCTTGTCGGGTGCGGAACACCATCCTCGTAGTTAGCCAGCGTGTCGGCTGAGATCATTCTCAACACCGACACGCTCCCTCGCCTGCCTTCGCAGCGGGGGTTTTTTTCTGCTTCCGTACGCCCAGTCTTCAACGAAGAGAGGTAAAGATGCCCGGGGAGTCACCGAGAGCAATGACCGGGGCCCAGTCCCTGGTGGAGTCACTCGAGCGCGTCGGGGTCGAGGTCATCTTCGGCATCCCGGGCGGGGCCATCCTGCCCGCGTATGACCCGCTGTACGACTCGAAGATCCGGCACATCCTCGTGCGCCACGAGCAGGGCGCCGGGCACGCTGCCGAGGGTTACGCCCACGTCACCGGCGGGGTCGGGGTCTGCATGGCCACGTCCGGTCCCGGTGCGACGAACCTCGTGACAGCGATCGCCGACGCCTACATGGACTCCGTGCCGATCGTCGCCATCACCGGACAGGTCGCCAGCAAGTCCATCGGTACCGACGCCTTCCAGGAAGCCGACATCCGCGGCATCACCTTCCCGATCACCAAGCACAGCTTCCTGATCACCGATCCGCTGGAGATCCCGCACGCCATCGCCGCGGCGTTCCACCTTGCCCGGTCGGGTCGTCCCGGCCCCGTGCTGGTGGACATCGCCAAGGACGCCCTCGCATCGATGACCGAGTTCGTCTGGCCCGAGGAGCTCGACCTGCCCGGGTACCACCCGGTGGAGAAGCCCCACAGCAAGCAGATCCGCGAGGCTGCGCGGCTGATCGCCGCCGCCGAACGTCCCGTCCTGTACGTCGGCGGCGGTGTGAACCGCGCGCGGGCATGGGACGGCCTCGCCGAACTGGTGAAGCTCACCGGCATCCCGGTGGTGACAACCCTGATGGCCCGCGGCGCCATCCCCGACAGCCACGAGCTGAACATGGGGATGCCCGGCATGCACGGGTCGGTCGCAGCCGTCGGCGCCCTGCAGCGCTCGGACCTGCTGATCACGCTCGGTGCCCGCTTCGACGACCGGGTGACCGGCAAGCTCGACTCGTTCGCGCCCGACGCCAAGGTGATCCACGCCGACATCGACCCGGCGGAGATCTCCAAGAACCGGGTGGCTGACGTCCCGATCGTCGGCGACCTCGCCGAGGTGATCAGCGACCTGAACCTCGCGCTGCGCGACGTCGACCTGCCCGACTACGGCACCTGGGTGAGCTACCTCCAGGGACTGCGGAAGCGCTACGTCGTGACCGACTTCGAGCCGGTCTCCGACGGGCTGCTCAGCCCGGAGTACGTGATCAAGCGGATCGGCGAGATCGCCGGGCCGGAGGCAACCTTCGTGAGCGGCGTCGGGCAGCACCAGATGTGGGCGGCACACCTGCTGCCGCACGAGCTGCCCAACCGGTTCCTCAACTCCGGCGGTGCCGGAACGATGGGTTACTGCGTGCCTGCGGCCATGGGTGCGCAGGTGGGCCTGCCCGGAACCGTGGTGTGGGGCATCGACGGCGACGGCTGCTTCCAGATGACCAACCAGGAGCTGGTCACCTGCTCGCTCGAGGGCATCCCGATCAAGATCGCGGTGATCAACAACCGCAGCCTCGGCATGGTGCGGCAGTGGCAGACCCTGTTCTACGGGGAGCGCTACTCCAACACCAACCTGCAGTCGCACCGCGTGCCCGACTTCCCGAAGCTCGCCGAAGCCATGGGCGCCGTCGGCCTGCGGGCGGAGACCCCGGAAGAGGTCGACGACGTGATCCGGCAGGCGATGGCGATCAACGACCGCCCCGTCGTGGTGGAGTTCGTCGTCCACAAGGACGCGATGATCTGGCCGATGGTCGCTGCCGGCACCAGCAACGACGACATCAAGATCGCCCGGGACCTGGCTCCCGCGTGGGAGGGGGAGGACCTGTGAACAAGCACACCCTGAGCGTGCTCGTGGAGAACAAGCCGGGCGTCCTCGCCCGGATCGCGGGCCTGTTCGCCCGTCGCGGCTACAACATCGAGTCGTTGGCCGTCGGCCCGACGGAGAACGAGGACCTGTCCCGCATCACCGTCCAGGTGGCCGTGGACAGCCAGCAGGTGCTGGAGCAGATCGTGAAGCAGCTCAACAAGCTGATCGAGGTGCTCAAGATCGTCGAGCTCGAGCCGGCTGCGTCCGTCAGCCGCGAGCTGATGCTGATCAAGATCAAGGCCGACCCCGCGTCGCGCAGCCAGATCATCGAGATCGTCCAGCTGTTCCGCGGCAAGACCATCGACGTCCACAACGACTCGATGACCATCGAGGCCACCGGTTCGCCTGACAAACTGGATGCCTTGTTGGAAATGCTCAAGCCCTACGGCGTGCGCGAACTGGTCCAGTCGGGCCTCGTCGCGCTCGGGCGGGGCAGCCGATCGCTGTCTGATCGTGCCAAGATCGAGAAGACCCGTCCTGCCGCTGTGCGGCTGGCCAACTAAGTAAGGAAGCAACGAACCAATGGCACAGATGTTCTACGACACCGACGCAGACCTGTCGATCATCCAGGGTCGCAACGTCGCCGTGATCGGCTACGGCAGCCAGGGCCACGCGCACGCGCTGTCCCTTCGTGACTCCGGGGTCGACGTCCGCGTCGGCCTTCGTGAGGGGTCCAAGAGCTGGGCGAAGGCCGAGGCAGAGGGTCTGCGGGTCGTCACCCCGGCGCAGGCGGTCGAGGAGGCCGACCTGATCATGGTGCTCGCGCCCGACCAGGTGCAGCGCCACGTCTACAAGGAATCGATCGAGCCGAACCTCGTCGCCGGCGACGCACTGTTCTTCGCCCACGGCTTCAACATCCGCTTCGGCTACATCACCCCGCCGCCCGGCGTCGACGTGTGCATGGTCGCTCCGAAGGGCCCCGGCCACCTGGTGCGCCGCGAGTACACCGAGGGCCGGGGCGTCCCGGTGATCGTGGCAGTCGAGAAGGACGAGACCGGCAACGCGTGGGATCTCGCCCTCTCGTACGCGAAGGCCATCGGCGGCCTGCGCGCGGGTGGCATCAAGACCACGTTCACCGAGGAGACCGAGACCGACCTGTTCGGTGAGCAGGCCGTGCTGTGCGGCGGCGCGTCCGCTCTGGTCACGGCAGGTTTCGAGGTGCTGACCGAGGCCGGTTACCAGCCGGAGGTCGCCTACTTCGAGTGCCTGCACGAGCTGAAGCTGATCGTCGACCTGATGTACGAGGGCGGCATCGCCAAGCAGCGCTGGAGCGTCTCCGACACTGCCGAGTTCGGCGACTACGTCTCCGGACCGCGGGTCATCGACGCGTCGGTGAAGGCTCGGATGAAGGACGTGCTGGCCGACATCCAGTCCGGTGCGTTCGCCAAGCGGTTCATCGACGACCAGGACGCCGGCGCGCCGGAATTCAAGCGCCTGCGGGCCGCCGGTGAGGCCCACCCGATCGAGGAGACCGGCCGCAAGCTGCGCGGCCTGATGGCCTGGGTGAAGTCCCACGACGACGACTACGTCGAGGGCAACGCCGCTCGCTGATCGCTGCACC
>JAOATP010000051.1:0-16411 GCA_030158185.1 Propionicimonas sp.
GACGTCATCCAGGCCATCCTCAGCGGCTCGCTCGACATCAGCTACATCGGGCCCAACCCGACGGTGACCGCCTACATCCAGTCGCACTCCGACGGCATCCGGGTCATCGCCGGCTCCACCTCCGGCGGGGCGTCGCTCGTGGTCAGGCCGTCCATCACGAGCGTCGAGCAGTTGCGCGGCACGAAGCTCGCCACGCCGCAGCTGGGCAACACCCAGGACATCGCCCTGCGCCACTGGCTGAAGCACAACGGCCTGAACACGACGAAGGACGGTGGCGGCGACGTCTCCATCCAGCCGCAACAGAACTCCGCTGCGGTCCAGGCCTTCACCGCCGGCTCGATCGACGGCGCCTGGGTGCCCGAGCCGTTCGCCACCCGCCTCGTGAAGGCCGGCGGCAGGGTGCTGGTCGACGAGAAGACCCTGTGGCCGGACGGCAAGTTCGTCACCACCAACGTGATCGCGCGCGCGGCCTTCGTCCAGCAGCACCCGGACGCCGTCCGCGCGTTCATCGAGGCGCACCTCGACGCCCTTGACGAGATCAAGGCCAACCCGGAGGCCGCCCGGACGGCAGCGGCGGCCCAGATCAGGAAGATCACCGAACAGGACCTCCCCGCCGACGTCCTCACCGCGTCGTGGGCGAACCTGGACTTCACGGCCGACCCGCTCGCGTCCACCCTGAAGGCATCCGCCGACCACGCTGCCGACGTCGGGCTGCTGCCGAACAAGCCCAGCGACGGCTTCGCCAAGCTGTGGGACGTCACGGCACTCAATGAGGCTCTGGCTGCGCGGAGCCAGCAGAAGGTCACCACGTGAGCTCCGCCACATCGACCGCCGCGGGTGCAGCCGACTCCGAGAGGGGTCGACTGCGGCTGTCGGGCGTGAGCAAGGTGTTCGGCCGCGGTGACGCGCAGGTCGTCGCACTCGAAGGGGTCGACCTCGATATCGCCCCGGGCGAGTTCGTCGCCGTCGTCGGCGGGTCGGGGTGCGGCAAGTCGACGATGCTCTCCCTCGCTGCCGGCCTCGAGCAGCCGACGACCGGCACCATCACGGCCAACGGCGGGGTGGCGCTGATGTTCCAGGAGAGCACCCTGCTGCCCTGGCTCACCGCAGCCCAGAACGTCGAGCTCGCGCTACGGCTCCGCGGCGTCGACAAGGACGAACGCAGGCAGCGGGCCCGCGACCTGCTGGCAAAGGTGCGGCTCGGTCGCCACGTCGACAAGCGCCCGCACGAACTCTCCGGCGGCATGCGGCAGCGGGTCGCGCTCGCCCGGGTGCTGGCCCAGGAGTCGGCGATCGTGCTCATGGACGAGCCGCTGGGTGCCCTCGACGCCATGACCCGCGACCAGATGCACGACCTGATCGAATCGGTCTGGCAGGAGGCAGGGTTCACGGTCGTCTTCGTCACCCACAACGTGCGCGAGGCGGTGCGGCTCGCCGACCGCTCGATCCTGATGGGCTCGCGCCCTGGCCGGGTGATCCACTCCCAGCCGAACACCCTGCCCCGCCCGCGCCACCTGGATGCGAACCTCCTTGTGGAGATGTCCGCAGACCTCACCCGTCGACTGAAGGAGGAGGTGGCGGTTCATGACGACGCCGACTACTTCACGATCTGAGCTTCCCGCAGACGAGGTCACCGAAGCGGCCCCGAAGCCGTCCCGCGGTCCGGTGTGGTCGCGCGGCCCTGTTCCGATCCTGCTGGCCGTGGTGATCTTCCTCGCCGGCTGGCAGGTCGTCGTGTGGAGCGGCTGGCGCCCCGACTACCTGTTGCCCGGACCGGTGACGGTCTTCGCAGAGCTCGGCAACATCGCCATCCAGCCCGAGTTCTGGCAGGCGCTCGGCCGCACCCTTGTTCGCGCCGTCGCCGGGTTCGGGCTCGCCGTGCTCATCGGGACGGTGATCGGCCTCGCCGCCGCCCGCTCCCGGACGCTGCGCGCTGCGATCGGCTCGCTGGTCACCGGCCTGCAGACCATGCCGAGCGTCGTGTGGTTCCCGCTGGCCATCCTCCTCCTCGGGCTGGGGGAGTCGGCGATCATGTTCGTCGTCGTGCTCGGTGCAGCGCCCAGCGTTGCGAACGGCGTGCTGAGCGGGGTCGACCAGGTGCCGCCCGCCTTCTTCCGGCTCGGTCGCGTACTCGGGGCCGAAGGCTGGCGGCTCTACCGCTACATCGTGATTCCCGCAGCGTTGCCGTCCTACGTCGGCGGGCTCAACCAGGGCTGGGCCTTCGCGTGGCGTTCACTGATGGCCGGTGAGCTCCTCGTGGTCATCCCCGGTGCCGTCGCGCTGGGCAACCGGCTCGCCTTCGCCCAGGAGTTCGGGGACGCGGCAGGGCTGCTGGCCTACATGCTCGTGATCCTCGTGGTCGGCATGCTGGCCGACGCCGGGTTCAGCGCTCTCGCCACCGGTATGCGGAGACGCCGCGGGCTCGCCGTCCGCTGAGGGTCACTGGTGGCTCAGCGCTCCGGCCATCTGGACGGCACCCATCAGTTCCGCCCGTCGGCCGAGTCCGGCCGGCACCACGGTGATCGCTGCCGAGGTTGCCGGCTGCGCGTAGCGGTTCACCGACGCGCGCACGCCGTCGATCAGTGACTTGCCCGACGTGCCCAGCTCGCCGCCGATCACAAGGAGCGTCGGGTTGAAGAGGTCACACAACCCTGCAAGGACGGCGCCCAGTGAGCGTCCTGCCTCGTTGAGGATGCGTGCGGAGATCGGGTCCTCAAGGCTGGCGAGCTCGATGCTGTCCGGGTCGAGGTGCGGGTGGGTGTGGCCGAGTTGCTCGCGCACGGACGGCACGGAGACCACAGCCTCGAGGCAGCCGCGGTTGCCGCACCGGCACAGCTCGGGACGCCCGGCGATGATGATGTGGCCGATCTCGCCGGCGAACCCCGACCCGCCCTGGTACGGCTGGCCGTTGACGACGAGGCCGGCACCGATGCCGTGCGAGGCCTTGATGTAGAGGAAGTCGCGATGCCCCCGGCCGGCGCCGTGGTAAAGCTCGCCGACAGCACCGACGCTGGCGTCGTTCGCCACCAGTGCCGGGACGCCCAGCCGGTCCTCGAGCTCACGCGCCGGGTACATGCCGGCCCAGTTCGACAAGGTGGTGGTGGAGTTGACCAGCCCGGTCCCCGCCTCGATCGGGCCGGGCACGCCGCCGACGACGCACGCGAGTGAGGTCACCTGGTTGCGGTCGCACAGGGCGCGAAGAAGGCGCACAGCTTCGTCGAGGCCCTTCACCGGTGAGCGGTCGACGTTGAGGACGACGGTCTCCTCGTCCACCACGTTGCCCATGTCGTCGCCGAGCCCGACCCGCAGGTGACGGTGACCGAAGTCGATGGCGCCGGTACGGGTGGCGCTGGCGACGGCGTTCAGGATCAGCCCGGGGCGGCCGCTGCCCGAGCCGGGCCCCTTCGCCGGCGCGGTGGATTCGGTGACCCGTCCCTCGGCGAGCAGGCGAGTGACGGCGTGGCTCACCGTGCTGCTGGGCAGGCCGGTGAGGTCTACCAGCGAGGAGCGGGTGAGGTCGCGCGAGTCCCTGATGAGGGCGAACACCTCTTCCCGCGTCCGGTCCCGCAGGGATGGGCGCCCGATCGACGGCGACATGGCAGTGAGCATAGGTGTCCTCGTTGCTCGATTCAATCGATCTCGGGGGTTTTTTCGCGCAATGAAGGAATGAAAACGATTCGATAACGACCGGAAACGGACGTTGACAGGCCTAAAGAGGCTCCATAGTCTGCAGTTCAGGCCGGTTCAATTCCCTAGTCGGGTGAAACGTCCCTGCGCAACGTCGTCATCCGGTGGCACTGCAGCCACCGCAGATTCGAAGGAGGCCCGTTTGCCCGGCGAGTCTGACCTGATCCTTGAGATGCGGGACATCTCCAAGGAGTTTCCGGGAGTCAAGGCGCTTGACGGCGTCTCGCTCAGCGTCCGTCGTGGAGAGATCCACGCGATCTGCGGTGAGAACGGTGCCGGCAAGTCGACCCTGATGAAGGTGCTTTCCGGCGTGCACCCGCACGGCACCTACACCGGCGAGATCTTCTACAACGGAGCCCTGGCCACCTTCGCCAACATCCGCAACAGCGAGCATGCCGGCATCGTGATCATTCACCAGGAGCTGGCGCTGATCCCCGAGCTGTCGATCATGGAGAACATCTTCCTCGGCAACGAGGTGCGTGGCCGGTTCGGTGTCGACTGGACGGCCACCCGCCAGAAGGCCAAGGAGCTGATGGCCCGCGTCGGCCTGCAGGACGAGCCGGACACGGTCATCAAGACGATCGGTGTCGGCAAGCAGCAGCTGGTCGAGATCGCGAAGGCGATCAGCAAGGACGTGAAGCTGCTGATCCTCGACGAGCCGACGGCAGCGCTGAACGAGACCGACTCGGCGCACCTGCTGGAGCTGATCCGTGAGTTCAAGAGCCACGGCATGACCTGCATCATGATCAGCCACAAGCTGAACGAGATCGCTGCGATCGCCGACTCGATCACGATCATCCGCGACGGCAAGAGCGTGGAGACGATCAACGTCCCCGAGGGCGAGCGGGTCGATGAGGACCGGCTGATCCGGGGCATGGTCGGCCGTGAGCTGACCTCGCGGTACCCCGACCACACGCCGACGATCGGCGAGGTGCTGTTCGAGGTGAAGGACTGGACGATCCGGCATCCGGAGATCACCGACCGGCTGGTCTGCAAGGGTTCGAGCTTCACCATTCGCCGTGGCGAGATCGTCGGTTTCGCCGGCCTGATGGGGGCCGGTCGCACCGAGCTGGCCAGGTCGCTGTTCGGCAAGTCCTACGGCGTCTACCAGAAGGGCCAGATCTTCCTCGACGGCAAGGAGGTCGCCCCGAAGAACGTGGAGCAGGCCATCGAGTTGGGCATCGCCTACGTCACGGAGGACCGCAAGGTGCTCGGCCTGAACCTGCTGGACGACATCCGCACCACAATCGTCTCCGCGGAGTTGCACCAGATCTCGCCGAGCGGGGTGGTCGACCGCAACGCCGAGTTCGCTGCAGCCGAGAAGTACCGCAGGGAACTGCGGATCAAGACCCCGACCGTCAACGAGGGTGTGGTCAAGCTTTCGGGCGGCAACCAGCAGAAGGTGGTTGTGGCCAAGTGGCTGTTCACAGAGCCGGAGGTGCTGATCCTCGACGAGCCGACCCGCGGCATCGATGTGGGGGCCAAGTACGAGATGTACGGGATCATGAACGCCCTCGCCGACCAGGGCAAGGCGATCATGATGATCTCTTCGGAACTGCCCGAACTGCTGGGCACCTGCGACCGGATCTACACCGTCAGCCAGGGCGCCATCACCGGCTGCCTGGATGTTGCTGATGCCACTCAGGAGAGCCTGATGCGGCTCATGACCCTGATTCCCAACACCACCTTGAACGCGGCCTGAGAGCCAGGGGGAAGAACGATGGAAGCTCTGAAGAATCTGTTCGGTGGCAGCCTGCGCCAGTTCGGCATGCTGTTCGTGCTGGTCGCCCTGGCGATCTTCTTCCACCTGATGACCGGTGGTCTTGTGATCACCCCGACCAACCTGATGAACCTGCTCAACGGCAACAGCTACATCCTCGTGCTCGCCATCGGCATGGTGATGGTGATCGTGGTCGGCCACATCGACCTGTCCGTCGGCTCCGTCGCAGCGTTCGTCGGCATCGTCGTCGCGATCGCGATGCGCGACTGGGGCATCCCGTGGTGGGCAGGAATCCTGCTCGGCCTCGCGCTCGGCGCGGTCTGTGGTGCGATCCAGGGCGTCTTCGTCGCCTATGTCGGAATCCCGGGCTTCATCGTGACGCTGGCCGGCTACATGTTCTTCCGCGGCGCGAACCAGTTCGTGGGCAAGTCGCTCACCGTCCCGGTGCCGAAGGACTTCCAGTACCTCGGCAACGGTTATCTGCCCGAGTGGGGCCCGAACACGGGCATGAACAACTCCACCCTCCTGCTGGGCCTTGTCGCCATCGCCGTGCTGATCTTCATGCAGCTGCAGCAGCGCCAGGCGCTGATCAAGATCAAGGCCGACGTGCCGCCGTTCTGGGTCACCATGGTGCGGATCGGGCTCATCGTCATCGTGGGCGGCTGGCTGACCTGGATGTTCGGCACCGGCCGTCCCGGCTCGTCCTTCCCCGTTCCCGGCCTGATCCTCGTGCTGCTGGTCATCCTCTACAGCTTCGTCACCGGACGCATGGTGACCGGCCGCCACATCTACGCCGTCGGCGGCAACCGCCTCGCGGCGGAACTCTCCGGCGTGAACACCAAGAAGGTCTACTTCCTTGTCATGCTGAACATGTCGGTCCTCTCGGCCTTCGCCGGCATGATGTTCGTCGGTCGCTCCACGGCGTCGGGCCCGTTCGACGGTGTCGGCTGGGAACTGGACGCCATCGCAGCAGTCTTCATCGGCGGCGCAGCGGTCTCCGGCGGTGTCGGCACGGTCGTCGGGTCGATGATCGGTGGCCTGGTGATGGCGGTGCTGAACAACGGCCTGCAGCTGATGAGCGCCGGCTCTGACGTCACCCAGATGATCAAGGGCGTCGTCCTGCTGGTAGCCGTCGCACTCGACGTGTGGCAGAAGAACCAGGGACGCGCCTCCATCACCGGGATGTTCACCCGGTCGAAGGAGATCACGACGACGACCCCGACCGAGACCGCACTCATCGAGGACCAGGTCGCGAATCCCGGCGAGCTCCGCTGAGGGATTCCACAGGTTTTCCCAGCCACGCAGGGGTGGCAGGGCCAATCCGGGACAGCCAGGGCGGCTGCCGGAACAAGAAAGAGGTAGGGATGAAGAAGTTCGCTAAGGCCGCCGTTGTGCTTGCGGCCGCGGGCGCTTTGGCTCTGACCGGTTGTGGTGGGGGTCGCGTCGAGACCCCGGCCGCCAGTGGGAGTGGTTCCGGCCCAGTCGCCGGGTTCGCCAAGGATGCCGTCATCGGTGTTGCGATGCCGCAGAAGACCTCGGAGAACTGGGTTCTGGCAGAGCAGCTGTTCAACGACGGCCTCACCGCCGCCGGCTTCAAGGGCACCGTCCAGTTCGCCAACGGTGGCGTCTCCGAGCAGCAGAACCAGATCACCGCGATGATCGAGAAGGGCGCGAAGGTCCTGATCGTCGGCGCCATCGACGGCTCCCAGCTCGGCACCCAGCTCGCTGCTGCCAAGCAGGCCGGCATCACCGTGATCGCCTACGACCGCCTGCTGACCAACACCCCGGATGTCGACTACTACGTCGCCTTCGACAACTTCAAGGTCGGTGTGCTCCAGGGCACCGCGCTCCTTGACGGCCTCGCCGCTCGCAAGGGCGACAAGAAGAAGTGGAACGTCGAACTGCTCGCCGGTAGCCCCGACGACAACAACGCCAAGGTGTTCTTCGACGGCGCCATGAGCGTCCTGCAGCCGAAGATCGACGACGGCACGCTGACGGTCCTCTCGAAGCAGGTCACGTTCCAGCAGGTCGTCACCCAGGGCTGGAAGGCAGAGAACGCCCAGAAGCGCATGGACACCGTTCTGTCCGGCTTCTACCAGAAGGCCGACCTCGACGGCATCCTGTCGCCGAACGACACCCTGGCCCGCGCTGCCATGGCTTCCGTTGACGCCGCCAACAAGCCCCTGCCGGTTGTCACCGGCCAGGACTCCGAGGTGGAGTCGGTGAAGTCGATCATGGCCGGCAAGCAGTACTCGACCATCTTCAAGGACACCAACCTGCTGGTTGCACAGTCCATCAAGATGGTTCAGGCCCTGCAGACCGGTGGGACCGTTGAGGTCAACGACACCAAGTCCTACGACAACGGTGTCAAGGTCGTCCCGTCGTACCTGATCGCTCCGGTGATCGTGACCAAGGAGAACGCGGCCACGGTGTACGCCAACGACAAGACCCTCGGCCCGCTCACCAAGGGCTGATCGTCTCGTAGCATCACAGCAGGTGCCGGGTCCCTTCGGGGGCCCGGCACCTGCCGTTTCCAGTCCCCGGACGGGGTGGGGCACGCGGGCCGAAGGGGGCACTGGCAGTACCTGTGTTGACGGGGACTCCCCCTGATGGCAGCCACTGTGGTGGGGTGGAGTCATGTACGGAGCCGTCATTCACGCACCAGGGGACGTTCGCTACGAAGAGCGCGAGGATCCCGCCATCATCGAGCCCACCGACGCCATCGTGCGCACCGTCGCGGCCTGCGTGTGCGGGTCGGACCTGTGGCGCTACCGCGGCATCTCCCCGGTGCCAAGTCCCACCCCTATCGGCCACGAGTACTGCGGCGTCGTCGAGGCGATCGGTGATGCCGTCACCACCGTGAAGGTGGGCGACTTCGTCGTCGGCGGGTTCCTCTACTCCGACGACACCTGCCCGGTCTGCCGCAAGGGTGCGCACGCCAACTGCCAGCACGGCGGCGGCTACGCAGGCTGCCAGGCGGACAAGATCCGCATCCCGCAGGCCGACGGGACGCTCGTCGCAACCCCGGAGTTGCCCGCCGACGACCTGATCCCCAGCATCCTCGCCCTCTCCGACGTGATGTGTACCGGCTGGCACGCGGCAGTGAGCGCCGGCGTCGGCCCGGGCACCAGCGTCGCCGTCGTCGGTGACGGCGCGGTCGGGTTGTCTGCGATCCTCTCCGCCGTCCAGCTGGGCGCGACGACGGTGATTGCCATGAGCCGGCACGCCGACCGGCAGAAGGTCGCGACGGCCTTCGGCGCCACGCACGTCGTCGACGAGCGTGGCGAGGAGGGCATCGCGAGGATCAGGGAGCTCACCGACGGCATCGGCGCCGACTGCGTGCTGGAGTGCGTTGGCACCGAGGACGCCCGCCTTCAGGCTGTCGGCTGCGTCCGCGACGGTGGCAACATCGGCCTTGTCGGGGTCCCGCACGGTGAACTGCCCGTCGACAAGCTGTTCTGGCGCAACGTCGGCATCAAGGGTGGCCCGGCGCACGTCCGCGCCTACCTGCCGCACCTGCTCGACCTGGTGCTCGCGCGGAAGATCAACCCCGGTCTGGTCTTCGACCTCGAACTGCCCCTCTCGGAGATCGCGGAGGCCTACGCCGCCATGGACGAGCGCCGCGCGATCAAGTCGCTGGTGCGGCCCTGATCATGGACGTCAAGCAGGAAGTGCGGGACTTCCTGGTGTCCCGTCGCTCCCGGATCACCCCGGAGAAGGCCGGCCTGCCGGCCTGGGGCGGGAACCGGCGGGTCAAGGGACTCCGGCGCGAGGAGGTGGCACTGCTGGCGGGAGTGAGCGTCGAGTACTACGTCCGGCTGGAGCGGGGCAACCTCGGCGGTGTCTCCGACGGCGTCCTCCAGTCCGTCGCCAACGCGCTGCAGCTCGACGAGGCGGAACGCGCCCACCTCCACGATCTCGCCCGCACCTCGACGGCGCCGTTGCGGGCGTCGCGTCCGGTGGGGCGGCGGCGGGTCCGTCCGCAGGTGCAGTGGCTGCTGGACTCGATGGGTGGCACGGCTGCCTACGTCCGCAACGCGCGGCTCGACCTGCTTGCAACGAACGCTCTCGGCAGGGCTCTCTACGCACCGGTGTACGAGATGGCCGGGCGGCCCAACACGGCCCGCTTCCTGTTCCTCGACCCGCGGGCGCAGGAGTTCTTCTCCGAGTGGTCGAAGGTCGCGGGCGAGGCTGCTGCGCTGTTGCGGACGCTCGCGGGCGAGAACCCCTACGACCAGGGGCTCACGGAACTCGTCGGTGAGCTCTCCACCCGCAGCGAGCTGTTCCGCACGCTCTGGGCCACCCACGACGTACGTCAGCACCGCACGGGCATCAAGAGGTTCCACCACCCCGTGGTGGGCGACCTGACCCTTGCCTACGAGTCCATGGAGCTGACCGCCGATACTGGCCTGCGCCTCAACGCCTATGTCGCAGAGCCCGGGACGCCGTCCGCCGCAGCCCTCGCACTGCTCGGCAGCTGGGCAGCGACCCCCGTCCCTGCCGCAATGAAGGAGTGACAATGCAGGAGCAACAGAAGGCGCCGACGTTCAAGGGCCCGGCCGAGCGGTTCAGCGGTGACGTCTACGTCGACATGCTCGTGACCAGTCCCGATGCCAGGTTCAGCGTCGGTGCCGTCCACTTCACCCCCGGAGCCCACACGGCGTGGCACTCGCACGCCGCCGGCCAGATGCTGCACTGCACCGAGGGCCTGGGCCTTGTCGTGACCGCGGACGAGGTGATCGTGCTGCGCCCCGGCATGACGGTGTGGACGCCACCCGACCAGCGGCACTGGCACGGCGCCGGCCCCGAGAGCTTCATGGCACACCTGGCCATGAGCGGAACGGTCGAGCTGATCGGGGGCCAGGAGGCCGTGACCTGGCAGGAGCACGTTGAGGACACCGACTACACCCGAGCTACCCAGGTGATCTGACATGGAGTACACCCGTCTCGGCCAGTCCGGGCTGAAGGTCAGCCGCATCGCGCTGGGCTGCATGAGCTTCGGCGACAACGCCAGCGGCTTCAGCACGTGGGCGCTCGACGAGGAGGCCGCCCAGCCGTTCTTCCGCCAGGCCGTCGAACTGGGCATCACCTTCTGGGACACCGCCAACGTCTACAGCCTCGGCACGTCAGAGGAGATCGTCGGCCGGGCGATCAACACGTACTCCCGCCGCGACGACATCGTGCTGGCCACCAAGGTGCACTTCAGGATGCACGATGGGCCGGGCGGGCAGGGGCTGTCGCGCAAGGCGATCATGGAGAACATCGACGCCAGCCTGCGACGGCTCGGCACCGACTACGTCGACCTGTACCAGATCCACCGCTTCGACCCGAATACGCCGGTCGAGGAGACCATGGAAGCCCTGCATGACGTGGTGAAGGCAGGGAAGGCGAGGTACATCGGCGCGTCGGCGATGTGGGCCTGGCAGTTCTCGAAGCTGCAGTACACCGCCAGGCTGAACGGCTGGACGCGCTTCGTCTCCATGCAGGACGAGTACAACCTGATCATGCGCGAGGAGGAGCGGGAGATGTTCGGCCTGCTGGCCGACTCCGGCGTCGGGTCGATCCCGTTCTCGCCGCTGGCGAAGGGCCGCGTGTGCCGTCCGTGGGGCGAGCACACCGCACGGATGGACGTCGATCCGGTCGGCCGCCGCTACGACCAGGACGCCGACGCCCCGATCGTCGGCGCAGTACAGAGGATCGCGGAGTCCCGCGGCATCCCGATGGCCCAGGTGGCCCTTGCCTGGGTGCTGCGCCAGCCTGCGGTGAGCGCGCCGATCGTCGGGCCGACCAAGCTGCACCACCTCAGCGACGCCGTCGCAGCCCTGGACGTCCACCTGGACGAGAATGAGGTTCATGAACTCGAGGAGCACTACGTGCCGCACATCCCGCGGTCGTTCTAGGACCTCGCTGTGAGCGAGTCCGGGGAGTCGGTGGCGGAGAGGCCGGTCGGGGCTCTGGCGCCGTTCCAGAGCAGGCCGTTCCTCTTTTTGTGGATCGGCGTTGTGCTCAGCAGCGTTGGCTCCTGGGCGCAGACGGTCGGCGCGCAATGGCTGTTCATCAACGATCCGAACGCCGCGACGATCATCTCGCTGGTGCAGACGGCCGCCACCTTGCCGATGGTCCTGTTCGCCCTGGCTGCCGGTGTTCTGGCCGACGCGTTCGACCGCCGCCGGCTGATGCTGTGGGTGCAGGTCTACTTCGTCGTCGTCGCCGTCCTGTTGACGGTGCTCACCGCGCTCGACGCCATGCCGCCCTTGCTGCTGCTCGCCTTCACGTTCGCCCTCGGCATGGGCATGGCCGTCCAGTTGCCGACCTGGCAGCCACTGATCACCGAACTCGTGCCCCGCTCGCACATCGCCGCAGCCACGCGGCTCGACATGGTCAGCGTCAACGTCGCCCGGGCGATCGGGCCGGCGATCGCCGGCATCGTCATCGCCTCGTTCGGCGTCCCGCCCGTGTTTGCGATCAACGCGGCCTGCACGCTGTTCCTGATCGCGGCCCTGCTGGCCTGGCGCCGTCCCGCGGCCACCTCCACCCGGGCACGGGAACGGTTCCTGCCGGCGTTGCGTGCCGGCGGACGCTACGTCCGCCACGAGCCGGTGGTGCGGCTCATCCTCATCCGGCTAGCGGTCTTCGTCGCGCCGGCGACGGCGATGTGGGCACTGCTGCCCCTGATCGCCAACCGGCAACTCGGAGTGGGCGCCGCCGGCTACGGCATCCTGTTCGGCGCTCTGGGCGTCGGCGCGATCACCGCAGCGTTCACTGTGGGCAGGATCACCCGGCGGATGTCGGCGAACCTGCTGCTGAGCCTGATGGGGTTGCTGTTCGGCTTCGCGCTTGCCCTCACCATGGTCGTGCCGGGGCTCCTGGCCGCACTCCCGCTGCTGGTGCTGCTCGGCTATGCCTGGACGGCGACCGCTTCCACCCTCAACGCAGAGCTGCAGCTGTTCCTGCCCGGGTGGGTTCGGGCGCGGGCCATCGCGATGTACCTGATGACCTTCACGGCCGCGCAGGCGCTCGCCTCCCCGATCTGGGGGCTGATCGCCCAACACGTGAGCCTCAGCGCGTCCGTCTGGATCGCGGCCGGCCTGGTGGCGCTTGGTGGTGCGGTCGGGTTCTTCTGGCACTTCCCGGAGAGCGAGCATCTCGACCGCGCCCCCCTCGCCTTCTGGGGCGACGCCCAGCTGCTCTACGAGCCGGAGCTGGACGCCGGCCCTGTCCAGGTGCAGGTGGAGTACGTCGTCCCCGCCGAGCACTATGTGGAGTGGCGAGCGGCGATGGACGGGATGCGGCGCTCCCGGCTGCGCAGCGGAGCGAGTCGCTGGGATGTCTACCGGGTCGGGGAGCGCGCGGACACCTATCTCGAGGTGTTCACCGTGCCGTCCTGGGCGGAGCACCTGAGCCAGCACGAGATCCGGCTCACCGCGGAGGACCAGGCGATCGAGGAGCACGCGTTCTCGTTCGTCAGCAGGCCCGTCGTCGCGGTGCACCTGCTACCGCCGACCTGACCGGCAGCAGTGCGCACCGTTGTGAACCGAACACGGTCAGCAACGGTGCACAGTGATCAGCCGCCGATCCCGCAGGCCTTCACGGCGTCCAGCTTCGACTGGCGCAGGGCGGCACGCTGCTCGGCGGTCAGCCGCCCCACCGGACGGGTGAGGCGGACGTCGGCGAGGCACTGCTGCTGTTCGGCGCTCAGGGCAGCCCAGCGGAAGCCGAGCTTGTCGCGTCTGGCCAGCCGGGCCGGCACCGTGACCTCGCACTTGGCGAGCGCCGCATCGACGGCTGAGCGCAGCTCCTTCGCCGAGTCGGGAGTCAGCTTGCCTGTCGGCCGCGTGAGCCCGGCATCGGCGATGCAGGAACGCTGCACGTCGGTGAGCACGGTGAAGAACCACCCGACGCCCTGTCCGCCGGCCCGGCCTGCTGTCGTCACGGTGTCGGCCGGCAGCGGCGCAGGGGTGGTCGGGTCGGCGCTCGCCTGAACGGCGAACCACCCGCCCCCCACCACAAGCGCTGCGGTCGTTGCGATGATCGTCGGGACTGCCTTCATCGGATCTCCTCATGGCGGTGTCGTTGCTCCACTGTCGTGCGAGCGGCTGGAGGTGGCGTGAAGGAAAGCTGGAGATCTGCTGGGACCGGCGCCGCCGACTCTGCGGCAGGGCCGGGTAGCTGGCATCTTGTACCCGTGGAAAGTTCTGCGCCCCGGGTGCTGGTTGTCGACGACGAGGACAACATCTCCTTCCTCGTCGGCTCGGCGCTGCGGCTCCAGGGCTACCAGGTGGAGTGTGCGGCCAACGGTGCCGAGGCGGTGTCCGCTGCCGCCGTCCTCGACCCGCAGGTGGTGGTGCTGGACATTCAGCTGCCCGACTTCGACGGCTACGAGGTGTTGCGCCGCCTGCGGGCCTCCGGCAGCCGGGCCTCGGTGCTCTTCCTCACCGCGCGGAGCACCACCGGCGACAGGGTGCGCGGGCTGACCGAAGGCGGCGACGACTACCTTGTGAAGCCGTTCGCGCTGGAGGAACTCGTCGCACGGGTGCAGGTCGCCCTGCGCCGGGTCGTGCCGGCCCCGGCGACGAACCGCTTCCAGGTGTCGGGGCTCGTACTGGACGCTGACGCGCACCGGGTGTGGCGGGACGGGCGTGAGGCCACCTTGTCGACCACCGAGTTCAAGCTGCTGCACTGCCTTATGGCCAACGCCGGACGCGTCGTCACTCGCGGCCAGATCCTCGACACGGTGTGGCAGTACGACTTCGGTGGGGAGTCGGCGATCATCGAGTCGTTCATCTCCAGCCTGCGCAAGAAGGTGGACGCAGACGGCGAACGCCTCATCCACACCGTCCGCGGCGTGGGCTACTGCGTCCGGGAGCCGTGATGACGCTCCGCCGGCGCCTCGGGGTCGCGATCGCAGCCCTGCTGGTGATCATGGCGCTCGCCTTCTGCGGTGTCTTCCTCACCCAGCGCGGCTACCAGCTGGACCAGCTCGACGACCGGCTGGCCGGGCTGTCCGGCAACACGAAGGCGCTGGTCGCCCTCTCGACGAGGGCGGAGGCCGGCACCGGCAAGGCCGGCGACCTGCTCACCGACGTCTATGTGGGCGTGCACCGCGCCAACGGCTCGCTGCGGACGGTCCTCGCGCCCGACACGGACCCCGCGCTGGTGCCCCGACTGCTCGGCAACGAGCGGGACGCCGGCGCGGTCACCCGCACCACCAGCTCCGGCAGTACCGAGCGTGTGCGGCTGGTCGAGGCATTCCTCGACGGGCAGCGGTACGCCGTTGTCGCGGTGTCGATGGCGGGGGTGGAGGCGCAGTCGCGGCGGCTGGCCATCGCCCTCCTCCTCGCCTGGATGGTTGTGGCAGCGGTGGCACTCCTCACCGCCTACTGGATCGACCGTCTCGGGCTGCGTCCGATCGCCCACCTGACCGCGGCCGCGGAGCACGTCACAGCCACCGGAGGCCGCGCCGCCGTCCAGGTGGACTCAGGGAATCCCGCAACGGAGGCCGGCCGCCTCGGCACGGCCTTCAACGCGATGGTGGCCACAACGGCGGCGGGCCAGGAGCAGCTGCGCCGCTTCGTCGCCGACGCCAGCCACGAGCTGCGAACCCCGCTGACAACCCTGCGCGGCTACTCCTCGCTGTATGCGCAGGGCGGGCTGGCGACCGAGGACCAGGTGGCGGATGCCATGGGCCGCATCAACGCAGAGGCGACGCGCATGAGCAGGATCGTCGACGACCTGCTCGACCTGACAGCCCTCGGCGACCAGTCCGCGCTGCAGCTCGCGCCGGTGGACCTCGCGACGGTCCTCGACGACCTGGCCGCCGACCTGCGGGTGCGGAATCCCGACCGTGCCGTGACCGTGCGGCGCTCCGGGCGGACGCTCGTCCTCGCCGACTCCGACCGGATCCGGCAGGCACTCACGGCGCTGGTGGCGAATGCCGTCAAGTACTCCGACGCCGGCTCGCCCGTCGAGTTCGTGGCAGAACAGCGTGGCGGCGTGGTCGGGGTCAGGGTGGCCGACCGCGGCCGCGGCATCCCCGCGTCCGAGCTTCCCCGGGTCTTCGACCGCTTCTACCGTGTTGCCGGTGCAGGACCGAAGGGATCGGGTCTCGGGCTCGCCGTCGTCGCAGCGATCATCTCGGCCCACAACGGACGCTACGGTGTGGAGTCGGAGCCCGGCAAGGGCTCGGTCTTCTGGATCGAGCTCGTCGCAGCCCCGGCGGGTGGATGATACCCTCGGGGGTATAAGAAAGGGACGAGTATGGCTACCACAGACCTGACCGCAGCGACCTTCGAGCAGACCGTCGCAGCGAACGACATCGTGCTTGTGGACTTCTGGGCAGCCTGGTGCGGCCCTTGCCGCATGTTCGCGCCGGTGTACGAGACCGCTTCTGCGTTCCATCCCGGAATCGTGTTCGGCAAGGTCGACACCGAGGCGGAACGCGAACTCGCTGCGGCTGCGAACATCATGTCGATCCCCACGCTGATGGTGTTCCGCGAAGGCATCCTGCTCTACGCGCAGC
The DNA here is from genome assembly GCA_030158185.1 of Propionicimonas sp. Lineage (GTDB taxonomy): Bacteria > Actinomycetota > Actinomycetes > Propionibacteriales > Propionibacteriaceae > Propionicimonas. The sequence continues at coordinate 15,927 of JAOATP010000051.1, forward strand.
CCGGTGCCATGCCGGCGCAGGCCCTCGACGAACTGATCGGTGCCGTGAAGGCAGCCGACATGGACGCCGTCCGCGCGGAACTCGCCGAGCATGCAGCGAAGGAAAGCGCCGAGTCCCCGTCGTGACCTGCGGGCGGATACGCCCACCGGTATGATCACAGCCAAAGCTGGGGAGGCTGTCGGCATGCGAATCGACCAGAACGAACTCATCGGTGTACTCAAGCGGCTCAAGCGTGCCCAGGGTCAACTCGGCGGCATCATCAAGATGATCGAGGACGGCCGTGACTGCACCGAGATCGTCACCCAGATGGCTGCCGTCTCCAAGGCGCTCGACCGGGCCGGCTTCGCCGTGATCGCCACCGGACTCAAGCAATGCCTTACCGAGAGCCCCGACGGCAGCGTCGACACCACGTCGCTGGAGAAGCTCTTCCTCTCCCTGGCCTGACTGCAACCGCACCCGAGGCGCTCACCCCGTCCCGGCCTTGC
>JAOATP010000051.1:16511-24088 GCA_030158185.1 Propionicimonas sp.
GCGAGTGTGCGGCTGGCTCGGGGCCGCAGCGTCAGGAGTCGGCGATCATCAGGCCACGGGACGCCAGGTCGGCTGTGGACTCCTCGGCGCTCCGCGTCCGCATGATCGTTGGGTGGTGCGCGATCGGCGCCACCGTCGAGGTCACGGTGTGGGCATGGACGCCGACCAGGTGCCAGCCTTGGGCACCGTCCTGGCCGCGCATGCCACGACCGCTGGCGAGGTCCTGGGTGTAGCAGACCGAGGTGGCGGCATGGACGGGGATGCCTGCGAAGGTGCCGAAGCCGGACTGGTGGAAGTGGCCGGCGAGGATCGCGCGCACGCCGGAGCCGGTCAGCACCCGGGCGAGGTCGGCCTGTCCGTGGAGCTCCCAGCTCGCCGCCATGTCCTGCACCACCGGCAAAGGGGCATGGTGCATGCCGAGGATCGTGCCGTGCTGCGTCGGCTCCGCCAGCCGGGCGGCGAGCCATTCCAGCGATGCCGGTGCCACCTCGCCGTGGTCGGCGCCGGGCACGGTGGTGTCCAGCCACAGCACGCGCAGGCCGCCGAGGTCGTGCGCCTGGTTGAGGGGTGCTTCGCCACGCCCTGGGGGCAGGGCGTCGAGGAGGACGGAGCGGAAGGCCGTCCGTGAGTCGTGGTTGCCGTTGCCCCAGATCACTGCAGCGCCGAGCCGCTCGGCGACCGGGAGCACGAGGCGGCGCAGCTCCTGGTACGACTCGGGGGTGCCGTCATCGGACAGGTCGCCGGTGAACACCAGCGCCTGGGGTGCGTGCGCTTCCACGGCCGCGAGGGCCTGCAGGAGGTGGGGCCGTGGGTCGAGGAGGCCGCGGACGAGCGGATCGTCCGGGTGGCGAAGGTGGGTGTCGCTCAGATGTGCCAACACCATTGCTGGACGGGGGTACGCTGCTGTTCGCACACCCCCAAGCTAACGCGCTGTTGCTCGTGTCCGCCGGTGATCCCGGCGGGAACCAACACGCCGGACCGGAAGAGGGGTGGGCATGCGGAGGCTGTTCGCGATCGTCGCCGTGCTCATCGCGACAGCGTTGCTCGGCGGCTGCTCGAAGGGATCCGTGCCGACACCGATCGCCGCGCCCACAGCGGAGCTGGCTGCGGAGGCCGCCTGGGTACGCACCACGACGGGCACGAAGGACCCCAGCATGACCGCAGCCTTCATGACGATCCTGAACAGCAGCGAGGCGACCGTCCAGCTGACCTCCGTCGACTGCCCGGGAGCAGGCGTCGTCCAGCTGCACCAGATGGTCATGCAGTCCGGGAAGATGGTCATGCAGGAGATCACGGGTGGCATCCAGGTTCCCGCGGGCGAGCCCACCCGCCTCGCTCCGGGCGGCTATCACATCATGCTGATGAAGCTCCAGAAGGGCTTCGCCGCCGGGGACATGGTCCACCTCACCCTCCACTTCTCCGATGGCGGCTCGCTCATCGTGGAGGCCCCGGTGAAGCAGGACGCCGCACAGGACCTCTACCAGTCACCGGTGCCGACCACCACCGCAACGTCGTGAGCGTTGTCGGCGTGACCCGCGTCAGGCGTGGCGGGCGCTGAAGAGGCGGGCCTCGGCCAGCGCAGACCAGCCGCCGAAGAACTCAAGGCCGACGAGGGTGGCCGGCGGGTAGTTGTAGCGGATCAGGGCGAGCGCCTCCGGGCTGGAGTGCAGCCGGTCGGCGAGATTCTCCGCGAGGGCCGGGATTCCCGGGGCGTGTCCGACGACAAGCACCGTCCGGACCTGGTCTGGTATGCCGCTCAACTCGGCGAGCAGCGCCCGTGAACCGGCGTTGTACAGCCGGTCGGCGTAGCGGATCGGGACGGGCAGGCCCAGCAGTTCCGTGGTCTGCCGAGCGCGGGTGGCGGTTGACGACAGCACAAGCTCGATGCGCTGGCGCGTCAGCAGCTCGCCCACCTCTCGGGCCTGCGTCCGCCCCTTCGGGGTCAGCTCGCGGCTGATGTCACGCCAGTCGGTGCCGGTGGTCGCGGCCTCCGCATGGCGCATCAGGTAGAGCCGGTGTGCCTTCGGTTCGCCCCGGGTCGCCATCTAGGTCCCCGGGATCACTCCCGGGTGAACTCGTTCTCGTAGGACGTGCCGCGGGCGCGTTCCCAGCTGGCCCGGATCTCCATCTCGGCCTCCGCGTGGCCGACCCACACGGCGCCTTCGACGGACTTGCCGGGCTCGAGGTCCTTGTAGACGCTGAAGAAGTGCTCGATCTCGAGCAGCTGCAGGTTGTGCAGGTCGGTGAGCTCCTTGATGTTGCCCTGGCGCTGGTCGGCGACCGGGATGCAGAGCACCTTGTCGTCACCGCCCATCTCGTCGGTCATCCGGAACATGCCGATCGCGCGGCACTCGATCAGGGCGCCGGGGAACGTGGGCTCGGGCACGAGCACCATGGCGTCCAGCGGGTCGCCGTCCTGGCCGAGGGTGCCCTCGATGAAGCCGTAGTCGTTCGGGTACTGGGTGGACGTGAACAGCGTCCGGTCAAGACGGATCCGGCCGGTGTGGTGGTCCATCTCGTACTTGTTCTTGGTGCCCTTGGGGATTTCGACGGTGACGTCGAAGCGCAGGCTTGGCTGAATCTTGGGGCGGGCGAAGGTGGGGCGATCCGTCGGAGTCATCTGTGCCTACCTGTCATCATTGTTCGTAATGTCAAAGCCGAGCCTATCGTTAGCCGCTGGCCGATCAAGGTGGCGATCCTGCCCTTCGGGCCCCACGCGGTGGCTCGCAGGGGTGCTTGTGGCCGCACTGTTGGCCGGGTGCACCGCAGCGGGCGCGAACCAGTCGGGCGGTCAGGCCGCTGCCGGTGGCCCGTCCGCACTGCCTGCGGTGACCGGCGCCGCACCGGCCCCCAGCCCCACCCCGACGATCCTCCCGGCGCCCGGGCAGGTGGCGAAGAAGCTTGCAGCGGTCAGTCGCAGCGGCATCGGCGCCAGCGGACTCGTCGTGCTGGCACCCGACGGCAGCGTGCTCGCCTCGCGCAGCGCCGACAAGGCGCTCGCCCCGGCGTCCACGATGAAGCTGCTGACCTCGCTGGCTGCGCTCGACACCATCGGTGCCGACCACACCTTCACCACCCGGGTGGTGCGCTCCGGCACCCGGATCGTGCTGATCGGCGGTGGCGACCCCCTGCTGACCGACAAGAAGTCGAGGTCGGCTGCCAGGCCGGCGTCACTGCAGGGGCTGGCGGCGGCGACGGTCGCAGCGCTCTCAGCGGCCGGGGTGAAGAAGGTGGAACTCGGCTACGACACCTCGCTGTTCAGTGGCCCGGCCTTCAGCACGGCGTGGAAGGACAAGTGGCACTCCTGGGTCGCCCGCGTGAGCCCGCTCCTGATCGGCTCCGGGCGGTTCAACCAGTGGCAGGCGGACCCTTCCCCCGCGCGGACGGCCGCAACGGCCTTCGCGAAGCGCCTCAAGGCGGCAGGCATCACCGTCTCCAGGGTGCTTCCCGCCCGGGCGGACGCCGGCGCAGCCGAGCTCGCCAGCGTGCAGTCGGCCCCGCTGGCCACCATTGTCGGCCGCACCCTCACCTACAGCGACAACCTCGCAGCAGAGGTCATCGCGCGGCACGTCGCGCTGGCAGCGGGCAACCCGGCCAGCTTCACCGGTGCTGCGGCGGCGATCACGGCGTGGCTCACCGCGCATGCGCTGTGGTCGGACGGCATGCGCGTGGTGGACGGCAGCGGGCTGTCCCTGTCTGCACGCGTCACTCCGACGGTGCTTGCGAAGGCCGTCCTCACCTCCCTCGACACCCCTGCGCTGGCCGGCGTCGCTGCCGGACTACCCGTCGCAGGGCGCAGCGGGACGCTGAAGGACAGGTTCGACGACAAGCGGGAGTTGGTGGCGCGGGGCAACGTCCACGCCAAGACCGGCACCCTCGTCGGGGTGGCTGCGCTGGCCGGCTACCTGACAACGGCCGACGGCACCCGGCTGGTGTTCGCGATCATCGCGAACAAGACCAGGGGACAGACCACCGCGTACAACTGGCTGGACCGTTCGACAGCCGTCCTCGTCCGCTGCGGCTGTCGCTGAGCCACCCGTAGGGTGGGGGCATGCAACACATGCCGCCGGTCGACTGGTCGACCGCAGCGCGCACCGGCCGCTCGCTGGTGCACCCCGGTCCCGAACTCGCAGCAGACGAGATCGCCCAGGTGGTCGCGGAACTCCGGGACGCCGCAGGGCGCGCGACGCCCGAGGTGGAGCGGGTGACCGGCATGGCCCGTCCCGCAGACGGCCGCGTGCTCGTGGTCGACCGGCCGGGCTGGATCGCAGCGGTCTCCGGCTCCGCACAGGCACTCCTCTCCGGTGCAGGCATGAGCCTCGAGCAGGCCAGCGGCCCGGTGGACGTGGTGCGCGCCAAGGCCCTCGGGGTGCAGGCGGGAGCGGTGTTCGCCGTGATCGCCAACCGCATCCTCGGCCAGTTCGACCCGTTCGTCGCGCCCCCCCGGCTGCTGCTGGTGGCACCGAACGTGGTCTCCGTCGAACGCCAGCTCGGCGTCGACACGGCGGACTTCCGGCTGTGGGTGTGCCTGCACGAGGAGACGCACCGCTTCCAGTTCGGGCATGCGCCGTGGCTGCGGGAGCACCTGCTCGGCCTCTTCGGTGAACTCCTCGATGGGGAAGAGCTCACCTTCGGCCTGCCCGGCGGCAAGACCGGCGACGTCCGCGACCTGTTCTCGACCCCGGAGCAGAAGCGGGCCTTCGACCAGGTCACGGCTGTGATGTCGCTGATGGAGGGCCACGCCGACGTGATGATGGACCGCGTCGGCACCGATGTCGTGCGCACCTACCCGGCCATCCGCAGGGCCTTCGAGGCGCGCCGCGACCATCGGGGCTGGGGCACGTGGCTACGCCGCCTGCTCGGGTTCGACCTGAAGCGTGAGCAGTACCGCGACGGCGCCGAGTTCTGCCGGCAGGTCATCGCAGCCGGCGGGGTGGAGACACTCAACCGGGCGTTCGATGCGCCGGGGCTGCTGCCGACGGTGGCGGAGATCCACGACCCGCAGCAGTGGCTGCACCGGCTCTGATGGCGCGCAGGGCACTGGGCCCTGCCACCCTCGAGGTGGTGCAGGCCGTTGAAGCAGTGGCCGGTGGCCCGATGCTCGTGGCCTGCTCCGGTGGTCCCGACTCCCTTGCCCTCGCTGCTGCTGCAGCGGTGGTCGGCGCGCGCACAGGTTTCGGCGTCCGTGCCGCCGTCGTCGACCACGGGCTGCAGGCCGGTTCTGCCGACATCGCTGCGGGGGTGGTCGCGCGGCTCGCCGGCCTCGGCATGGACGCCGTCGTGCTGCGGGTCGCCGTCGACGCCGCGGGTGTCGGCATCGAGGCGGGCGCACGCGGGGCCCGTTACGCCGCGCTCGCTGCGGAGGCGAGGCCGGGGGAGGTCGTGCTGCTCGGCCACACGCTGGACGACCAGGCGGAGACCGTCCTGCTGGGGCTGGCACGAGGGTCGGGCACGCGGTCGCTCGCAGGCATGCCCGCCCGGCGCGACGTCTTCGTCCGCCCGCTGCTGGGGGTGCGTGCGGCAACGACGGACGCTGCCTGTGCTGAGCTCGGCCTCACAGCCTGGACGGATCCGCACAACTCCGAGGACCGGTTCAGCAGGGCGCGGGTCCGCCACCGCGTCCTGCCCGTGCTCGAGGCGGAACTCGGGCCGGGTGTCGCGGTGGCGCTTGCCCGTTCCGCCGACCTCGCCCGCGCGGACGCGGACCTGCTCGACGACCTCGCAGCGCGCGAACTGGCAGCCCACGGCGCAGGGGAGCTCGACTGCGACCGGCTCGAGGGGCTGCCCCCTGCGCTGCTCACGCGCGTCCTGCGCGACTGGCTGCGGGCGGCGGGTGCCACCGACTTGTCCGCGACCGCCATCGCCGCGGTCGCGAGCCTTGTCACCGACTGGCACGGCCAGCGCTGGGTGGAGGTGCCGGGCGTCCGGATCGGTCGCGATCGCGGACGGCTGGCCGTCCGCCGGGGGTGAACCCGGTACGGGGAAGGGCCGGCGGACGGGTAGGTTTCTCCCCGTGGATGCTGCTGACATGGCCGGCGATCTCGCCGAGGTTCTCTTTTCCAAATCCGCCATCGAAGCCCGGCTCAAGGAACTGGCCGCGGAGATCGATGCGGACTACAAGGACAAGAACCCGTTGCTGGTGGGGGTGCTGAACGGCGCCGTCATGGTGATGGCCGACCTGTCCCGCGCACTGCACATCGACTGCGCCATGGACTGGATGGCGATCTCCTCCTACGGCATGGGCACGCAGTCCTCCGGGGTGGTGCGGATCCTCAAGGACCTGTCGACCGATCTCGCGGGGCGGCACGTCCTCGTCGTCGAGGACATCATCGACACCGGGCTCACGCTCACCTACCTGATGCAGAACCTCGCGTCCCGCGCCCCTGCGAGCCTCGAGATCATGACGATGTTCCGCAAGCCGGACGCCATGAAGATCGAGGTGGACGTGAAGTACGTCGGCTTCGACCTGCCCAACCAGTTCGTCGTCGGCTACGGCCTCGACTTCGCGGGCCGCTACCGCAACCTCACCGACGTGGGGATCCTCGCTCCCCACGTCTACAGCTGACCGGCTGACACGGGGCCGGGCGTGGGTCCGGACGGTCCCGGACGCACGGAGCATGAACCGGCGGTTACGCCCGGAGTGAAGCCCCGGCTGTCACGTTGTGTCGTCCGGTAGTCTCGGCTTGGCAATTCCGCCGAGAGGTAGGTCATGAAGTCGTCTCGTTTTTTCCGGTCTCCATTCACCTGGATCGTTCTCGGATTCGTTGCTATCGCGCTGATTTTTGAAGCCGTCGGAAATATCGGTGGCTACGTGGAGAAGCCGACCTCCGAGATCGTCGCCCTGATCAACGGCAACACGCCTCTTGCAGAGGTGGTGCTCACCGACGGCGAGCAGGCGATCAAGGTCACGACGAAGGAGACCCCTGCCCGCAAGCTCCGGTCCACCTGGGTGGAATCCCAGAGCCCGGCGCTCGTCGAGCGGCTGAATGCCCGCGTGGCAGAGGGCAGCCTCGTGATGTGGAAGGGCGAGCCGGCCCAGCCGAACTTCTGGACGACGTTCCTTTTCAGCATCCTGCCCTTCCTCGTGATCGGCATCCTGTTCTTCGTCATGTTCAACAACGTCCAGGGTGGCGGCAATCGGGTGATGGGCTTCGGCAAGTCGAAGGCGAAGCTGGCGAGCAAGGACACCCCGAAGACGACGTTCAGCGACGTCGCCGGGTGCGAGGAGGCCATTGAGGAGCTCCAGGAGATCCGCGAGTTCCTCTCCGAACCGGCCAAGTTCACCGCTGTCGGCGCGAAGATCCCCAAGGGCGTCCTGCTGTACGGCCCGCCCGGTACCGGCAAGACCCTGCTGGCACGCGCCGTTGCCGGCGAGGCCGGCGTCCCGTTCTTCTCCATCTCCGGTTCCGACTTCGTCGAGATGTTCGTCGGCGTCGGCGCATCGCGGGTCCGCGACCTGTTCGAGCAGGCGAAGGAGGCCGCCCCGGCCATCGTGTTCATCGACGAGATCGACGCTGTCGGCCGCCACCGCGGCGCCGGCATGGGCGGCGGGCACGACGAGCGCGAGCAGACCCTGA
>JAOATP010000052.1 GCA_030158185.1 Propionicimonas sp.
AGGAGATCACCGCCCAGAACGGCCGCTACGGCCCGTACCTGAAGAAGGGCACCGATTCCCGCTCACTGACCGGCGAGGACCAGATCTTCGAGATCACCCTCGAAGAGGCCGAGGCGATCTACGCCGAGCCGAAGGCCAGGGGACGCGCGGCGGCAGCCGGCCCGCTGAAGGAGCTGGGCGCCGACCCGGTCAGCGGCAAGCCTGTGGTGATCAAGGACGGCCGCTTCGGCTCCTACGTCACCGACGGCGAGTTCAACGCCACCCTGCGGCGTGACGACTCGGTGGAGGCGATGACCCTGGAACGGGCAGCCGAACTCCTTGCGGAGAAGCGTGCCAAGGGCCCTGCGCCCAAGAAGACCACCCGACGTGCAGCCCCGAAGGCGACCGCCACCAAGGCGAAGCCCAAGCCCAAGACCACCCGCAAGAAGTAAGCCATGGACGGAGAGGGCATCTTCGTCGTCTTCGAGGGCGGCGACGGCGTCGGCAAGTCGACGCAGGCGCGACTGCTCGCCGACTGGCTGACGGCCCAGGGACGCGAGGTCGTGCTCACCTACGAGCCCGGCGACACCGCGATCGGCGCTGTCCTGCGTGACCTGGTGCTCAGCCACTCGTGGGGCGACGTGTCGCCGCGGGCCGAAGCGCTGATGTACGCAGCGGACAAGGCTCAGCACCTGTACCAGTTGGTGCTGCCGGCGCTGCACCGTGGGGCGGTTGTGATCTCCGACCGCTACGTCGACTCGATGCTGGCCTACCAGGGCGCCGGCCGCGTGCTGGAGCCCGAAAGGGTCGAGCAGATCGCCCGCTGGGCCACCGAGGACCTGCTGCCCGACCTCACCGTCCTGCTGGACCTCGACCCGGCCAAGGGCGTCGGCGGCATCACCGACAAGGACCGCGTCGAGGGGGCAGGGGCCGAGTTCCACGTGCGGGCCCGGCGGTTCTTCCTCGACCTCGCGGCCGCTGACGCCGAGCACTACCTCGTGGTGCCTGCGCGCACCGGGATCGAGGAGATCGCGGCACAGGTGAGGGCACGGATCGCCTCGCTTCTGTCAGCCCCGGCTGGCACAGTGAACCCGTGAGCACCACCGGCGTCTGGTCCGACCTGATCGGTCAGGAACGGGTCGTCGAAACGCTCGAACGAGCCGTGCTCGGCGCCTCCGCCGCCGGCAACCGCCACGCCATGACCCACGCCTGGCTGTTCACCGGCCCGCCCGGTTCCGGGCGGTCCAACGCCGCCCGCGCCTTCGCAGCAGCCCTGCAGTGCCAGTTCGGCGGGTGCGGCACCTGCAACAGCTGCGTCACGGCGCTCAGCGGCGCCCACCCCGACGTGACGCTCGTGCGCACGGAGGCGCTCAGCATCGGCGTGGACGAGGTGCGCGACCTGGTGCGGAGGGCAGCCATGTCGCCGACGATGGGCCGTTACCAGCTGCTGGTTGTCGAGGACGCCGACCGCGTCACCGAACGTGGCGCCGACGCGCTGCTGAAGAGTATCGAGGAGCCCGCACCGCGCACGGTGTGGCTGCTCTGCGCCCCGACGGCGGACGACGTTGTGGCCACCGTCCGCTCACGGTGCCGGCTGGTGGAGTTGAGCACGCCGAGCACGGCAGCGATCGCCACGCTGCTGCAGAAGCGCGACGGCATCGACCCCGCCCTCGCCAACTTCGCAGCGCGGGTCGCCCAGGGCCACATCGGCAGGGCTCGTGCGCTGGCGCGCAACGAGGGCGCACGCATCCGCAGGGCGGAGGTGCTCCGCCTTCCCACCCAGCTGGTTTCGCTCGGCGCCTGCCTTGACGCTGCGGCGAACGTCGTCGAGGCGGCCTCGGAGGAGGCGTCCGCTGTCACCGGTGAGCTGGACGCCCGCGAGAAGACCGAGCTGTCCGAGGCGCTCGGTTTCACAACCAAGGGCGCCCGTCCCCGCAACGCACAGTCCGCGCTGCGCGACCTTGAGGACCAGCAGAAGGCCAGGGGCAAGCGCCTGCAGCGCGACGCGCTCGACCGTGTCCTCACCGAACTCACCTCCTTCTATCGCGACGTGCTGACGGTGCAGACCGCAGCGGGCGTCCCGCTCATCAACGCCGAACTCGCCGAGCCCGTCGGCCAGCTGGCGCGCAGCACGACGGCGGAGGCCACCATCGGCCGGCTGGACGCGATCCTGGCATGCCGCACGGCCCTGGAGACCAACGTCGCGCCCCTGCTGGCGATGGAATCGCTGATGTTGAGCCTTTCCGGGCTCGACTGACCACTTCTCCCGAACACGGCCGACCGGCCGCTCCCCGGGCCGTGTCGCTCAGGCCCGTTCGCCGCCCGCGGTGTAAGCATGGACGCTGACGAGTGTTGCAAGGAGAGGACTTCCCCCGTGACCGAGCCACGCGAGACCGAAACCGCCCTGGACGAGGGTGAGGCCACCCGACCCATCCCGCAGCAATCCCCGGAGGCCCCGACCTGGTACCCGGTCGATACCCAGCGCCAGCAGGACGCGGAGACCGTCGTTGAGCAGGACGCTCCTGAGCCGGCTGCCGAGGTCGTCGAAGAGACCCAGCCGGTCGAGGTGACCGAGCCGGTGGTGGTTGAGGAGCCCGTCGCGGAAGAGACCGTTGCCGACGAGCCCGTTGCCGACGAGCCCGCGGCCGAGGAGACGGTCGCTGTTGAGGAGCCCGCGGCCGAGGAGACGGTCGCCGTCGAGGAGCCCGGGAACGAGGAGACGATCGCCGTGGAGCCCCCGGCAGAGGAGACCGCCGCCCTCGCCTCCGAACCCGAGATCGTCGAGCCCACGGCTGTCGTGCCGCAGGAGACCGCGTCCTACCCGCTCCCTGCGCCGCCGGGGGATTCGATCTTCCGCCAGCCCAGTCCGACGTCCGGGCCGGACTTCGAGCCCACACGCATCGAGCAGGTCAACGATGAGGAGCAGAAGCTCGCAGCCGAGCGCGCAGCCCGCCGCGAGGCACGCTCCGTCGCGCTTGCGGCCACGGCACCCGTGCCGCTGGTAGCCCCTGAGCCCGTGATCGTCCACAAGCGCACCAACGACAAGTTCTGGGGTTCGGTCGGGCTGTTCCTGCTGCGGCTCGTGCTGGCTGCGATTCTCGCGGTCCGCGGCCTCAACATCCTCACCGACATTCCCGCAGCCCAGGCGCAGTTCGCCCAGACGATCATTCCGTACCCGTCTGTCATGGCGATCGTCACCGGTGTGGCCGCCCTGCTGATCGCGCTGTCGCTGATCCTCGGGCTGCTCACCCGGGTGGCGGGTCTCGGTATCGCGCTCATCGGCGGTGGCGCGCTGGTCTTCGTCCAGTGGGGCAACTGGAGCCCGTTCATCGCCGGACGCCCCGGCTTCCTCGGCGACTACGAGCTGCTGCTGACGGCCGTCGGCGTGCTGCTGCTCTGCATCGGCGCCGGAGGCTGGAGCCTCGACCGCAGCGTCCGCGCCGGTCGTGAGCGCAACAAGGCCGAACGGGCCTCCGCGGCCTCGTAGGGCCCGAACCGGGATTCGCCCAACACCCGGCCGACCCGGGCATATGGTTCGGCTATGCCCCGGGTGATCGCTGTAGCGTTCGAGCCGCTCGGTCGCCTGTACTACTTCGACGCCGGCGACCTCGAGCTCGGCTTCGGCCAGGCCGTCCTCGTGCCAACGGGGGACGGGGCTGAGCTGGCGCACTGCGTGTGGGGCCCTACCGAGCTCGACTGGGCGCACGACCTGCAGGCCTGCATCGGGTCGGCCGACACCGCAGACGAGGCGAGGGACACGGCCAACCGCATCCGCAGGGTCGAGATCGCCGGGGCGGCACGCACCCTGATCGCCCGGCACGAGCTGGCGATGCGCGTCGTTGGCGTGGACTTCGTCGACCAGAGCGACGAGTTCGACCAGCAGTCGGTGATCTACTTCGTCGCTCCCGGACGGGTGGACTTCCGCGCCCTGCTGGTCGACCTTGCCCGTGCCCTGCAGTCCCGCATCGACCTGCGCCAGATCGGTGCGAGGGACGCCGCGGCCATCATCGGCGGCTGCGGGGCCTGCGGACGCGAGCTGTGCTGTTCGGCCATGGGCCCGCAGCGCACACCGCTGTCGCTGCGGATGGCGCGCAACCAGGACCTGTCGAACAACCCCAGCCAGCTGCTCGGCGCCTGCGGACGGCTGATGTGCTGCCTGTCCTACGAGCAGCAGAGCTACACCGACTTCCACGCGGCAGCGCCACCGGTCGGTGCCGTCGTGGGAACCCCCGACGGCACAGGGACGGTCGTCGGCCACGTCGTCCCGCTGGATTCGGTGGTGGTGCAGGTCGCGACCGAGCGCTTCACCTGTCCGCTCGGACGGCTCTGTGCACCGGCAGCGCTCCGGGACGCCTGATTCAGGAGCCGGTCCCGCCGCGTTGGGTCCTTCCGCGTGGTGGCTACGCTGGGCGAGTGCCGTCCGCCGTCCGCCTGAGCGTCCTTTTGCTGGCCGCTGCCCTTGCGTTGACCGGGTGTGACGCTCCGACAGCGACCCCGACGGTCCAGCCGGCGGCACGGATCCACGTCTCCGCCGTTTCCGGCGTCGCCGTCGACCGCCCCGTGCTGCCGGAGGCCAACCCGAGTGTCGCCGGACTTGTCGACGGGTTGCCCGGTGACGATCTCGCCGCCTACGCCGCCCAGAAGTTCGACTGGTCCAACTGCGGGGACGGCACCCAGTGCGCGTCCGTCCTTGCCCCGCTCGACTACGCGGACCCGGCGGCGAAGGCTGTCACGCTCTCCGTGCGGCGGAAGACCGCGACCGCGACACCCCGGCTCGGCACCCTCTTCATCAACCCGGGCGGCCCGGGCGGTTCGGGCAAGGGCGAGGTGCCGACCTTCGAGACCAAGGGGTTGGAGCAGTACGACATCGTCGGCTGGGACCCCCGCGGGGTGGGCGACTCGACCCCGGTGAAGTGCTACGGCGACGCCGAGGCCGAGGCGTTCAACAACCTCGACATCTCGCCCGACACCGAGGCGGAGCGCAGCGCGCTGATCGAGGGTGCCTACGACCTGGCGACGTCGTGCTGGGAGAACAGCGGGTCGCTGCTGGAGCACATCTCCACGATCGAGACCGTGCGCGACCTCGACCTGCTGCGCGAGCTCGTCGGCGACAGGGAACTGCACTTCTTCGGCTACTCCTACGGCACCCAGATCGGGGCAACGTACGCGGAGCTGTACCCGGCGAACACGGGGCGCCTCGTGCTGGACGCGGCCGTGAACATCACGGACAACGATGACGTCATCCAGGCCATGGGCTTCGACCTCGCGCTCGGCAACTTCGCCGACTGGTGCGCCTCCCAGGGCTGTGAGCTCGGCACGTCGAAGCAGGAAGTCCTCGACACGATCACAGCCTTCTTCGACCGGCTCGACGGCCGCCCCCTCCGCAGCGGGGCGCGGACCCTGACCCAGAGCCTCGGTGTGGAGGGCTCTGCAGCCCTGCTCTATGGCGGCAAGCAGGCGTGGCCGACCCTTGTGAAGGCGCTTGCCGACGGCATGGAGGGCAACGGCGCGATCCTGCTGCGCGCATCGGACTTCCTCCTCGACCGCGACGACAAGGGGCACTACGGCTCGATGTTCTACGCGTTGGCGGCGATCTCGTGCCTCGACTCCGACCAGGAGAAGGGCGTGGTCGACGCCGACCGGGTCTGGAAGCAGGACGAGGACAAGGCCCCCATCTACGGCAAGTACTTCGGGCCGCAGTACGTGTGCCCGCTGTGGCCGGTGCGCCCGTCGCGCCAGCTGGACATCAAGGGCACCGGCGCCAGGCCCCTGCTCGTGATCGGCGGCACCGGCGACAACGCGACGCCCTACCAACAGGCGGTGTCGATGTCGAAACAGCTCGTCTCCGGCGTCCTCGTCACCTATGACGGCCAGGGTCATGGCACCTACGGCGGCAAGTCGGCGTGTGTCGACAGGATCGTTGTCGCCTACCTCGTCAAGGGCAC
>JAOATP010000053.1 GCA_030158185.1 Propionicimonas sp.
ACGCCAAGGACCTGGCCACCGGCAAGGAGCAGTCCATGACGGTGACCGGCGGTTCTGCGCTGGGTCGCGACGACATCGACCGCATGGTCAAGGAGGCAGAGGCGCACGCGGAGGAGGACCACCAGCGTCGCCTTGCCGTCGAGATGCGCAACGAGGCGGACGCCCTGGCGTTCCGCACGGAGAAGCTGCTCGCCGACAACGCCGAGACCATTCCCGAGGACACCAAGGTGCCCGTTGTCGAGGCCCTCGAGGTGCTGAAGGAAGCACTGAAGACTGACGACAACGACGCGGTCAAGGCTGCGATGGACGACCTGAACACCAAGGCCGGCGCCATGGGCCAGGCGATGTACGCAGCAGCCCAGGCCAAGCAGCAGTCCGAGGAGTCCCAGGCCACCACGGAAGGCGCCCCGGCGTCCGATGACGATGTCGTGGACGCCGAGATCGTCGATGAGGACACCAAGGAAGACAAGTGACGGACGCGACAACGACGCCTGAGCCTGACGAAGGCCCGCAGGAAGCAGCCGACCCCGAGGGCTACGTGCCCGACGGGGAGGCCGGCGGGGACGGAGCGGAGGAGCCCATCGCAGAGAAGGCCGGCGAGGGCTCACCCATCCGCGACGCCAAGCTGTCGGAGATGCAGGAACTGGTGGATGAGCGCACCGACGACCTGCAGCGCCTGCACGCCGAGTACAGCAACTACAAGAAGCGGGTCGACCGCGACCGGTTGCTGGCCCGCCAGGGCGGGGTGGAGGTCGTCATCCTCGACCTGCTGCCGGTCCTTGACAGCGTCGAGGCCGCCCGCGAGCACGCCGAGCTGGTCGGTGGCTTCAAGCTGGTCGCTGACGAGCTGGAGAAGATCATCGCCAAGTACGGGCTGGAGACCTTCGGTGAGGTGGGCGAGGAATTCGACCCGCAGATCCACGAGGCGCTGATGCAGTTGCCGATCGAGACCGATATCACCGTCCCGACGATTTCTGCCGTGATGCAGCGCGGCGTGAAGCTGAATGATCGCGTGTTGCGTCCGGCCCGCGTGGGCGTGGCCAACCCGGAGTAGGAGAAAGGAGGCGCAATGAGTACCAAGGACTGGCTCGAGAAGGACTACTACAAGGTGCTCGGCGTCTCCAAGGACGCCAAGCCCGACGAGATCAAGAAGGCGTTCCGCAAGCTGGCACGGCAGTTCCATCCTGACCAGAACGCGGACAACGCCGGCGCAGAGGCACGGTTCAAGGAGATCTCCGAGGCGAACTCGATCCTCTCCGACGTGGCCAAGCGCAAGGAGTACGACGAGGCGCGCAGCCTGTTCGGTGGCGGGGGATTCCGGTTCCCCGGCGCCGGGCAGGGCGGCGGCCCGTCCATGGAGGACCTGTTCCGCGGCAGCGGTGCGGGCGACTCCGGCATCTCCGACCTCTTCGGCAACCTCTTCGGAGGCACGACGACCCGGCGCACCACCACCCGGGGCCCGCGTCGCGGCGCCGACATCGAGGGCGAGGTGACGATCGACTTCGCCGACGCGCTCGCCGGCTCGCTCGTGAGCATGCAGACCACCTCGGACGCAGCGTGCGAGACCTGCCACGGCACCGGTGCCCGTCCGGGTACCCAGCCGACGGTCTGCCGCGCCTGCCAGGGCAGCGGCATGCAGACCTCCACCTCTGGCGGCGTCTTCGCCGTCACCGAGCCCTGCCGCGAGTGCCGCGGCCGGGGCATGGTGGTGGAGGACCCGTGCCCCACCTGCGCCGGCAGTGGACGCAGCCGCTCGACCCGCACCATGCAGGTGCGGATCCCGGCCGGCGTCACCGACGGCCAGCGCATCCGCATCAAGGGCAAGGGCGGCGCGGGGGAGAATTCCGGCGCTGCCGGCGACCTGTACGTGCTCGTGCACGTCCGTGCCCACAAGCTCTTCGGTCGCAAGGGCGACCACCTGACGCTCACCGTGCCGGTGACCTTCGCAGAGGCTGCGCTCGGCGCTGAGATCGAGGTGCCGACCCTCGATGGCACCGGCGTGCGACTGAAGGTGCCTGCCGGAACCCCGAACGGGCGGACGTTCCGGGTCAAGGGGCGTGGCGTCAAGGGCGGTGCCGTCGACGGCGACATGCTGGTGACCGTGGACGTCCAGGTTCCCCGTCACCTCTCCGAGGAGGCACGGGCGGCGCTGGTCGAGTTCCAGGCCAAGGCCGGCGGTGGTGACCCCCGGGCCCACCTGCTCGGGAGCCACTGATGGACCTCCTTCCCGACCGGATGGACGCCGACGCCCCGATCTTCGTGATCTCGGTGGCGGCCCAACTGGCCGAGATGCACCCCCAGACGCTTCGCGGCTACGACCGCCTCGGCCTCGTTGTGCCCGGTCGCGCACGGGGACGCGGCCGGCGCTACTCGCTGCGCGACATCGCCAAGTTGCGCCACATCCAGCACCTCTCCCAGAACGAGGGCATCAACCTCGAAGGCGTCCGCCGCATCCTCGCCCTCGAATCCGAGCTGGACGGGCTCCGCGGCCAGGTGAGCCGCCTCGCGCAGGTGGTGCAGGAGCTGCAGCTCATCCCCGAGGGGGTGCGCCTGTTCACGGCAGAGACCGGCGGTTCGGTCCACATCGGACGGACGCCGCGGCACCGTCCGCTCGCCCTCGAGCGGGGCAGCCGGCACCCCGAGGCCTGAGTCCGGCTGTCGTCGGTTCGGGTGCCGGACAGGTCCCCGGTTACCGGTTAGGGTGTCGCCCAGAACGGGCCAGGCCTGACAGGCCGATCGGGACAGGGAGGTGCGCAGTGCGCGCGACATCCACCGGTGGGCCGCGCGCCGGGATCCTCGCCGTCGGGCTCGTCGCCGTCGCGGTTGCCGTCGCCGTGATGCTGGTGGTCACGCTCGCCACGAATTCCACGGCAGGGCTGCTCGGCGACCTGGACATCTACCGCGGTGCTGTGAACACTGCGCTCGCGGGGCAGGACCTCTACTCCTACACCTACGTCCACCCGACGATCCACGGCCTCGGTTTCACCTACCCGCCGTTCGCAGCCCTCGTCCTTGTGCCGTTCGCGCTGCTCGACCCGGTGTTGGCGAAGGTGATCTGGACGGCGCTCACCTTCGTCGTCACCGTCGGCTGCATCTTCCTGCTGGTCCGCACGTCCGGACGCGGCGTCGTCGCGGGTGCACCGAGTGGCACCCACCGCGCGGCCTGGGTCGCCGGCCTCTCGATCCCCGTCATGCTGTCGTATCCGTTCCTGCACAACCTGATCGTCGGCCAGGTGAGCCTTTTCGTCATCGCCCTCGCGCTGTTCGACCACCTGCTGCCCCGCCGCTGGCAGGGATCGCTCGTCGGGATCGCAGCTGCCATCAAGCTCACCCCGCTGGTGTTCCTCCCGTACTACCTGCTGACGAGGCAGTGGCGCCAGGCGGCCGTCTGCACCGGCGCCTTCGTGGGCGCGACCGGCCTTGCCTGGCTGGTGCTGCCGGCTGCGTCGGTGTCCTACTGGACGAACCTGCTCTGGCAGACGGGCCGGGTCGGCCGCACGGATTCGACCGTGAACAAGTCGCTGCTCGGCCTGCTGGGACGGCAGCTGCCCGATGGTGTCCCGACGACGCTGGTCTGGCTGGCCGTCGCCGCTGCCGTCGCCGTCCTGGCGTACTGGCGGGCAGCCCGTCACCTGCGGGACGGCAGCCCGCTGGCCGCAGCGCTGGCCGTCGGAGCCCTGTCCGTGGCCGTCTCGCCGATCTCCTGGCCCCACCACCAGCTCTGGCTCGTCCTGGCAGCCTGCTGGTACGTGCTGCTGGGTGGGCGCACGGCAACGCTGGTCGGCGCAGCGCTCTTCGTGGTCTTCCTCGGCTACCCCTGGTTCGACGACTACCCGGCAGGGACAGTCGGCACGCTGCTGGGCATCGGGGTCGAGCTCCCTGCGCTCGCCGTCCTGCTCGTCCTCGGTGTCGGCCTGCTGCCCGGCCGCCGGGTGAGTCCTGCGCCGGACCTGGCGACTGGGGTCGAGACGGCACGGTGACCGGCGCACCGTGCTGATCCGCGAGGGGCTGATCCGCGAGGGGCTGATCCGCCAAGGGTCTGCCCTTGTGGACCGGGCCTTCTTCCCGCGCTGGGTCGACGCTGTCATTCTCGATGCGCCCCGGCTCGGTCACTACCGGCGACAACTCGACCGTCCCGACCGTCCGTGGGTGCGGATCGGCACCGTCACCGAGCGTGCCGGTGGACCCGGGTGGCTCATCCGGAGTGGGCGAGTGCTGATTGCCTGCGTCCCCGAGGGCGACCGGACCGCCGTCCACCGCTTCGATGCGAGCGGCTGGCAGCCCACCGCTGGGACGGATCTGCAGCTGGATGCCCCGGATCGGCCGGTTCCGCCCTCAGCTGCCGAGCTGGGTGCAGATTCTTCCCGGCTGCGGGCGGTGGCCACCTTCACCGCGTCCGGCTGGGACCAGGCGTTGACCGACGAGGACGGGTCGGTCTTCAGTTATCACCGTCCGCCCGGAGGCAGCTGGGAGCGGAACGCCTGCCTGCGACTGCACGACCCGGACTTCGTCGCGGAAGGGCCCGAGTCGGTGAAGCTGGCACAGGTGACCGGCGACACCGACGCCACCCCGACGCCGTGGGGGGAGCGCACACCAGCACTGAGCGCATCGCTATCCACCGCCGGTATCCGGGGGACCGATCTCGGCGTCCGGTTCGACCATGCCGGACGCACGTTCCTGCTGTTCGGTGACACCCACTGGACCCGCCGCCTGCTCACCACGCGGGACTCGATCGCGGAGGTCACCGACACCGGGCCACGGCAGGGGCTGCCGGGCGTCCGGTTCCACGGGTCGCCACTGAAGCTCGTCGGCGGCCACACGACGATGCGCGAGTACGACGTGCCACTGGACGCCTTCTCCACCGGGGGAGAGCTGTACGGCTTCTTCAGCTCGAACCACTTCCGGCGCCGCCGGGTGATGGGACGCTCCGTCCTCGCCCGCGCGGAGGATCCCGGGCTGCCGATCGACCCTGCGAGCCGTCGGTCACCGGTGCGTTTCCGCGTGCTAGGCACCTTCAGTGACCGGCACTTCATCAACGTCTCCACCCAGCTCGTCGGCGACGACCTGCTGATCTGGGGCAGCGGTCCCTACCGTGCCTCCGAACCGCGCCTCGCGAAGCTGGACGGCGAAGCGCTCGCCCGGCTGGCCCCGGCCGACGGGGCTCGAGGGGCAAGAAAGGGGACTGTCCCCTTTCTTGCCCCTGGCGGCGTCCGGTACTGGGACGGCGCCGGCTGGTCTGACCATGAGGAGGACGCTGCACCCTTGTTCACCCCCGGTGCGCTCGGGGAGCTCTCGGTGCGGTGGGTGCCGGACGCCGGCGCGTACCTCATGCTCGCCGGCTCAGGGCCGGAGGATCCGATCGGGCCCGCGATCACGCTGCGGGTCGCACCCCATCCCTGGGGACCGTGGTCGCCTCGGCTCCGGCTGCTCGACTGGGTCACGACGGGCATGTCTCACGCCGATCCGTTCACGCGGTTCATCAAGGCCGCCGGCGAGGGTGATCCCGTCGGCGACCGGATCTTCCCCGGGCAGGCCGACGGGACCGGCGCGGCGTATGCGCCCTACATCTTTGACGCCCACCTCGACGGCGAAGAACTCGTCCTGCGCTACACACTCTCCACCTGGAACCCCTACCAGGTGGTGCTGATGCAGCACCGGCTGCGCTGGCCTCCCGTAGTCTTTGACGGGCTCGCGTGAGGGAGGTAGGGGTGCAGACCCAGCGAATGCGGACGGTGGCGCTGAGCGCGCTGCTGTTCCTGCCACCCCTGCTGGCGGCGTACTACATCGGCGGCACCCAGATCCCGGGCAGCACGCTGTGGCCCTGGCACCCCAACATGATCGACCTCGACGTCTACCAGCGCACCGGCCAGAAGCTCCTCGCCGGTGGCGACATCTTCGACGCGGGCGGCCAGTTGCCGTGGATCTACCCGGCGTTCGCCGCCATGCTCACCGTGCCGTTCGCCGTCATCCCGTTCGTCCTGGCAGCCTTCATCTGGCTCACGCTGAGCACCGCAGCGCTCGCGGCGATCTGCTACCGGCTCGGCTACACCGGCTGGCGGCTGAGCCTGCTCACCACCGGCCTGATCCTGGCCTGCCAGCCGGTGCGCGACACCCTCGGCTTCGGCCAGCTCGCGATCTTCCTCGTCGCGGCAGCCGTCCTCGACTCGATGCCCGGCCCGCGCCTGTTCCGCCGCCGGATCCTCCCCGAGGGTTGGCTGGTCGGCGTCGTCACCGCCATCAAGCTCACCCCGGCCGTCGTTGCCGCCTACAACTTCTTCGCCGGACGCAGGAAGGCCGGCCTCGTCGCGTTCGCCGCCTTCCTGGTCGCGACGGCGATCGGGTTCGTCGTGCTGCCGCAGGCTTCGCTGTCCTACTGGCTGAAGCTCGCCACCGGTGATTCCGGCCTGAACTCGGGCATCCTCTACGCGTCCAACCAGTCGGTGCTGGGCGTGTGGAACCGGCTCACCGGCGAGCCGAGCAGGGGCGGGCTGGTGCTCAGCGCCCTCGTGGTCGCCCTCGGCCTCTGGGCAGCCGTCCTGATGCACCGCCGTGGCCAGGTGGCCTTCGCGCTGTGCCTGGCCGGCCTGACCAGCCTGCTGGCCTCGCCCATCTCGTGGTCACACCACTACGTGTGGGTGGTCCCGCTCGGACTCGTGCTCTGGCAGGCGAGCGAACTGCCCGGCTACCTGCGCTGGCCCGGTCTCGGCTACGCCCTGTGGGGGGCCCTGGCGCCCTTCATGCTGCTGCCGATGGGCGGCGAGCTGGAACTCCAGTACGTCTGGTGGCAGCAGGTGGTCGTCAACATCGGCGTGTTCGCCGGCGTTGCGCTGCTGGCCGCCTCGGCCGCGACGGCGCTGGGCCCGTGGGGACGTGCACGCCGCGCCCCTGCCGACGTCGCGGACGGGGTGCCCGCGTGAGCCGGATCACCCGCGGCTGGTTCACCGCAGCCGCCCTGCTGGCCTTCGTCTCCGTCGTGATGGGTGCCGTGGTCTGCGCGACCCAGTCGGGTGCCGCCTGCCCCAATTGGCCCGGCTGCTATGCCGACAGCTTCGTCCCCGCGGCGCAGCTGAACCCGATCATCGAGTTCACCCACCGTGTGATCGCGGGAGTCACCGGGCCGACCGTCCTCGTCGCAGCGATCCTCGCCGGCCGGCTTCCTGACCGCCGGCCGCGGGTCCTCGCCTGGCTCGGCCTCGCTGGCACCATCGCTGCAGGCGTTTTCGGCATGCTGACCGTCAAGGTGGGCATCCCCTGGTGGCTGGGAATGATCGACCTCGCCTGCGCCCTGGCGGCCACCGTCTGCCTGCTGCTCGCCCGCGTCCTGCTGACGCCCGGCGCCACGTGGACGCCGACCGTGGCAGCACGCTCGGCCTGGGGAGCCGTCGGCGTCCTCGCCGCACTGCACCTGACCGGCATCGCCGTCGCCGGGCCCGACTCGTTCACCCGCTGCATCAGCTGGCCGCTGGGCGTCCTTGACGCCGACCGCTGGCCCTTGCTGCAGGTGGTGCGACTCGGCCTCGCCGTGGGTGCCGTGGTCCTCATCGCCCTCGCGGCCCGCCGCGCCGAACGCGATGGGCGCCGGGTACTCGCCCGGCTCGCTGCCGGGCTGGTCCTGCTCGAACTGGCGCTCGCCCTTGCCATGACCGCAGGCTCCGGCGGCCTCGCCGTGCGTGCCGCCTACGCCGTGGTCGCCGCCGGCATCTTCGGCGCGACGGCCCTCCTCGCTGTCCGTGCTTCGGTGGCCGTCGCCATCGGGGGAAGCCCAGGGCAGAACCCGATCCCGGCAGACCTCTCCGCGGAATAGCGATACGGCTAAGCTAGTTGAGTCTGGTGAACTCAACTTTACGAGGAGACAACTCAACCGATGGACACCGAGAAGCTGACCACCCGCAGCAGGGACGCCGTCTCTGCCGCTGTGCGCACTGCACTCACCAACGGAAACCCCACGGCGGAGCCCGTCCATCTGCTGCACGCACTGCTGCTCGTGCCGGAGAACACGGTCGCCCCGCTGCTGTCGTCGATCGGCGTCGACCCCGCCGTCGTTGACGCTGCTGCCCGCGGCGCCATCACGAAGCTGCCGTCCGCCCAGGGCTCGTCGGTGAGCCAGCCGGCGATGTCCGGCGGCCTTGCCAGGGTGCTGGCGGACGCGGAGACGCGCGCCCAGCAACTCGGCGACCTGTTCGTCGCGACAGAGCACCTGCTGCTCGCACTCACCGCCGTTCAGACCGACGCCCGCAAGATCCTGACCGACCTCGGCGCGACGACGGACAAGCTGGCCAAGGCGTTCGCCGACTCCCGGGGCGAGAAGCGGGTGACATCGGCCGAGGCCGAGGGTGCCGAGTCGGCGCTCGACCGGTACTCCATCGACCTGACGGCCCGAGCACGGGAGGGCAGGCTCGACCCCGTGATCGGCCGCGACGCCGAGATCCGCCGTGTTGTCCAGGTGCTGGCCCGGCGCACCAAGAACAACCCCGTGCTCATCGGCGAGCCCGGCGTCGGCAAGACCGCCGTCGTCGAGGGCCTCGCCCAGCGGGTGATCGCCGGCGACGTGCCCGACTCCCTGCGTGACCGCAAGGTCGTCTCGCTCGACCTGGCCTCGATGGTGGCCGGCGCCAAGTACCGCGGCGAGTTCGAGGAGCGGCTCAAGGCCGTCCTGAACGAGATCCGCGACGCCGAGGGCAGGATCATCACCTTCATCGACGAGCTGCACACTGTCGTCGGTGCCGGCGCGACCGGCGACTCCTCGATGGATGCCGGCAACATGCTGAAGCCGATGCTGGCCCGCGGCGAGCTGCGCATGATCGGCGCGACGACTCTCGACGAGTACCGCCAGCGGATCGAGAAGGACCCGGCTCTGGAGCGGCGCTTCCAGCAGGTCTTCGTCGGCGAGCCCACGGTCGAGGACACCATCGCCATCCTGCGCGGCCTGCGGCAGCGCTACGAGGCGCACCACAAGGTGCGGATCACCGACTCGGCCCTCGTCGCTGCCGCGACCCTCTCGAACCGGTACATCACCAGCAGGCAACTGCCGGACAAGGCGATCGACCTGATCGACGAGTCGGCGTCCCGGCTGCGCATGGAGATCGACTCCTCACCGGAGGAGATCGACCAGCTGCGCCGCGACATCGACCGGATGACGATGCAGGCCTTCGCCCTCGAGAAGGAGGAGGACCCGGGCTCCCGTGAGCGGTACCTGCGCCTGACCGCCGCACTGGCGGACGCGAAGGAGGAGCTCCGTGGGCTGGAGACTCGCTGGGAGGCGGAGAAGTCCGGCCTGAACCGGGTGGGCGAGATCAAGGGCGAGATCGACAAGCTCCGGATCGAGGCGGAGCGCGCCCAGCGCGAGGGTGACCTCACGCGGGCCTCCGAGATCCTCTACGGCGGGATCCCGGGCCTCGAGGCAGAGCTGGAGAATGCGACGGAGGCGGAGAAGAACGCGACCTCCATGGTCAGCGAAGAGGTCTCCGCCGCCGACATCGCAGAGGTTGTCGCGGCCTGGACAGGGATTCCGGTCGGCAGACTGCTCCAGGGCGAGAGCGAGAAGCTGCTCACCATGGAGGACCGGCTCGGCGAGCGCCTCGTCGGGCAGCGTCCCGCCGTCCAGGCTGTCGCTGACGCCGTCCGCCGGTCGCGGGCAGGCATCTCCGACCCGAACCGTCCGACCGGCTCGTTCCTGTTCCTCGGCCCGACCGGCGTCGGCAAGACGGAGCTCGCCAAGTCGTTGGCGGACTTCCTCTTCGACGACGAGCACGCGATGGTGCGCATCGACATGAGCGAGTACGGCGAGAAGCACACCGTCTCCCGGCTCGTTGGCGCACCTCCCGGCTACATCGGCTACGAGGAGGGCGGCCAGCTCACCGAAGCCGTGCGGCGGCGTCCGTACTCTGTCGTGCTGCTGGACGAGGTGGAGAAGGCTCACCCGGAGGTGTTCAACATCCTGCTGCAGGTTCTCGACGATGGCCGGCTGACCGACGGCCAGGGCAGGACGGTCGACTTCCGCAACGTGATCCTGATCATGACCTCGAACCTCGGCTCGCAATTCCTGAGCAATCCGGCGCTGCACGCCGACACCAAGCGCGAGTCGGTGATGGGCGTGGTGCGTCAGGCGTTCAAGCCCGAGTTCCTGAACCGGCTGGACGAGATCGTCATCTTCGACGCCCTCGGTACGGCTGAGCTCACGCGCATCGTCGACATCCAGCTGAAGCGGCTGAACCAGCGCCTCGCCGACCGCCGCATCGAGGTGGACGTGACCCAGGCAGGCAAGGACTGGCTGGCACTCACCGGCTTCGACCCGGTGTACGGCGCCCGTCCGCTGAAGCGGCTGGTGCAGACCACCATCGAGGACGCGCTGGCGCGCAAGGTGTTGTCGGGCGAGATCGCCGACGGCGACTCCATCGCCTTCGACGTCAATGCTGAGCAGACCGGGCTTGTCGCTGTGCAGGCCGTCCCGGCCGGCTGAGGTCGTTCGTCTGTCGTCAGGACGTGAATTCGATCTTCACGCTGTGCGGGGCGAGGGTGGCGTAGACGAAACGGATGGTGGCGTAGCCATGCCAACGGTGCCCATCGGTGGAGGTGCAGTACACCCGGGTCTTCACCAGTACCTTGGCGTGCGCACTGTCCGCCGAATCGAGGGTCGGCTTGAGCGTCCGCATCGCGCTCCCACCCCTGGTCACCTGCCAGTCGATGGTTGAGGGACGCACCGTGTTGCCATTCGGCAGGGTCAAGTCGGCGGCGCAGTCGGCGGGAGTCAGCGAATTCTTCTCCAGGCACCAGTTCAGCTTCGCCTGGGCGGCCTTGCGGATGGCGGAGATCCCCGAGGCGCTCAGCGCCAGCTTCGCCTCCCGCACAGTTCCGGACGCCGCCCCGTTCTTCACCTGCACCTTGCCCCCGGACACCGTGAACCACCCGTTCGACGTCGTGATGGTGTACCTGCCCGGGAAGACAGTCGGGTTGGTGTTCGGCAGCTTCCTGCCGTTGATCCTCAGGTCGACCCCCGTGGTTCTGGACAGGTTGAGCGGAAGTGGCGCGGCGATGGCATCGAGCACCCAGGTGCCGTTGGCGCGGGTGACCTCGAAGGTGGTGCTGACCGGGGTTCCGCCGAGCTTGTAGGTGGCCTGAACGGTCTGGTGGTCGCCGCCGGTTCCCTCTGTGGCCTTGATGTCTGTGATCGGGGCCTCCGCCCGGTTCGCGGCAAGCATCTCGTCTGTGAGCAGCGACTGCTCGACCGGCGGTGTCGCGCCGTAGGCGATGGCGGACGCAGCGTGGCCGCTGGCGACGGCCTTGAGGTAACCCTTGACCGCGGCGGCTCCCGTTGCAGACAGTGGCGCGGTCGCCCCCGTCGTGCCACCGGCCGTCGTGGCGGACGGTGTGGGAACGGCGCCGCCGACGATGCCGGGGAACGTGACGACAGCGAACAGGCCGAGGATGACAGCGCCGCCGACGATCCCGAGGATCAGCGCGCCGTTCCCCTTGGGTTCGGCCGGTGGCTCCGCGTCCGGGACGTCGGGCTGCGCCGGCGGGTGGTACGCCTCCCCGGCGTAGCCAGGGGGATATTGGTAGGCGGGTGCCGGCGTGCGTGGGGTGGGTTGCTCGCCGGAACGTCCGGGCCTGTCGTTCACTTCGACTCCAGCTCAGGGGGGGGCGGCGCCGGGCCGCTCCGGCGTGCCTCACACTAGCGGCGGGCAACCGGCTCCGGGCACGGTTCGACGATGACCGGACGGCTGAGGTCAGGCGCCGAGGGTGACCAGCACCTTCCCCTCGCTGAGCGTGGCGTAGACGTAGTGGACGGTCGAGAACCCGCGCCACCGACGCCCGTTCGTCGAGGAGCAGTCAATCCTCGTCTTGACGGACACCTTGGCGATCGCCGAGTCGGGGGCGTCGAGGCTCGGCTTGAGTTTCTTCATCGCTGTTCCCCCCTTTATCACCCGCCAGTTGATCGACGAGGCCCGCACCTTGTTGTTGCCCGGCAGATAGGTGCCGAAACCGCAGCCGGCCGGCGCCAGCGAGTTCTTCTTCAGGCACGCGTTGAGCTTCGCCTGGGCGGCCTTGCGGATGGCTGAGACGCCGGACGAGGTCAGCGCGAGCTTCACCTCGGGCGCCTGGCCGGACGGCGTCGTGTTCTCCACCTGCACCGTGCCGCCCGACAGCGTGTACCAACCGCTCGCAGCCTCGACCAGGTACCTGCCGGGGAAGACCGAAGGGTTGACGTTGAGCAGTGGCACGCCGTTGATGGCCAGGTCGACCCCCGCCATGGCGGAGAGGTCGAGCGGCAAAGGGACGGCGACGGCGTCGAGCTTCCAGGTGCCGTTGACAAGGGTGGCGTCGAAGGTGGTGTTCACCGGTGTGCCGCCGAGGTTGTAGGCCGCCTGGACGCTCTGGTGGTCGCTGCCCGTCCCCTCGGTGACGGTGATGTCGGTGATCGGCGCCACCGCCTGGTTCGCTGCAAGCATCTCGTCGGTGAGAAGGGACTGCTCCATCGGCGGGGTCGCAGCGTAGGCGATGGCCGACGCCGAGTCTCCGCTCGAGACGGCCTGGAGGTAGCCCTGCACGGCCGCCTGGGCGCTGTCGGCCTGCGTGACGGGCGTCACGGACCCTCCCGGGACGCTGGCAGGGGCACTCGGGATGCCCGCGGTGATCGTGGGCAGCTGCGGCGTGACCGGTAGCACGGGGTTCCCCGGCACCAGGAAGGATGCGATGACGGCGAGGACGGCGACGCCGCCGGTGATGCCGAGGATCAGCCCGCCCTTGCCCTTGGGCTTGCCCGGCGGCTGCCCTGCCGGGCGATAGGGCTGCTGGCCGGGGTAGGGCTGGCCGGGGTAGGGCTGTTGCGGTTGTCCGGCGTAGGGCTGGCCGGGCATGGGCTGACCGGGATAGGGCTGTTGCGGCTGCCCCCCGTACGGCTGGCCCGGGTACTGCTGCGGCGGGTATTGCTGGGGTGGGTACTGCTGCGGCGGGTAGGGCTGGCCCGGGTACTGCTGCCCCGGGGCTGGGACGCCAGGGGTGGGTTCACCCGCGGGTCCGGGCTGTTGGCTGTTGGTCACGTCGACTCCCCGCATCGATCAAGGCTCGCCAGCGCCGGGCATGACGGCGTGCTGTCACACTAGCGGCCGATCCCCGTCCGCGGGCAGGGTTCGGAAGGGGCCTAGGCAGCCTCAGCCCGTGCGGGCCAGATGTCCACCCGGATCGCGATCCCTGTGCGCGGCGGCGGGAGGCTGGAGTAACGCTGGCCGGACCGCGTGGTGGTGACCACCGTGCCGTCCGCCTCCGGCGTCGAGCGCCAGCCCATCGACTCCTTCACCTGGTTGCAACGCTCGCACAGGCCCTGGCCGTTCGCCGCGCTGGTCGGCCCGCCGGATCGGGCCGGCTGAACGTGGTCGGAGTGTCGGATGGGCGCTCCGCACCAGGGGGTTCGGCACAACTGGTCGCGGGCAAGGAGGAACTGGCGCAGCGGCTTCGGGAACAGGCGACGCTGGGACTCCATGGCCACCAGTTGGCCGTTCTTCGGGTCCGTGTACAGCCGCCGCAGCCAGAGCCGCGTTTCCGGCTGCAGGCTCGCGACCAGGTAACGGGCCATTCCTGCAGGTAGCGGACCGTAGGACACGAGGTCGGCCGGTGTGCGTCCGCCCGCCAGCAGGGACTTGTCGGTGATGACCAGTTGGAGCTCGATCGGAACCTGGTCCGGCTCGCTCAATCCGGTCGCGCGGCTCACAAGGGTGTCGGCCATCACCTGGCCGCGGGTCCTGGGGTCGCCGTTCGACCGGGCGGTCTCGGCGTCCCGGGTGAGCGCGGCGAACATGGCGACACCCTGCGCAACCGGCAGTAGCGCAGAGATGATGGCCATGGTGTCGGGCGCGGGTCGCATGGTGACTCGGCGATCCGCGACCGCGCTCGCTGAACGGTTCACGATCGAGTACGGGTCGAGTTCGTAGCCGACGCGTCGAGCAGATGCGGCCACCTGCCTGTCGGACATCATGGGCAGCCCGAGCGTGAGCCGGCGATCCACCTCCCGACGATCCTGCACCGAAAGGCAGGCGGTCTCGCGGCACACAAGGGTGGCCCGCCACTCGCTGATCAGGCCACGGGTCAATGCAGCCATGGTGCCGGGCAGCTCACCCACCAGGGCTTCGGCAAGGCCCATGAGCCGGTCGCCGCGGTGCGGTGACTCGCGACGGGCGAGCGCGACCTGCGCGGCAACACCTCGCCCTCGTTTGCCGTACGGAACGCCCCGCTCGGCCTCCGCTGCGACGATGGAGCGCTTCAGGGCAACCGCCTCGCGCGCCTGGGCTGCAGCAATGGCGCCCTTCACGTCTTCCAGCAGCCGGATGCGGTCGATTCTCTCCGCATCGGGCACGTCGGGGTGAAGGGTCGCGAGCGCGTCCACCCATGTGGCCAGCTGGGCCGTGGCGAGTGGAAGACCGTCCATTGAAGAAGTGTATACGAACATGTGTTCGAATACAAGAAGGCAGCGCCGGTCTTTCGAACTGTTATGTGTCAGGACATCGGTGACAGTTCTGCATCAGGACATCGGTGACACTTTCGGGGTTCTTGGTGGTGACACTTCGCGGGCAGGGTTCGGTGGATGGCTGCCAACGAACCCATCGATCCTGTTGTCCGTCTTGCGATCGCCGGCTGGCCCGACGACGCGCCGCGTGGGGCGGTGTCGACGGTCTGCGTCGAGCACGGCATCTCACGCAAGTCGTTCTACGAGCTGCGCCGGAGAGCAGCCGAGGAGGGCCAGGCGGCCGTGCTCGAGCCCAGGCCCCGGCGGCCCAGGTCGTCCCCGACCAAGCTGAGCGACCAGGCCAAGGCCCAAGCCATCGGGGTGCGAGCCGCCCTGGAGAACTCGGGGCTGGATCACGGGCCGATCAGCGTGCACGACAAGATGGCCTCGATGGGGCTGCCGGTCGTGCCCTCGATAGCGGCACTGGCCAGGATCTTCCGGGAGGCCGGGGTGGCCCGGCTCGAACCGAGGAAGAGACCGCGAGCGGCGTGGCGCCGGTTCGTGTACCCGGCACCGAACGCCTGCTGGCAACTCGACGGCACCGAGTACGTCCTGACCGGTGGCCGCAAGTGCGTGATCTTCCAACTCGAAGACGACCATTCCCGCCTGGAAGTCGCCTCCCACGTCGCCTGGGCCGAGACCGCCCAGGAGGCGATCACGGTGTTCGACAAAGCCGTGGCCCGCTACGGCGTGCCTCAACGCCTGCTCACCGACAACGGGTCGCGCTCAACCCGTCCCGGCGTGGCTACATCGGCCGCCTGGCCGACCACGTGTCCCGCCTTGGCGTCGAACCGATCACGGGCAAGCCCTACAAGCCGACCACCCAGGGCAAGAACGAACGCCTTCACAGCACCCTGTTCCGCTGGCTGGACAAGCAGCCGCTCGCCGCCACCCTCGACGAACTCCAAGCCCAGGTCGATCAGTTCGACCGCATCTACAACACCCAGCGGCCCCACCAAGCACTCCCCGGACGGGTCACCCCGCAGGCCGCCTACAACATCACCCCGATAGCCGAGCCGCCACGCCCCAAGACGCCGACGCCCCGCCGAACCTGGCCTCAGCGACCCGAGCCCCCACAGATACCCGCCGGCCTTCCCGCCGGCACCGTCGTAAGGAAACTGAACAGCTGGGGCCTGTTCCAACTCGACAACGTCAAGTACCACGTCGACCCACACCGAGCCTTCGAAAAGGTCTTGGTCGTCACCGACAACGACCAGATCACCGTCGTCGACCTCAACGGCGAAGCCCTCCTCGAAACCACCCGGCCAGCACCCGGAACCACCTACGTCGGCAGTAGAGGCCCCCGCGGAAGACACCCCAAAACCCCCGGACCGTCACCGATGTCCTGATACACGAACCGTCACCGAAGTCCTGATGCAGAACTGTCACCGATGTCCTGAGACATCACAGCCGGTCTTTCGAACTGCCGGTCTTTCGAACCCGAATCCCGGGCTCTGGCATCACCCGCCTTCGAGTTGCTCCACCGCTTCCAGATAGGCGACGTAGACATCGAGGACATCGGTGATTCGTTGCACCAGATCGGCGGTCGACAGATCCACGAGGTCTGCCAGATCCGGGCCTTTGGGGACGGTGGCGATGGCGGCCCGGAGGCGCTGGCGCTCGCTCGGTGTGGGCTCATAGTCCAGGTCGATCGCCTCGAGGACGTGGCGCAAATCACCGCGTCCTGAACGCCGGGGATCGGCCAATACCGCCTCGGCCGCATCGAGCCAGACGTGGTCGTCCTCCGCGCTCTCCTCGAGGACGTCAGTGACGGCCGCGAACAGGATCGATCCAGCCACCAGTGCCGCGGGGTGGGACTCCTCGTGCGAGTCGAAGGGCAGACCTGCGCTGCGCCGCACATACGCCAGCGCACGTTGGTGATCCCCTTCCCATGCGCCCAGCGCCTTGTCGAGGAGGTTGGTCGCCGCGTCGTGCAGCGCATGGCTCCTCGCCTGTCCCAGCATCCTGGAGTTGCGCTCGATGTTCGCGAACGGCAACGCCGCTTCGCGCTCCAGTTCTGCCTCGAGGGCCTCCAGGATGTCGTCTTCCACGAGCAGATCCTAGGCTCGGCTGGCCGGCGCGCGACAGGTAGGCTGCGGCCACATGAACCGTGTGGTGCCAGCCCCCGACGACCGTCGGGCGTTCATGGTGATGCACGGCAAGACCGAGCAGTCCTGGGTCGACCCGACCGACCCCCTGCGGCTCGAGTTCGAGTACGTCCAGCGGATCGCGGAAGTGCTCGACGAGACGATCCTCGCCCGACCGCTGACCGAGAACCTCCGGGTGATCCATGTCGGTGGCGGCGGACTCACCCTGCCCCGGTTCGTCGCCGCCCGGCGTCCCCGCACGGCGCAGGTGGTGCTGGAGCCGGACGAGGAGCTGACAGCCTCCGTGCGCGAGAAGCTACCGCTGCCCCGCAACTCCGGCATCAAGGTGCGACCGGTCGACGGCCGCACCGGCGTCGCGGCACTGCCCTCCGGCTGCGCCGACACCGTGATCATCGACGCGTTCGCCGGCGCGAGCGTGCCTCCCGAGCTCTCAACCGTGGAGTTCTTCACGGAGGTCGCCCGCACACTGCGTCCCGGTGGGCAGGCAGTGATGAACCTCACCGACTCGGCACCGTTCAGCTGGGCGAAGCGCTGCCTCGCCGGCATCGTCGCGACCTTCGACGAGGTGGCCGTCAGTGCGGAGGTGCCGGTCTGGAAGGGCCGAAGGTTCGGCAACTTCGTCGCCGTCGGCGGCACGGACCTGCCGTTGCAGTCCTTCGAGCGACGCCTGCAGCGCGCGGGGTTCCCCTACCGGTTGCTGGCCGGGCGCGAGCTCTCCCGCTGGCTGTCGGGGGCCGGGCCATTCACGGACGAGGACGCCGAGGCCTCACCGTCCCCGGCATGGAGCCGGGGCTGGTTCTCCTGAGCATGGCTGTAGTTTGCTGCCATGGCAGCACGCGAAGAGCTCATCGAACAGGTCAAGACCCTTGCGGTGGTGCGGGGGAAGGTCACCCTCGCATCGGGCAAGGAGGCCGACTACTACGTCGACCTGCGCCGGGTGACGCTGGACGGGGCCGCGGCACCGCTGGTCGGTGAGGTGATGACGGAGCTGGTCGCGGACTGGGACTTCGACGCCGTCGGCGGTCTCACCCTCGGCGCCGACCCCGTGGCCGTTGCGATGCTGCACCACGCGGCCCACACCGGCGGACGGCTGGACGCTTTCGTCGTCCGCAAGGAGTCGAAGGCACACGGCCTGCAGCGCCGCATCGAGGGCACGGAGGTGGCCGGGCGCCGGTGCCTCGTCGTCGAGGACACCTCCACCACCGGCGGCTCCGTCATGACGGCGGTCGACGCCGTCCGCGAAGCGGGGGGCGAGGTGATCGGCGTTGCCGTGATCGTCGACCGCAGCACCGGGGCGAAGGAGAAGATCGAGGCGGAGGGCGTGCCCTACCGTTTCGCCGTCGGACTTGCCGACCTCGACCTGTCCTGACCCGCCAAGCTCAGGGATCGTTGGGGGTCAGGGTCTCGACCAGCGGCGGGGGTGTGCCGTTAGGCTGGGCCCTGCCTGGCCGTGAGCGGCCGGGACCGTCCCTCGGATTGGAGAACCTGGAATGACTGGTGGCGTGATCTTCCTCATCGTGGTGTTGCTGGTCGTTGTCGGTGTGGCCTTCTATGCGGTCTCGCTGTACAACGGCTTCGTTCGCTCCCGGAACCTGATCCAGGAGTCGTGGCGCCAGATCGACGTCGAACTGAACCGGCGCTACGACCTGATCCCCAACCTCGTCGAGACGGTGCGCGCCTACGCTGCCCACGAGCGGAACACCCTCGAGGGCATCACGCGACTGCGCAACCAGGCCGCAGCGCTGGCCCAGGGATCCCATGGTGGGGTGACCCAGGAGCGGGCACAGGTCGAGGAGCAGCTGAGCGGCGCCGTCCGTAACCTGCTGGTGAGCGTCGAGGCGTACCCCGACCTGAAGAGCAACGTGAACTTCCTCGAGCTGCAGCGCGAGCTGACGGCGACAGAGGACCGGATCGCCGCCGGTCGGCGCTTCTACAACGCCAACGTGCGCAACTACAACACCCAGGTGGAGTCGTTCCCCTCGAACGTGCTCGCCGGCATGTTCAAGTTCGAGAAGGCCACCTACTTCGAGGTCAACGAGGCGGCTGTCCGCCAGGCCCCGCACGTGAGCTTCGGCGAGATCAGCGACCGGCCCGCCGGTTCCATCCCCGAGCCGACGAACGACCAGCTCGCTGCCGGCAGCGTCCCGTCTGCATTGCCGAACCCGCAGGCCTACCCGCAGGCAACTCCCCAGGCCCAGGCTCCCGGTGAGTTCGCGCCGGCCCCGCAGCCGCCGACCTACGCGCCCCCGGCCGTCCAGGCCCAGCAGCCACCGACCTACACCCCGCCGACGGAGCAGCCACCGACCTATCAGCAGCCGCCGCAGCAGTAACCGCTGCCGGGTTCAGGCGTCGGGCGTCATGTCCTTGACGTCGTCGTAGGTCGCGCTGTTCGGGAAGTCGGACGGCGCGTAGATCAGCCGTACCACTCCTGTGGGGAACACTGCGGAGCCCAACAGCGTCAGTGGCTGGGGCGCAGCGTCATCGTCGAACAGCCGACGCCCGTGCCGGGCCGCGACCGGGTGCACGAGGAGGTGCAGTTCGTCGAGCTGACCGGCGGCGAGGAGCTGCTGCACGATGGAGATCGAGCCGGCCACCAGCACCTTCTCCAGGCCGGGCTGCGTCCGCAGCTCCTTCACCGTCGCCACGACATCGTCGGTGCGCTCGACGTTGCGCCACCCGAGTTCCTGGTCACCCCGGGTCGCCACCACCTTGCGCATCTCGCCGAGCCGCTTCGCGAACGGCGCGTCCACCTCGCCCGCGGACTCCCGGTCGGGCCAGGCGCCGGCGAAGCTGTCGTAGGTGACACGGCCCAGCACCAGAACGTCGGTGCCCGTGTAGTCCTCGTCCACGGCCGCGCCCATGTGGTCGTCGAAGTAGGGGAAGTGCCAGGCCGGGTCGATCTCCGCGACACCGTCGAGGGAGATGAACAGGGTGGAGATGATCTTCGTCATGGGTCAGTCTTACCCACGCCCCGGTGGCTGGGCTACGGGGCGAGCCGCTCGGCGAGCGCGCCCAGTGCCTCCGACGTCCCTGCGTTGAGCCGCACGGACGCGAGCTCGTCGCCTCTGGTGAGCCCGCGGTTGATGATCACGATCGGCTTCCGCTGCCGGGCTGCGTGGCGCACGAACCGCAGCCCGGACATGACGGCGAGTGAGGTGCCGGCAACGAGCAGGGCGCCGGCATCGTCCACGATCGCGAAGGCCTCCCGCACCCGCGGTTGCGGCACGGATTCGCCGAAGAACACGATGTCGGGCTTCAGGACCCCGCCGCAGTCCGGGCAGGGGGCGACGACGAAACCGGTGGTCGCCTCGAGGACGGCGTCGGCGTCCGGGGCG
The DNA here is from genome assembly GCA_030158185.1 of Propionicimonas sp. Lineage (GTDB taxonomy): Bacteria > Actinomycetota > Actinomycetes > Propionibacteriales > Propionibacteriaceae > Propionicimonas. The sequence continues at coordinate 19,944 of JAOATP010000053.1, forward strand.
ATCTCGACGTCGCCGAGCTCCTTGACGCCCTCGAGGAAGCCGGGGTTGAGCGCGAGCAGCCGCTCGTCCAGCTCTGCGCGGGTGCACTCCCACCCGCAGGAGAGGCACCGGATGCGGTCGTAATTGCCGTGCAGGTCGACCACGCGGCCGGAGCCAGCACGTTCGTGGAGGCGATCGACGTTCTGGGTGATCACGCCGAGCACCGTCCCTGCCCGCTCCATGGCGGCAAGTGCCAGGTGGCCCTTGTTGGGCTCGGTGGCGTACATGCTGTGCCAGCCGAGGTGGTTGCGCGCCCAGTAGTGCTGCCGGTAGCGCGCGCTCGCTGTGAACTGCTCGTAGGTCATCGGGTTGCGCGGTGCGGCCTCGGGACCCCGGTAGTCGGGCAGCCCCGAGTCGGTCGAGAGGCCCGCCCCGGTGAGCACGGCGAGCCGGTGCCCGGCAAGGGCTGCGACGGCTGCCTCCAGCTCGGCAGGGCCGGCCGGTGGACGGGTGTCGGCAGCGGCCGGCATCCAGGCGATCGACCGGTGCTGCACCATCAGGACGGGGCCATCAGGACTGGGCCATCAGGGCTTGGCTGCGACCGCCCGGCGGCGGGCGAGGACCGCCTCCACCACCATCGGCAGTACGGAGACGAGGACGATCAGCACGAGGACGAGGTCGATGTTGTCCCTGATGACCGGGACGTTGCCGAGGAAGAAGCCGAGCACGGTCACACCGACGGCCCAGATCACGCCACCAATGGCCGTCCAGGTGATGAAGGCGCGGAAGTCCATGCGGCCGATGCCGGCGATCAACGTCACGAAGGTGCGGACGAACGGAACGAAGCGCGCGAGGACGAGGGCGCGGTTGCCGTAGCGGGCGAGCAACTCGTGGGTCTGGTCGACGCGCTTGGGGTCGAACACCTTGCCCCAGAAGCCCGCGCGGGGCTTGAACAGTGCTGGTCCGATCAGGTGTCCCAGCCAGTACCCCGCGACGTTCCCCGCTATCGCTGCGATCGTCAGGACGACGCAGGACACGACGAGGACCTGCCAGGGCACCATGCCGGGGAACGTGATCGACGGCGGGACCATCGCGATGAACATGCCGACGGTGAACAGCAGGGAGTCCCCGGGGAGCACGGGGAAGATGGCACATTCGATGAAGATGATGAGCGCCACCCCCCACAGGGCCCAGTTCCCGAGAGCCTGGATGATGACGGCAGGGTCCAGCCATTCCGGCAGGAGCAGCGGCACGACGGCCAGCTGGGGCAACAGGTCCATGATCACTCAGGGTACCGTGACCGCCATGGTGACCCTGAGCGACGACGAGGTGGCAGCTGTGAGCGCCCCCGGCGTGGGACCCCACCCGCTGCCCTGGCCCGAGGGTGAGCGCTACGACCCGGAGCTGCTCGCGGAGGGCGACCGGCGCAACGTCGGCGACACCTACCGCTACCTCACGGTGGAGGCGATCGTCGCCGACCTCGACACCCGGCGCCAGCCACTGCACGTCGCCATCCAGAACTGGGAGCACGACTTCAACATCGGCTCGATCGTGCGGACGGCCAACGCCTTCAACGTCGAGGGAGTGCACATCGTCGGACGGCGGCGCTGGAACCGTCGCGGCGCGATGGTGACCGACCGCTACCTCCACGTGCACCACCACCCGGACGAGGAGAGCTTCCTCGCCTGGCTCGACGCCAACGACGTCGTGGCCGTCGGCGTGGACAACATCCCGGGCTCGGTGCCGCTGGAGACGGCAGAGCTGCCCCGGCGCTGCTGCCTCGTGTTCGGGTCGGAGGGTCCCGGGCTGACCGACACCCTCGCGGCCGGCTGCACACAGCTGGTGGCGATCACCCAGTACGGCTCCACCCGGTCGCTGAACGCGGGTGCGGCCGCCGCCATCGCCATGTACCACTGGGCTCGCCAGTGGGCGGCCTAGGATTGGCCCGGTGAGCGACGAGTACGGCGTCTACTACCGCCCCGACCTGGTGGCCAACCGGGAGCGGCGGGCGCGCGGCCTGCTGATCTCCCGTGCCGTCTCCATGGTCGTCAGCGTCGGGCTCGTCGGTGCCGGCTGGTACTTCTGGCCGGACCAGTTCGGGTCGTGGGCGCCGTGGATGATCGGATTCTCCGTCGCCACCGGTCTCGCGACGACGCTGTACGGCCTGATCGAGTTCCTGCGGGTGCGGGCCGACGCCCGCCTCGCCCAGCCGGGACTCGCGATCGGGCTCAACCGCCAGGGCATGCTCATCGGCCAGCGCTGGTTCCCGTGGCCGGAAGTCGGCTCGGTCGTGCTCAAGCCGGGCGTCCTCGGTGCGTCCACCTCGCTGGTCACCACCGACCGTGCGCGGGGCACGGGACTCGTGCCGATCGACTACACCGACACCATGCCGGCGACGCTCGATGCCGCCGTCCGCGTGCTGTCCTCGGGGCGCGCGTGGGTCGACCTCTCCCGCATGGATTGATCTCGCGCTTCGGTCAACGGCGTCCAATCTCTGCACGACACGCCAACCCGGCCTCAGGTTTGAGAGACTGGGGGTGTTCGCCTAGCGCTGCGCACCGTCGCGGGCGCTGTCACCTGAGAGAGGCCACCACGAATGCCCATTGCCAGTCCTGAGAAGTACGCCGAGATGCTGGATGCCGCCAAGAGCGGCAAGTACGCCTACCCGGCGATCAACATCACCTCTTCGCAGTCCATCAACGCCGCCCTCGCCGGGTTCGCAGAGGCGGGTTCTGACGGCATCATCCAGGTCAGCACGGGTGGCGCGGAGTACGCCTCCGGCCCGACCATCAAGCACATGGTCACCGGCGCCGTCGCGCTGGCCGAGTACGCCCACGTTGTCGCGAAGAACTACCCGATCAACGTCGTCGTGCACACCGACCACTGCCCCAAGAACAAGATCGAGGACTTCGTCCGTCCGCTGATCGCCATCTCGCAGGAGCGCGTCGACCGCGGCCTCGAGCCGCTGTTCCAGTCGCACATGTGGGACGGCTCCGCCGTGCCGATGGCAGAGAACCTGATCATCGCCGACGAGCTGCTCGCCCTCACCAGCAAGGCCCGCCAGATCCTCGAGATCGAGGTCGGCGTCGTCGGTGGCGAAGAGGACGGCGTCGCAGCCGAGATCAACGACAAGCTCTACACCACCGTCGAGGACGGCATGGCCACGATCGAGAAGCTCGGTCTCGGCGAGAAGGGTCGCTACATGACCGCGCTCACCTTCGGCAACGTGCACGGCGTGTACAAGCCGGGTGCGGTCAAGCTGCGTCCGGCCGTGCTGAAGGAGATCCAGGACGCCGTCGGCGCCAAGTACGGTCGTGACAAGCCGTTTGACCTGGTCTTCCACGGCGGCTCCGGCTCCACCCCGCAGGAGATCTCCGACGCTGTCGACTTCGGTGTCATCAAGATGAACATCGACACCGACACCCAGTACGCCTTCACCCGTCCGGTCGTGGAGCACATGTTCCGCAACTACGACGGCGTCCTGAAGATCGACGGCGAGGTCGGCAACAAGAAGCAGTACGACCCCCGCGCCTGGGGCAAGTCTGCAGAGGCCGGCATGGCCAAGCGCGTCATCGAGGCCTGCGAGTACCTGCGCAGCGTCGGCAAGACCATCGGCTGACACAGCAACCCACGGCGGCCCGGGACCTCGGTCCTGGGCCGTCCTGTGTGTCCGGGGGAGTCGGGGCGACGGGATTCGCACTCGCGTGCCCCCTCCGGCCCGGAAGCGGCGGCGGTTGACCACGCGAGTGCAATTACCGTCGCGTCATCGAGCGGGCGGGGCCGCGAGGAAGGCTCGTCGCACCATGGTCGCCACGTACTCGGGCTGGTCGAGGTGCTCCCAACCG
>JAOATP010000054.1 GCA_030158185.1 Propionicimonas sp.
CCGCTGCTGCTGCACTACCACCCGCTGGTGATCTACCGGCACCAGGTGCTCAAGCAGGCCGACGTGGTGCTCGCGCTCTACCTGCAGGGCGACGAGTTCTCGCCGGAGGAGAAGCGCGCGGACTTCGAGTACTACGACCCGCTGACCACCGGCGACTCGACCCTCTCTGCCGTGGTGCAGTCGATCATCGCCGCCGAGGTGGGCTACGCCGACCTGGCGTCCAGGTACTTCATGGCCGCGGCGTACGTCGATCTCGCCGACCTGCACCACAACACCGATGCCGGCGTGCACGTCGCGTCCCTCGGTGGGCTGTGGAGCGCACTGGTCGCCGGCTTCGGCGGCCTGCGTGACTACCTGTCGGTCTGGTCGTTCGACCCGCGGCTCCCGGCGGGCTGGGCCTCGCTGCGATTCCCGCTCACGCTCCAGGGCAACCGGCTGCGGGTGACGGTGGAGCCCGGCACCATCACGTTCAACCTCGAGACCGGGGACGCAGAGTCGGTGCCGGTCACCGTCCAGGGCAGGAAGGTGACCGTCCTGCGCGGGACGCCGGTCAGCGTGCCGTGGGTGGGCGGGCCGGAGTTGCGGGGGACGCCATCGATCGACGACATCGAGGGCTCGATCCGTGAGGACGGCTCGGTGATCCGGGCGACCGTGCCGGACGCGCAGGTGAGGGAAGAGGCCGAGGACTTCTTCGGCTGACCGGCGTCGTCAGGGCCCTACCATCGCTACATGCAGGCGGAGCTCTCGGGTGTGGGCCTGACGGCGCAACTGAGCCGTCGGGCGATGGTGCTGGGCGGCGCAGGGCTGATGGTTGCCCTCACCGGGTGCGCACGGCAGATGCCGCGGGACACCCGGCCCCGCACCCACGCGGAACTCCTTCGCGAGACACCGTTCTACGTCGCGCACCGCGGCGGCGGCGCCAACTGGCCGGAGATGACCGCCTACGCCTATTCGCAGGCAGCAGCGCTGCCCTTCGTGCACGCGATCGAGATCTCGGTCTGCCGGTCGTCCGACGGGGTCCTCGTGTGCAGCCACGACGCGGATACGCTCCGCGTCACGGGCGCCGCACACGTCGTCGCCCAGACGGACTGGGCGACGCTGTCGGGCCTGATGGTGACGTCGCAGTACACCGACGACCCACAGCAGCCGGCCCGGCCGATGAGCCGGCTCGACGACGTCCTCGGCAGCCACATCGATCGGCTGGTGGTGTTCGTCGAGCCCAAGACCCGGGACGCAGCCGCGCCGCTGATGCAGAAGCTCGTCGCGGTGAACCAGCCCGAACGCACCGTGTGGAAGCAGTATGTGAACTCCCCGAACTTCACCGAGGCCAAGTCGCACGGCTTCGCAACGTGGGGCTACGTGCTCAACGAGGCCGGCCATCTCGACCACCTGGACGAGTTCGCTGCCAACCCTGCCATCGACATGCTCGGGATCGGCAAGGACCAGCCCGACGCCCTCGTGCAGCGCGTGGTCTCGGTGGC
>JAOATP010000055.1 GCA_030158185.1 Propionicimonas sp.
TCGAGAAGAACATGGAGTACCGGTCCTGGACCCAGGGCACCACCTTCGTGACCCGCATGGACTACGTGTCCCCGCTGTTCAACGAGGCCGCCTACTGCCTTGCCGTCGAGCGCCTGCTCGGCATCGAGGACCAGATCCCGCAGCGTGCCAGCGACATCCGCGTCCTGATGATGGAGCTGTGCCGCATCGCCTCCCACCTGATCGCGATCGGCACCGGCGGCATGGAGATCGGCGCCCTGACCGTGATGACGATCGGCTTCCGCGAGCGGGAGATGATCCTCGACTTCTTCGAGGCTGTCACCGGCCTGCGCATGAACCACGCCTACTTCCGTCCCGGCGGCGTCGCCATCGACCTGCCGGAGACCGGCATCGCCCAGCTGCACGACCTGATCAACTGGCTGGAGAAGCACCTGCCGGAGTACGCGGCGTTCTGCAACGAGAACCCGATCTTCAAGGGCCGCATGGTCGGCATCGGCCACCAGGACCTGAGCGCCTGCTTCGCCCTCGGTGTCACCGGACCGATCCTGCGCTCGGCCGGCTACGCCTGGGACCTGCGCAAGCAGCAGCCCTACTGCGGCTACGAGACCTACGACTTCGACGTCATCACCTGGGACACAGCGGACGCCTACGGCCGCTTCCGGGTGCGCCTCGACGAGATGTGGGAGAGCCTGAAGATCGTCAAGCAGGCCACCGACCGCCTCGAGGCCTCCACCGGCCAGCCGGTGATGATCCAGGACCCGAAGATCGCTGTGCCCTCGACCCTCGCGCTCGGCCCCGACGGCCAGGGCAACAGCCACGAGCACATCAAGCACATCATGGGCGAGTCGATGGAGGCGCTGATCCACCACTTCAAGCTGGTGACAGAGGGCTTCCGCGTCCCGCCGGGCCAGGCCTACGTGCCGATCGAGAGCCCCAAGGGCGAACTGGCCTGCCACGTGGTCTCCGACGGCGGCACCAAGCCGTTCCGGGTGCACATGCGCGACCCGGGGTTCAACCACCTCCAGTCCGTACCGATCCAGTGCGAGGGCGGCATGCTGGCCGACATCGTCGTCGCCATCGGTTCCCTCGACCCCGTGATGGGAGGCGTGGACCGATGAGTGGCCACGAGTTCCAGTCCTTCTTCCCCGATTCCGGCGAAGTGGACATGACCGACACCAGCACCAGCATCGACGAGGCCACCATGGCCGAGTTGCGCGACCTGGCCGGGCGCTACCCGCAGGCCCGTTCCGCCCTGCTGCCGATGCTGCACCTGGTGCAGAGCGTCGACGGCCGGATCTCCCCTGCCGGCATCGAGGCCTGCGCTGACGTGCTGGGCATCTCGACGGCCCAGGTCTCCGGGGTCGCCACCTTCTACACGATGTACCGCAGGCGTCCCGGCGGGAAGCACCACGTCGGTGTCTGCACCACGGCGCTGTGCGCTGTGATGGGCGGCGACACGCTGCTGGAGAAGGTCTCTGCGAAGCTCGGCATCGAGCCGGACGAGACCACGGCCGACGGCACCTTCAGCCTCGAACGCATCGAGTGCAACGCAGCCTGCGACTTCGCCCCGGTGATGATGGTCAACTGGGAGTTCATGGACAACATGACCCCCGCCAAGGCCGACAAGCTGATCGACGACCTCGCAGCGGGCAAGGATGTCAGCTCCACCCGCGGCGCGAAGATCACCTCGTGGCGCGAGGCCGAGCGCGTGCTCGCAGGATTCACCGACGGACGCGCGGACGAGGGTCCGAGCGCCGGCGAGGCCTCCCTGCTGGGCAAGTCGATCGCCGATGCCAACGGTTGGGCCGCACCGAAGCCGGAGGACGCCAAGTGACCGACACCCTTACCCCCGTCCTCTCCGCCCAGTGGGGCGCAGAGAAGTCCTGGACGCTGGACGCCTACACCGCCACCGGCGGCTACGAGGCCGTCGGCACCGCACTGAAGCTGACCCCTGCCCAGGTCACCGACATGGTGAAGGACTCCGGCCTGCGTGGACGCGGGGGCGCGGGCTTCCCGACCGGCATGAAGTGGAGCTTCGTTCCGAAGGACAACCCGAACCCGACCTACCTCGTCGTGAACGCCGACGAGTCAGAGCCCGGCACCTGCAAGGACATGCCGCTGCTGCTGGCCAGCCCGCACATCCTCGTGGAGGGCATGATCATCGCGTCCTACGCGATCAACTGCCACACGGCCTTCGTCTACATCCGCGGTGAGGTGCTGCACGTCATCCGTCGCATGCAGCAGGCCGTCGCCCAGGCGTATGCGGCCGGCTACCTCGGCAAGAACATCAAGGGCTCCGGCTACGACCTGGACATCATCGTCCACGCCGGCGCGGGCGCCTACATCTGCGGTGAGGAGACGGCGCTGCTCGACTCCCTCGAGGGCCGTCGCGGGCAGCCGCGGCTGCGTCCCCCGTTCCCCGCCGTCGCGGGCCTGTACGCCTCCCCGACGGTGATCAACAACGTCGAGTCCATCGCCAGCGTCCCCTCGATCGTGAAGAACGGCTCGTCGTGGTTCGGCTCGATGGGCACGGAGAAGTCCAAGGGCATGACGATCTACTCGCTGTCTGGCCACGTGAACCGTCCCGGGCAGTTCGAGGCGCCGCTGGGCATCACCCTTCGCCAGCTGCTGGACCTGTCCGGCGGCGTCCGTTCGGGCCACCAGCTGAAGTTCTGGACGCCGGGTGGCTCGTCCACCCCGATCCTGACCGGTGAGCACCTCGACGTGCCGCTGGACTACGAGGGCATGGCGGGCGCCGGCTCGATGCTGGGCACCAAGGCCCTGCAGGTCTTCGACGAGACCACCTCCGTCGTGCGCACGACGCTGCGCTGGATCGAGTTCTACAAGCACGAGTCCTGCGGCAAGTGCACGCCCTGCCGCGAGGGCAACTGGTGGCTGGTCCAGCTGCTGAAGAAGTTCGAGGCCGGCGAGGCCGTCGACGGTGACGTCGACAAGCTGCTCGACATCTGCGACGACATCGGCGGCAAGTCCTTCTGTGCACTCGCCGACGGCGCGGTCGCCTGCGTCACCAGCGCCGTGCGCCACTTCCGTGGCGAGTTCGAGGCCGGTTACAAGACCCCGGCCTGGGAGCTGTTCCCCTACGGGGCGAGCGCGTTGTTCCCCGTATCCGAGAAGGTTGGAGCGCACGCATGAGCGTGGTCACGAAGGCCGACCAGGTGGCAACGGTCGACACCATCGCCGTGACGATCGACGGCATCGAGGTGCAGGTGCCCAAGGGCACGCTCGCCATCCGGGCAGCCGAGATGATCGGCATCGCCATTCCCAGGTTCTGTGACCACCCGCTGCTCGACCCGGTCGGCGCCTGTCGCCAGTGCCTCGTCGAGGTTCCCGACATGGGCAACGGACGGGGCATGCCGAAGCCGCAGGCTTCCTGCACCCTCGAGGTAGCACCCGGCATGCAGATCAGGACGCAGCTCACCTCGCCGGTGGCTGCGAAGTCCCAGAAGGGCATGCTGGAGTTCCTCCTGATCAACCACCCGCTGGACTGCCCGATCTGCGACAAGGGCGGCGAGTGCCCCCTGCAGAACCAGGCGCTGGCCAACGGCGGGGGCGAGTCCCGCTACGAGGGCGTCAAGCGCACCTTCCCCAAGCCGGTGCCGATCTCCGCGCAGATCCTGCTCGACCGCGAGCGCTGCGTGCTGTGCGCCCGCTGCACCCGGTTCTCCGAGCAGATCTCCGGCGACCCGTTCATCGCCCTCGTCGAGCGTGGCGCGCTGCAGCAGGTCGGCATGTACGCCGATCACCCCTATGACTCCTACTTCTCCGGCAATGTCGTGCAGATCTGCCCGGTCGGCGCGCTGACGTCTGCCGCCTACCGTTTCCAGAGCCGCCCGTTCGACCTGGTCAGCACCGAGACCACCTGCGAGCACTGCGCCGGCGGCTGCCACCTGCGCTCCGACCAGCGTCATTTCCAGGTGAAGCGTCGCCTCGCCGCAGAGGCACCCGAGGTCAACGAGGAGTGGAACTGTGACAAGGGCCGCTTCGCCTTCGTCTCCGCTCGTGGTGAGGACCGCATCACCCGGCCGCTGATCCGTGAGGACGGCGTTCTCCGGATCGCTTCCTGGCCGGAGGCCATCGACGCAGCGGTCGCGGGCCTCGCAGCAGCAGGCAGCAGCGCCGGCGTGCTCACCGGCGGACGGCTCACCCTCGAGGACGCCTACGGCTACTCCAAGTTCGCCCGCGCAGTGCTCGGCACCAACAGCATCGACTTCCGCTCGCGTCCCGCCGGTGCGGACGAGGCAGCCTTCCTCGCCGCCCGGGTCGCCGGGCGCACGGTCGGCCAGGACGTCACCTACGCCGACCTCGAGAAGGCCGGACACGTCGTTCTCGTCGGCTTCGAGCCCGAGGACGAGTCCCCGCTGGTATTCCTGCGGCTCCGCAAGGGCGTCCGCAAGAGCAACCTGTTGGTGACAGCGATCGCGGCCTTCGCCACCACCGGCACAGAGAAGCTGAACGCGACGCTGGTGGCGACAGCTCCCGGCGGCGAGGCGGAAGCCCTTGCCGGGCTCGAACTCGCACCCGGCAACGTGATCCTGGTGGGGGAGCGCGCAGCGCTCGCCGCCGGGGCACTCGCAGCAGCCGCAGATCTGGCCGACGCCTCCGGCGCCAGGCTGGCCTGGGTGCCGCGCCGCGCCGGTGACCGCGGTGCCGTTGAGGCCGGGTGCCTTCCCGGGCTGCTGCCCGGTGGACGCCCGCTGGCCGATGCCACCGCGCGCGTCGACGTCGCGTCCGCCTGGGAGCTGGAGAGCCTGCCCGCAGCGGCCGGCCTCGAAGCCACGGCCATGCTGGCAGCGGCAGCGACCGGTGAACTGAAGGCCCTCGTCGTCGCAGGCATCGAGCCGTCCGACTTCGCAGATGCCGCAGCGGTCCGTGCAGGACTGGAGGAGGCAGGCTTCGTCGTCGCCCTCGAGAACCGCCTCTCCGAGGTCACCGAACGGGCGGACGTCGTCTTCCCGGTCGCGCTGATCGAGGAGCATGCCGGCACCTTCCTGAACTGGGAGCACCGCGCCGGCCGCGTGAACACCGTGATCCGGCAGGCCAACGCGCCGATGACCGACCTCCGGGTGCTGGCAGCGCTCGCGGACGGCCTCGGCAAGCCGCTCGGCATCCGCACGGCCAAGCAGGCCCTCGCCGAGATCGTCGAACTCGGCACCTGGGACGCTCCGGTGACCAAGGCAAAGCCGACCCGCAAGGCTGCAGCGAAGAAGGCTGCGAAGCCGGCCAAGGTCGCCGACGGCGAGGTCGCGGTGAAGCTCTCCACCTGGCGCCAGCTGATCGACGGCGGGCGCGGGCAGGACGGCGAGGAATTCATGGCTGCAACAGCCCGCGATTCCGTCGCGCGCGTCAGCCCCGCGCTGGCCGCACAGCTCGGCGTCGCTGACGGCGACGAACTGTCCGTGAACTGCAACGCCGGCTGGTACACGCTGCCGGTGGTGATCACCCCGGGCATGGCAGAAGGCACCGTCTGGGTGCCGACCAACTCACCCGGCACGCCGCTGGGCGAACTGGGCGTGGTCTTCGGCGACGACGTCGCGCTGAGTGTGGGAGGCGAAGAATGAACGATCCGTGGTGGCTTGTCCTGATCAAGGTCGTCGTCCTTTTCGTCGTGCTGCTGGTCTGGACGATCTTCAACGTCTGGTTCGAGCGTCGGCTTGTTGGCAAGATGCAGCACCGCCTCGGCCCGATCATGAACGGCCCGCTCGGCCTCGGCCAGGCGCTGGCCGACGGCATGAAGCTCCTCATCAAGGAGGACTT
>JAOATP010000056.1 GCA_030158185.1 Propionicimonas sp.
ATGGCTGCCGTCGGCGTCGGGCAATGCCAACTCGGTCGACTACCCGTGGCGGGTCGGGGTGCCCTACCGGCTGACCGTCGCCCGAGCGCCGGGCGATCACGACGCAGGGCCCCTTGCACCCGGGTACGGCGCGGCAAGAGCGAACGCGTCTGGCACCTACGTCGAGGCGCCACCGCTGGGCTTCACCGCCTGGCGGGCCACGATCACGCCGCTCGCCGCAGGTCCGGACGTAGGTGCGTCGGCCGACGCCGGTTCGCCTGCCCACACCGCCGAACCTCAAGTGATTCGCGACCTGTGGGCGCCGGGCGACCTGTTGGTGTCACCGATGGTGTGGTCGGAGGTGTTCGCCCGGTGCGACGCCTCCCCGGTGCGGGTCGCCTGGAGCAACCCGGCGGCGATCGACGAACGCGGCGATGTGCACCGCGTGAAATCGGCGCGGGTGAACTACCAATCGGTGGCCGACGGGGGCTGCTCCAACACGGAGGTCGGCGTGACGACAACCCCCGACGGCCTTGCCTGGCAGCAATCGACCTCCACGGAACGCCGCACCCGGCCCGGCACCCCGCTGCGTCTGACCGGCCAGCGGTGAGATCGCCGCGTCAGCTCGGCCTTCGCTCGGTCTAACGAACCGGTTGGGACTCAACGAGTTCGCATGGCGGCGGCAGCCAGGTACGTTCGTCGAGCGCTTCCAGAAACCGCGTGGAGGTCACGACGTCAAACAGCTTCACGTCCTCGGTCACCAACGTGAGGCCGCCTGCGGCGATCGCGCTGGCAACGGTCCAGTAGACGTTGTGCGAGAGTCTTCGGCTGAACCGAGCGGTCAGGAAGCCGAACTGCTCGGCGGGCAGAGCGTGTTCGCCGATCTGCTCGAGTCGCTGCACCGTGAACCGCAACGTGTTCGTCCGCATCTCCCGCTCGGGGATGGTCCCGGCGCGCTCGATCCCGGCGTAGAGCTCTCCGACGGCGACAGGGTGGTAGAGAGCGGTATCGCAGGCGGCGATGAGGGCGGGCAGCGAGCTGTCGCTGCGTTCGAGCCATCCGATGATGGCTGATGTGTCCAGGAGGTACGTCAACGAACGGACTGTGCGTCTTTGGAGCGCTCCTTGGCGGTCTCGGGCCGCTCAGCTCCAGCCGCGTTCGACGCGGATCAGGCGGTAGGCCTCGGTGATGATCTTGAGGTTCGCTTCGGCCCGGGCCTGCCGCTGCGCCTGGTCCGGCGTTCGCTCGCCCGGCGGCGGGTAGGTGTCGGGGTGGTCCCGCTTGACCAGCTCCAGGTACCGCTTGCGCACCGTCGATCGATCGTCACTGCGATCGACGCCGAGCACCCGGTAGGGGGCATCGCCGGGCGTTGAGATCGGCTGGGGGCGACCCGACGTTCGGGCGCCCGCTGGTTGTCCTGCATCGAGTTGCCCCTCACCCCACGGGCCGAAGTCCCGCTCAAACTGCTCGAGTAGGTCCCGGAG
>JAOATP010000057.1 GCA_030158185.1 Propionicimonas sp.
TCTGGCTGGTCGGCCCGGCGGGACCGTCAGTGAGGCTTGAGTCTATCGGTCTCCCAGATCCCCCGGCGGGGCCCAGATCGTGTGGTCGGTGACGGTGGCCTTGCTCGGCGTGGTCATCCTGGGTTCGGGAGTGGTTGCTTCGGGGATCGACAGCTGGTCTGGGTGCAGCTGGTCTGGGTGCGGCTGGCCTGCGTGCAGCTGGCCTGCGTGCAGCTGGCCTGCGTCCGGCTGGAGCGTGTGCAGGTGGCGACCCCAGCGCAGGAGCAGCAGGACCGCCACGGCCGCGGCCACTCCCCCGCCGAAGCCGGCGAGCAACGCCAGCACCCACCACTCGGGACCGGGGTGGGAGAGCGCAATCAACCTCAGGCTGTCGGGGCTGGCCGCTCCCGAGCGTTCGTTGAGCGCGAAGCTGTTGCCGGTGATCGTGGAGCCGCCGGCATCGAGCACCGTCCCGGGGAAGGTGATGTCGACCTCGATCGGCATGTATCCGAACTGCTCCGGCATGGCCAGGTCGACCAGCAAGATCTCGCCGGTCTGGCTCAGCGTGATGCCGAAGTCCTTCAACGCGTCGAGCTCGATGGTGCCCTGGGCGCGGCAGGTCTGGTGGCCGTCGGACTCGGGGCTGCCCTTGATCACCAGCCCGGCGTACCTGGTGAGCCCGAGGCAGTCGACCTGGGCGTCGGTGAAGATGAGGTTGGCCTCGGCCTGAGTTCCGGACTTGACGTCCACGGTGCCGCGCACCTCGCACCCGCACATCAGCAGCGTGAGCAGTGCAGCGGCGGCGCAGCCGGCGATCCGCTGCCAGGGGCGGGACATGGGCCCGATCCTAGCCAGCCCGCTGGTCACCCGAGGACGGCGGCCGCGCGAACCAGGAAGTGTCCTCGGGTGGGGTTCGTGGCGGTCCCGTTGACGCTGCTGGCACGTGCTCGACGGGGGCCACGACCGTGAGCGGCTTGTGTAGTGGGGTGGCCTTCTCCGCGTCCGGCCCGGAGAAGGCGACGTCTTCCAGCGGGGCGAGCGGGTCGCGCCGGGGGCGACGCACGAGCACAACGACAAGGCCGACGATGAGGGTGAGCACGATGCCCGCGCCTGCGCCGGCAAGGCTTGCGACCAGCCACTGGGGCGGGCCCGCGCTGCGAAGCCCCACCGCGTGCAGGCCGCTGCCCTGGGTGAGCGCCTCGAGGTCGGTGATCCGCACGACGTTGTCGGAGACGGCGCCGAGGGAGGCGTCCATTACCTTGCCGGGGAAGCGGATGTCGATGTCGGAGCTCGGCCAGCTGTCCCGTCCGCCGGAGAGGTTGATCTGCAGCACGAGGTACTCGGCTGCGGGAGAGACGGTGATGCCGAAAGGGCTGAAGTAGGTGGCCTGGGTCTCGCCGGTGACATGGCAGACCTCGTCGCCGTACTGGTCGATGGTGGTGGTAACCGTCAGCTTCAGGGCGTCCGCGCTGTTCGGGCAGTTCACGTCCGCCCCGGAGACGAACAGGTCGACGGCGATGCGATCCTCGGACAACACGTCGAACGTGCCCTGGGCATGGCACCCGGAGAGCAGCGCCCCGGCGAGAGCCAGCCCGAGGCCGGCCACAACTCTGTGCCACCGGGCGATCATGGAGAGATCCTAGGTGGGCCCGAAAAGCAGAAAGGCGGCCCGAAGGCCGCCTTCCATGAAATCTGGTGCCTACTCGGCAACCTCGATCGCGATGTTGACCACGCGGCGACCGCGGCGGGTGCCGAATTCGACCTTGCCAGCGCGGAGCGCGAACAGGGTGTCGTCGCCACCACGTCCAACGCCCTCACCGGGGTGGAAGTGGGTGCCACGCTGGCGGACGAGGATCTCGCCGGCGTTGACCTGCTGGCCGCCGAACCGCTTCACGCCGAGGCGCTGGCTGTTCGAGTCGCGACCGTTACGGGAGGCTGATGCGCCCTTCTTATGTGCCATGTCAGATCCTCAGCTCTCGATCCCGGTGACCTTGACCTGGGTGTAGCGCTGGCGATGGCCCATGCGCTTCCGGTAGCCGGTCTTGTTCTTGTACTTCAGGATGTGGATCTTGGGACCCTTGGTCTCCTCAATCACCTCAGCGGTGACGCTGACCTTACCGAGCCCCTTGGCGTCGGCGGTGATCTTCTCGCCGTCGACAAGAAGCAGGGGGGTGAGAGCAACGCTGTCGCCAGCCTTCACCTCTACCTTGTCGATCTCAAGGATGTCGCCAACAGCAACCTTGTGCTGGCGGCCACCACTGCGCACGATCGCGTACACGCCCGACCTACTTCCTAAGTTCTATCTCTACAAGCGCACCGGACCCAAGAGAGGATGGTTCGCGCCCTGGTAATGCTCCCGAACGGCACAGAGCCTGCCCGGTGGGCACCGAGGGTAAAGACTACGGGTCGCCGGTAAGGAGGGTCAAACCGGGAGGTGCGCCCGCAGAGCCCGAATAGGCCCCGATCAGGTGCTGCCCGCCAGAATATGCGCCCGCAGAGCCCGAATGAGGGCCGAAACGGGCCGTATTCGGGCTCTCCGGGCGCATGTTGGCCGAGGGCGCCGGGATGGGCGTCGTATTCGGGCGCTGCGGGCGCATCAGGCCCCCAGCGCCCGGGCCACGCGGTCCATCACCATGGCCGGCTGCAGGTAGATGTCCTTGCCGAGCCAGCGCACGAACTTGAAGTCGAGGTCACGCAGGAGCTGCTCGCGCTCCTTCTCGCGGACGCTGGCGTCGCGGTCCTTGTACTTGTCGGCCCCGTCCGCCTCACCGATGAGCCGCTGCTCCTCCCAGTAGAAGTCCGGGTACACGACGCCCGCCGGCGTGCGGATCGGCACCTGGCACTCGGGGAGCGGGAGCCCGGCGAGCACGAAATGGGCGTAGCTCAGCGATTCGATCGGGCTCTCCCTCAGCGGGCTGGCGATGCCGAGCGCATGCTCGACGCTGCTCATGCCCCACAGCGTGGCGGCAGCCTCGCGGAGTCCTCGCGCGCCCGCGTCCACGAGGGCACGGTTGGTCAGGTCACGACGCCGCGCGTGCGGCATGAGGTCGAGGCAGTCGCCGCGCAGGCACGCGTCCAGCACAGGCAGCGCCTGGGTGAGCGGGAGCCCCCTGGTCAGGTCGACGGCGGTGCGCGCCCGGGTGGTCACGGTGTAGCCGCTGGGACTTGTGAGGGTGTGGTGCCGCGGCAGGGGCGCAACCCTGTGCTCCACGCCGGGCCGGGAGCGCGAGCGGGCGTGGCCGCGGGCGGGCAGCGTGAGCCAGACGGGGTCACCCGGCACCCGGGTCCTCGGCGCCGGCAGGTTCCAGAAGCGCGCTGCCGACCAGTGGGACACCGCGCCGTCGGCATGCATGACCTGTTCCGCATGCGCGAGCAGGAGGTGCCCGGCGTCGAGGTCCTCCTCGGGCCAGACCGCGGGATCGAGGTACACGTCCTTCCGGAGGCGCAGCAGCCTTCCCGAAGTCACGGCCCCCCGCAGCACATGCTCGCTCACCCCCAGTGCGACCAGATCGCGACCGAGGGTCGGCACGGGCGGCAGGGCGAACGGAGTAGGCCGGCGCATGCCTCCACTCTCGGCAGGAGCGTTGTTTCCGCGTCACCGGTTCTGTCGTGCTGTGCACGGACAGCGTGTTGTCCACAGCCCATCGTCGCGTCCGATTTCCGCTAGTCGTTGGTTCGCTGGGCTGCCATGCTTGCCGCTATGGACTTCGAGCAGCGCTATCGGGCGGTGTCAGCGAGGGATTCCCGCTTCGACGGGGTGTTCGTGACAGCCGTCCGCAGTACGGGCATCTACTGCCGCCCGTCCTGCCCTGCGCGCACTCCCCTTGTGCGCAACGTCGAGTTCTTCGCCACCAGCGCCGCCGCCCACGAGGCCGGCTACCGGGCGTGCAAGCGGTGCCTGCCGGACGCCGTCCCCGGATCGCCGGAGTGGAACCTGCGCTCCGACGTGGCGGCGCGGGCGATGCGGCTGATCGCCGACGGGCTCGTCGAACGCGAGGGCGTCCCCGGCCTGTCCGCGCGGCTCGGGTACACCACCCGGCACCTGAACCGCCTGCTGACCTCCGAGCTCGGCGCCGGCCCGCTCGCCCTCGCCCGCGCACACCGCGCCCAGACCGCCCGCCAGTTGCTCGTCGCCACCGACCTGCCGGTCAGCGACATCGCCTTCGCCTCGGGCTTCGGCAGCATCCGGCAGTTCAACGACACGATCGCGGAGGTCTACGACCGCACCCCCTCCCAGCTGCGCGCCACCCGGCGCCACCACACCCCCACTCCCCCCACTCCCCCCACTCCCCCCACTCCCGACTTGTCAGAATCTGGGGTCGCTCAGGCGTCCCCAGATTCTGACAAGTCGGGGATGGGGGGGACGGGGACGGGGATGGGGACGGGGATCAGGCTCGTCCTGCCCGTCCGGCAGCCGTTCGACGCTGCGGGGGTGTTCGGCTGGCTGGCTGCACGGGCGGTGCCGGGCGTCGAACTCGCCGGCGCGAAGTCCTACGCCCGGACGCTCCTGCTGCCCGGCGGGCCCGCCACGTTCGAGGTGGAGCCCGAGGGTGAGCGGCTGCGCCTCACGGCGCGACTGTCCGCGCTCAGCGACCTGCCGTCGCTGATCTGGCGCGTGCGCCGCCTGTTCGACCTGGACGCCGACCCGGTCGGCATCGACGAGGCCGTCGGACGCGAGCCGGCGCTGGCGGCAGCGGTCGCGGCAACTCCCGGTATCCGGCTGCCCGGCGCGGTGAACGCGCACGAGATGCTGCTGCGTGCGCTGGTGGGCCAGCAGATCTCCGTCGCTGCCGCCCGGACGCAGCTGGCGCGGCTCGCCGTGGCCGTCGGCACCCCGGTCACGGTGGCTCCGGAAGGCCTGACCACCCTGTTCCCGACCGCTGCCCAGGTGGCCGAACGCGGTCGCGAGGTGCTGGTGGGACCGCGTGCCCGGATCGACAACATCGTCGCGATCTGCGGGCTGCTGGCCTCCGGCGAGCTCGACCTCGACTACGCCGACGACCCCGTCGCCCAGCACGACCGCCTGGTCGCCGTCCGTGGGATCGGTGAGTGGACGGCCAACTACGTGGCGATGCGCGTCCTCGGAAACCCGGACGTGCTGCCCACCGGCGATGTCGCCCTGCGGACGGGCGCCCGCCGCCTCGGCCTACCCGACCACCCCCGCGAGCTCGCTGCGTGGGGCACGCACATCGCCCCCTGGCGCTCCTACGCCAGCCTGCACCTGTGGCGAGCAAGCCTCGCCAGGATTGGAGAGAAATGAAGCTGACCACCGTGACCACCCCCGACGGCCCGTTCACCCTGCTGGCCTCCGGCGGCGTCGTGCTCGCGTCCGGCTGGACGGCCGATCCCGAGGCCGTGCTGGCGCGGCTGCGTCCGCAAGATCGTCCGGCCGAGGTGTCTGTCGTCGGCTCCGACGACCCCGACGTCGCCGGCCCTGCTGCCGCCGTTGCCGCCTACTACGAGGGCGACCTTGCCGCCGTGGACGCTGTGCCCGTCGAGCAGCACGGCTCGGACTGGCGCGAGCGCGGCTGGCAGCGGCTGCGTCGCATCACGCCGGGAGCGCCGTTGAGCTACGCCGCGTTCGCCGGCGAGCTGGGCAACCCTGCGGCCGTCCGCGCCGCTGCCAGCATCTGCGCGACCAACGCCCCCGCCCTGTTCGTCCCGTGCCACCGTGTACTACGCAGCGACGGCAGCCT
>JAOATP010000058.1 GCA_030158185.1 Propionicimonas sp.
AACTACATCTACCCCGAGGGCTTCGATCCGGAGACCCAGGAGTGGAAGCCGGGCTTCGAGACCCAGCAGCGCGCGTGGGAGCAGCAGTACGCCGAGGCGCAGTCCCGCTGGGAAGCCCACAAGAAGCAGGTCGAGGAGGCCGAGGCTGCCGACGTGCAGGCTGCGGTCACCGACGCCAACACCGCCGCCTACTCCTCCGGGAGCGCAGCAGACGATGCTGCCCCCGAGGGTTCGCTGGCTTCCGACGAGGCGCTGCAGGCGCTGCGGGAGAAGCTCACCGGCGGTCGCTGACCGGTAGCGCAAGTCACAACGTGCCCCCCAGATTGCTGGGGGGCACGTTGCGTTTGTCGGGGTTCTGCAATGCTGGACGGACATTGCCCACAGGAGCACCCCGTGACCAGCCAGGAGCCCACCCGGTTCGACAACTACCCGCCCGAGGCGGACCCAGGGGCTTCGGGCTTCGAGGAACCGAACGATGAGCTTCCTCGCAGGGCTGTGCTGCCGCCCCCGACCGATTCACACATCGGGCGACGCGTCGCTATCGGGCTCCTGATCGGGGTCCCCGTGTTGTCACTGGGCCTCGCGGCGATGAGCCGGACGTCATCGCCGTCACCTTCCGCAGAAGCCACAGCCGCAGCCGACCCGGTGACCACCCCCGCGGCGAGCGCATCGACGAGCCCGGTCCCGGACGAGAGTCCAACACCCACGGATTCATGGACTCCTTTCGCGAACCGGGTGAACGTCGGGGGACATACCGCAACCGTTCCCAAGGGCTGGACGATCTACGACAACAGGGCGGACGAGGCTGGTCTCAGCAACGGGACGAACAGCGTCGTCGCCTATCAGTTCTTCGCTGCCGAGACCGACAAGGCGGAGGACCTGATCGGTCCGTTGACCAGGACCCGACTCGGTGCGTTCAAGGGCAAGGTCCGCCTCGACGACCACTACGTGACGATCGACGAATACCGCTTCGCCACCCTCGGGGCCGACGGGACCGTGCGCGGGAAGAAGGCCCGCATGGATTCCTACCTGTGGATCGACCCGCTGTATGGCGACTCGCTCCTCGTCGTCGAGATCCTGACAGCGATGTCAGGATCGGAGGCTGAACGTGGAGCGTATGCCATGCTTCGCGAGTTCTTCCTCGCGTATCCGCTGTGAGGTCGGGTCGGGCTTCCTGCCATCGCCGACGGGTTCGTCGGGACCTTCGCCTATCCTGTCGACCGGTCCTCCGCCGACGTGAAGCGCGTCCTGACCACGCGCACCATCACGGCGAAGGCCGACTCAGAGATCTCTGGACAGGCGCAGGAAATGGTCGACGAACTGACCATCGACTTCTGAGTCCTGCGGCCGGACTCCCGGCGTGGTCTGCCATGCTGGGAGCCACCTGGCACCCCCAAGGAGACACGCCCGTGACCCAGCCGCCCGTCCGGTACGAGAACTACCCGCCGGACGACAGCGCGACCCCGGAACGGGACACTCCCGTCGTGCACCCCTACGTTCCGGACACCATCCCGCCCCCGCCGGTGGGTGGTGGGACTCCTCGACGGGCAGTGCTCGGGCTGGTGATCGGCATTCCGGTCGCCGGGATCATCTTCAGCGCCATGGCAGCGAACAGCGCGTCTTTCGGCCGCATGGGCGACATGGAGGGGGACCTTCCGGAGGACCCTTACACGGAGTACACCGAGGACCCCGACGACCCCGTGGATGATGGTCCGTCCGAGGAGGGCTTCTCCGTCGGCAGCTACACGGCCACGGCCCCGTCCGGCTGGACCGTGCAGGACGACGGCAGTGGGCCCGTCGAGGTGGTCAACGGGGCGAACCGGCTGACGGCCGTGAGCATCGACACAGCAACGTCGACGCTCGCCGTCGAGGAGATCGCCCGTCTCGCCAAGCGCCACCGCACGGGCTTCAGCGGCAAGATCGGCGACCCGGTCGACCGCTCGTCGGCCGACCTCCAGCACGCAACGATGGACGGCTCCGGGAAGTTCCAGGGGAAGGCCGCCCGCCTGTTGAGCGAGCTCTGGATCGACGACCAGGGAAGCGGCCTGCTTGTCGTCCGCGTCCTCACCGCAAAGTTGTCATCACCGATCTCCACCGAGTCGCAGGAAATGGTTGATGAATTGAGTGGGGATTTCTGATGCTCGTCGGTCTTACCGGTGGAATCGGATCAGGCAAATCCCTTGTAGCTGAATTGCTGGCGGAGCATGGCGCAACCATCGTCGACGCTGACGTCCTGGCTCGCGAAGTTGTTGCTCCCCGAACCCCCGGCCTCGCCGCCGTCACCGACCGATTCGGCCCGGACGTGTTGCGTGCAGACGGCTCGCTCGACCGCGCGGCGCTCGGCAGGATCGTCTTCGCCGACACGGTCGCCCGGCGCGACCTCGAGGCGATCATCCACCCGGCCGTCCGTGCGCGGGCGGCCGCGCTGACGGCTGCGGCCCCTCCGGGTGCAGTGGTCGTCCAGGTGATCCCGCTGCTGGTGGAGACCGGTCAGCAGGGCAACTTCGACCAGGTCGTCGTCGTCGATGTCGACCCTGAGGTGCAGCTGTCGCGGATCGTGCGGCGCGACGGCCTGAGCGAGGCGGAAGCTCTGGCGAGGCTCGGGGCCCAGGCCAGTCGCGAAGCACGCCTCGCCGCAGCGCACGTCGTGCTCCGGAACAACGGGACGCTGGATGACCTCGCCGCGGCCGTCGACCGATTGTGGGCCGAATGGGAAAGCGCCGGCGCGTAGCCGGAAATCATCCACTCCGCAGGTATGGACGTGGGCGACCCAACGGCCCCTATGCTGTGCCCAACGGCAACGCAGGAGGCCTTTCATGCATTGTTCACGATGCCAATCCCCGGTTCCCGAGGTAGCACATTTCTGTCACCACTGCGGTCAGGACCTGGTCCCCGGGGACGAACGGGGCCGTCGCCGCTTCGCCGTCCAGCCGGATGAACCGGTCGCGTCCTTCGCCCTGATCAGTTCGATCATGCCGCGCGAAGCCGGACGCCACCCGCAGACCTACCGGACGGCCTTCACCATCACCCTCGTCGCCGCCCTCGTCGCGGCGATCTTCGGTGCGATGCCGATCGCCGTCCTGATCGCAGCGTTCGCGATCCCGATCGTGTACATCACCTATCTCTACGACGTGAACCTGTGGGAGGACGAGCCACTGGCCGTCGTGGGACTGGCCTTCGGGTTGACCGGTGTCGCCGCAGCACTCTTCACCCTGCTCTGGACCGGGTTGCTGCCATTGACGACCACGCTGCGCGGCCCCGACGGCGACCTGATGGGCGGCCCCCAGTGGGGAACGTTCCTCGTCCTCGCGATCCTCGTGCCGGTGGTCGGCGAGCTGATCCGGCAGGTCGGCCCGGTGCTCCTCGCCAGCCGTCCGGCGTTCGACGACCTGATGGACGGGGTCACCTTCGGTGTGATCAGCGGTGTCGCCTACGCCTGCTTCGACACCCTCGTGCGCCACTGGGCGCTGCTGACCGGCGGTCTCGTGGCGCCCCAGCCCGCGCAGTTCGCCTCCCTCGTCTTCCTCGAGGGCTTCGTGAAGCCTCTCGTGATGGGCACGGCAACCGGCCTCGCCGTCGCGGAGTTCTCCGGTCTCGGCAAGGGCTACGACGGGTACACGCCGCGCTACTTCGGTGGCGTCGGCCTCGCCATCGGGGCGAACGTCCTCTACGCGACCGGCATCTACCTGCTCGGCTACGTCGGCAGCCCGAACGTCGCGCTGCCCCTGCAGGTGATGTGGGGACTCCTGATCCTCGGCGGGCTGATCATCAGGCTGCGCACGGTGTTGCAGGCCGGCCTCATGGAAGGTGCCCTCGAGGCGGCGGCACGATCCGACCAGGCGGAAGCGATCGAGATGGGCTTCTGCGTGCGCTGCGAGATGCCCCTGCTTCCCGGTTCCGCCTTCTGCAGCGCCTGCGGGGTCTCCATGCGTGCACGCGCGAAGGAACCCGCGATGGCGGCAACGGCCAGGGCCTCGTCGGTCGCCGGCGACGCGCCACCTCCAGAGCCCGCTGAGGAGCAGACGCCTCCGCCGGTGGACGAGTCGGATGTGGAGGAGGAGAAATGACCCAGACGCCTCCCACCGGCCCGCAGGTTCCCGGCGGCCAGCCGCAGGTCCCGCAGCAGCCTCCCGTGCCCCCGCAGCAGGCTCCGGGCGCACCCCAGGGCTACCCGCAGCAGCCCTACCCCGGCCAGCAGCCGACGCAGCCCTACCCGCAGCAGCCCTACCCGGGGCAGCCGGTCTACCAGGGGCAGCAGCAGCCCTACCCTGGCCAGCCGCAGCAGCCCTACCCGGGCCAGCCCGCCTACCAGGGCCAGCAGCCCTACCCGGGGCAGCCGGCCTTCCAGGGCCAGCAGCCGTACCGTCAGCAGGGGCCGGCGACGGCCGGATATCCCGGCCAGCCGACACCTCCGTCGGGACGGGCGTCGTCGTCGAAGATCCTGCTGATCGTCGGCGGTGCTGTGGCACTGCTGGTCATCGCCGGCGGCGTGATGCTGATGATGTCCAACCGGTCGACCCCGACGGTCGACCCCGTGACGCCGTCGCCCGGCCCGGTGCCGACCGCGACGGCGAGCGTCCAGCCCACGGTGCCCACCGACACCACCGATCCCACGACGGCACCCACCACGGCTCCCACGACAGCTCCGACAACCCAGCCGACCACCCCGTCCACCGGCCCGATCGACCTGGGTAACGGCGTGCTGTTCCTGCCGGCCGACGGCTGGGAGGTTCAGGAGCAGGCTCCCGGAGCAGTATCGGTGAGCAACGGCAAGGCTGTCGTCGTGACAAGGGTGCTCCAGCAGAAGAAGGGCACCAACCCCGGTCAGCTCTGCGACGCCTTCAACCGGCAGGTGCTGGCCGAGGCGCCGGGGGCGAAGTTCGGTGAGCCGAAGGACCAGGAGATCTCGCTGAAGAACCTCGGTCTCGCGAGCTGCCCGGCTGCCTACGTCTCCACCTCGAACGGGAAGAGCCAGCAGATGCTGGTGGTCAGCTTCGCCGCTGTGCGGACGACGGACGGGCTCTCCACCATCACGACGATGCTCTTCACCAAGGACACCCCGGAGGCCACCTTCACCGACATCGACCAGATGCTCGGAGTGGTGCTGACCACGCAGTCCCAGGGCTGACCTCGAGCTGACGGCCCGGGGCTCCCGGGCCGTCAGCCCTGCACCGGTCGACGGGACTGTCCGAGGGTCGGCCTATGCTCGTCAGCGTGCGACCAGTGACCGATGTGCAGCGCAAGCTCGCCCCCTTCAAGGTGGTGGCCGATTTCGAGCCCGCCGGCGACCAGCCGGCCGCCATCGCCGAGCTCGAACGGCGCATCAACTCCGGTGAGCAGGACGTCGTGCTGCTCGGCGCCACGGGAACCGGCAAGACGGCCACCATCGCCTGGCTGGCGGAGCGGGTGCAGCGGCCGATGCTGGTGATGCAGCCCAACAAGACCCTTGCAGCGCAGTTCGCTAACGAGCTGCGGCAGTTCTTCCCGGAGAACGCCGTCGAGTACTTCGTCTCCTACTACGACTACTACCAGCCCGAGGCGTACGTCCCCCAGACCGATACCTACATCGAGAAGGACTCCTCCCTCAACGAGGAGGTCGAGCGGCTGCGGCACTCGGCCACCAACTCGCTGCTGACGA
>JAOATP010000059.1 GCA_030158185.1 Propionicimonas sp.
TTCCAGGAGATCGGGCTGTTCCGCAAGAACCGCACGGTCACCTTCGGCATGGACACCGCGGACATGCCGGCGGACGGTGTCGTCACCGGCACAGCCACCGTGCTGGGACGCCCGGTGCACCTGGCCAGCCAGGACTTCACCGTCATGGGTGGGTCCGCGGGCGAGACGCACTCGATCAAGGTCGTCGAGATGATGAAGGCGGCGCTGGAGAACGGCACGCCCTTCGTCTTCATCAACGACTCCGGAGGCGCCCGGGTGCAGGAGGGCATTGACTCGCTCTCCGGCTACGGCAAGGTGTTCTACGCCAACGTCCTGCTCTCCGGTGTGGTGCCGCAGATCTCGATCATTGCCGGACCCTGCGCCGGTGGCGCCGCGTACTCCCCGGCCCTGACCGACTTCGTCATCCAGACCCGCAAGGCCCACATGTTCATCACCGGGCCCAGCGTCATCAAGCAGGTCACCGGCGAGGAAGTCACTGCCGATCGCCTCGGTGGCGCCGACGCCCACATGAGCGTCTCCGGCGTCAACCACTTCGTTGCCGACGATGACGCGCAGGCGATCCTGATCGCCAAGAAGCTGCTCAGCTTCCTGCCTGCGAACAACTCCGAGGACGCCCCGATGGTCGAGGGCGACTACAGCGTCGAGTACGACCCGTCGCTGCACGACGTCGTTCCGGCGGACGGCAAGCAGGGTTACGACGTCCGTGAGGTGATCGCCAAGCTCGTCGACTACGGCGACTTCCTCGAGGTCCAGGCCGCCTACGCGATGAACATCGTCGTCGGCTTCGCCCGGATCAACGGTCGCAGCGTCGGCATCGTCGCGAACCAGCCGAACCACATGGCCGGTGTGCTGGACATCAACTCCTCCGACAAGGGGAGCAAGTTCGTCCGGTTCTGCAACGCCTTCAACATCCCGATCGTCACCCTGGTCGACGTCCCCGGCTACATGCCCGGCGTCACCCAGGAGCACGGCGGCATCATCCGCCACGGCGCGAAGATGCTGTACGCGTACTCCGCTGCCACCGTCCCGAAGATCACCGTTGTGCTGCGCAAGGCCTACGGCGGCGCCTACATCGCCATGGCCTGCAAGGACCTCGGCGCTGACAAGGTGTTCGCCTGGCCGACGGCAGAGATCGCCGTGATGGGTGCAGAGGGTGCAGCCTCGATCGTGTTCAAGCGCGAGATCGACGCTGCCGATGATCCCGACGCCAAGCGCGAAGAACTCGTCGAGGCCTACCGCAGCACGTTCTCGACGCCGTTCATGGCGGCCTCCCGTGGCCTGGTCGACGACATCATCGATCCGGGCGACACCCGTCGCAAGGTTGCCATGGCTCTCGAGCTGCTGGCCTCCAAGCGCGAGCTGCGGCCGGCCAAGAAGCACGGCCTCGGGCCGGTGTGATCGCCATGTCCCAGGATGCGGAACTGCTGGAGCTCGTCAAGTCGCTCACCGAGCGGATCGATGGGCTCGAGATCAAGATCAAAGGGCTGGAGCTCCGGACCTCTGACGTGCCCGAGGAAACCCTGATCGCTATCGCTGCCGCGGTGGCCGCCTATCTCGGGCACAGGGCCAAGCGTCGTCAGCGGCACTTCACGACCGGACGCAACTGGACGTCGAACACCCGCCGCGCCCAGCACACCCACCACCCGCTGTACACGCGCTGAGAAGGAACACCAATGAAACTGAAAGTGACTGTCAACGGGGTCCACTACGACATCGAGGTTGACGTCGAGGAGCAGGAGGCCCCGCAGCTCGGCGCCATTGTGATCGGCGGCGGCAGCGGTTCGCTGGTCGCACCGACCACCGCGTCCGTGCAGGCTGCTTCCGCGAACGCCGTTGTCGCTCCGCTCGCCGGATCGGTGGCGAAGGTGCTCGTGGAAGAGGGCGAGGAGATCGCCTCCGGCCAGGTGCTGCTCATCCTCGAGGCCATGAAGATGGAGACCGAGATCACTGCGCCGAAGGCTGGCACCGTGGCCCGGATCCTCGTCGAGAAGGGCACGGCCGTCCAGGCCGGAGAAGGCCTGATCGAGCTCGACTGATCGATTGCCGGCTGAGCCTGAGCTTCTCGCTGGCTGAGCCTGACGAAGCCTGAACGGCGGCCCGTCCCTTCGGGGGCGGGTCGCTGTTGTCTTGCGGATAGGGTGCCGGGCATGGCACGCGTTGCGATGATCGGCCTCGGCCGCATGGGTTCGGGGATGGCGGGACGGCTGCTCGCCGCAGGCCACGAAGTTGTGGTCGCGAACCGGACTCCTGCAAGGGCGGACGCCCTGGTCGGTGCCGGCGCCGTCCTGGCTGCCACGCCCGCGGAGGCCTCCGCCGGTGCAGCGGCCGCGATCGTGATGGTCAGCGACGACGAGGCCTCTCGTGGGGTCTGGGGCGGGCCGGACGGCGCCCTTGCCGGACTCCCTTCGGGCGCCTTCGCGATCGAGTGCTCGACGGTCTCCGCCCCCCGCGTACGGGAACTCGCCCGCGCTGCCGGTGAGGCCGGGCTGCGCTACATCGACGCCCCCGTGACAGGGCTCCCGGAAGCGGCAGCAGCCGGACGGCTGACCCTGCTGGTCGGTGCCGATGCCGCCGACCTGGCGGCTGCGTCGGTGTTCCTCGAACCGCTCGCTGAGCAGATCCTGCACTTCGGCCCGGTCGGCGCCGGCACCGCTTACAAGCTGATCGTCAACCTGATCGGTGCCGTGCAGATCGCCGGGGTCGCGGAGGGCCTCGCCGTCGCCGAACGGGCGGGGCTCGACCTCGACCAGGTCGTGGCTGCGCTGGCGCTCGGGCAGGCCGCCAGCCCGCAGGTGGTGCGCAACAGCCGGCGCATGGCCGCGTCCGACCATGGCGAGAACGTCGTGTTCTCCGGACGCCTGCGGCGCAAGGACGCCGCCTACGCGATGGCCCTCGCCGAGGAACTGGGCGTGGGTGCGCCGTTCGGCAAGGTTGCGCTCGACGGCCTCGACGACCTGCTCGCGTCCGGTCTCGGCGATGCGAACGAGAGCGCCATCATCGAGGTCGCCCGCCGCCGGGCCGCGCCCGGGCTGGCGGCTCCATGATCTACCAGGAACGGCCGGCGCCCCCCGGGCTGGAGTCGGCGATCGCGCGGCTCTGGTACCTCGAGGTGGCAAGGGAACGCCCGTACGAGAAGATCCTGCCGCAGCCGGCCATGCACCTGATCGTCAACCTCTCCGAGCCCTACCGGATGTTCGACCGCTCCGGGGCGGCCACTCCGGCTGCGGACGCGTTCGTCTCCGGAATCCAGTCCGAGTACCTGGTGATCGCCTCGCCGCCGGTGATCCGGCAGGTGGTTGTTGAGGTACGTCCGGGCGGGCTCGGCGCGATCTCTGCACTGCCCGGCACGGAGCTCGCCGGCCGCGTCCGCCCTGCCGGCGAGGTGGTCGCCGACATCGAAGCGCTGGTCGGCGAGCTGAGGGCGGCCGCTTCCCCTGACGAGGCGTTGGGGCTGGCCTCCTCCGCCCTGTTGCGCACGGGTGCCGGGTGGCGCCCCGACCCGGTGGTCGAGGCGACCCTTGCTGCTCTCGAGGCCGACGCCGAGCGCTCGATCGGCGACCTCGCCGCCGACCTGCCGGTCTCGCACCGCACGCTGATCGCCCGCTTCCGGCGCGCCACCGGGGTGACTCCCCGGGACTACGCGCAGTTGTGGCGGTTCCATCGCTTCGTGACGGGCCCTGTCTCGCTGCCGGGACCCACCGACTGGGCCGGCCTTGCGCCCCTCGGTGGCTACTACGACCAGGCGCACGTGGTCCGCGCCTTTCACCGCTACAGCGGCTGGACGCCTACGGAGTACCGGCGGCGCGTGGCCGAATTCGGGCCTTCCGCTGCCAGCTTCGTTCCGCTCGATGCGATCCCGTCCGGGGCGTGAGTCACCCGGCCCGGTCGTAGGCCTCCCGGAGCCAGCCGAGGAGCTCCTCATCGATGTCGTCCAGGCTGCCCACGTCCACCCGGTGCGTGCACATCCCGCCTGCGGCGAGCAGCCGTCCGCCCGCTTCGGTGCCACGCAGGTTGAGGCCGAGGGCGACCCGAGTGCGGCTGGGGGCTTCGATCAGCGCGAACTGCTTCGCCCTGCGGAGCGATACGGAGGTCTTCTTGGGCGCGACCTCCACATCACTGCCGAGCGAGCTCGCTGCGGCCAGCAGCCGATCGCAGAGCGGCCGCAGGCCTGCCTTGGCGCCTGCGTACTGCGCATCGATCAGGTCGGCCGGTCCGGTCCTGGCGCCACGCCTTCGATGCAGCGTGACGATCAGGTTGGCGTAGCCGTGCGTCATGCCGTGGCCGTCCTTGAGCAGGGCCATCGCCGTGCCGTGCTGGGGCAGCCCGGCGGCGTCCAGCACGTCGAACCAGTCGGCCAGCGCGCGCCCGGTCTTCGCGGGGATGTTGTCGATCATCGTCTGGGTTGCGGCATCCACGTCCATGCGGGGACGGTAGTGGCTGTTCACCGCGCCCGGCTTGGACGAATTTGACCCCCACACCCTCCGACTTGTCAGAATCTCGTTCGCCCATAGCCGCACCAGATTCTGACAAGTCGGGGACGGGGTCAGCTGTAGGAGCCGCGGAACACCTTGTGCTGGGCTGCCTGGGCCACCGGACGGATGGTCAGGCGGTCGATGTTCACGTGGGCCGGACGCGTGGCCATCCAGGTGATCGCTTCGGCGACGTCGTCGGCGACCAGCGGGTTGGGGACGCCGTCGTAGACCGCGTCCGCACGATCCTTGTCGCCGCCGAAGCGGGTGAGGGAGAACTCCTCCGTCGCCACCATGCCGGGGCTGATCTCGGTGATCCGCACCGGCTTGTCGAAGAACTCCAGCCGCAGGGTGCCGGCGATCATTCGCTCGGCAGCCTTGGCTGCGCAGTAGCCGGCACCGCCCTCGTACGGCCCGTCCGCCGCGACGGAGGTGACGAAGACCACGGCTCCCCGTGCGGCGACAAGGGCCGGCAGAAGGGCGCGCGTGACCTTCTCCGTGCCGATCACGTTGACGGCGAACATCTTCTGCCAGGCGTCGGTGTCCGCGCTGGCCACCGGCTCCAGCCCGAAGGCTCCGCCGGCATTGTTCACGAGCACGGCGAGCTCAGGGCCGACCTCCGCCGCGAGGGCCGCGATGTCGGCGTCGTCCGTCACATCGCAACGCAGGGCCCGTCCGCCGATCTCGGCGGCCAGCGCCTCGATGCGGTCGGTGCGCCGGGCAGCGCAGATCACGTCGAAGCCCTCTGCTGCGAGCCTCCTTGCGGTTGCGGCTCCGATCCCGCTGCTGGCACCGGTCACCACTGCTATCCCACGCTGAGTCATGTCGCTGATTCTGCCAGCCCCGAACACAGGGCAGCCGCCACCCCCGAGGGCCGATAGGCTCGGATCCATGACATCAACGCTGATCCTGCTCCGCCACGGTGAGAGTGAATGGAACGCCAAGAACCTGTTCACCGGCTGGGTGGACGTCGACATCAACGAGAAGGGCGTGGGCGAGGCCAAGCGCGGCGCAGAGCTGCTCAAGGCCGAGGGCCTGCTGCCCGATGTGGTGCACACCTCGGTGCTGCGTCGCGCCATCCACACCGCCTACCTTGCGCTGGACGGCTGCGACCGCCACTGGGTGCCGGTGCGTCGCTCCTGGCGGCTGAACGAGCGCCACTACGGCAACCTCCAGGGCAAGAACAAGGCCGAGACCCTCGAGGCCTACGGCGAGGAGAAGTTCATGCTGTGGCGTCGTTCCTACGACACCCCGCCGCCGCCGCTGGAGGCCGACAACACCTTCACCCAGTTCGACGACGCCCGCTACGCGTTCCTGCCGCCGGAGGCCCGTCCGCTGACCGAGTGCCTGAAGGACGTCGTCGTCCGGATGCTGCCCTACTGGTACGACTCGATCGTCCCCGACCTGCGCGACGGCAAGGTGACCATCGTCGTCGCCCACGGCAACTCGCTGCGCGCTCTCGTGAAGCACCTGGACGGCATCAGCGATGCCGACATCGCCGGCCTGAACATCCCCACCGGGATCCCGCTGGCCTACGAGCTCGATGACGACCTGCGTCCGGTCACCCCCGGCGGCCGCTACCTCGACCCCGCCGCTGCCGCGGCAGCCATCGAGGCCGTGAAGAACCAGGGCAAGAAGTAGCCCTCACCTCCTGCAACACCCACAAGCTGTGAGTTTTCGCCGACTACGGCGGACAACTCACAGCTTGTGTGTCTTCAGCATCCGGGCGCGGTGGTCAGGGTGCGGCCGGTGAGGGCGAAGCCCACCAGGCCGCCGGCCGCGCACAGGGTGAGGTCGAACACGATGAACTGGAAGATCAGCACCGCGTAGGTCACTGGCCCGAGCGCTTCCTGCGCTGCTGCTACGGCAGCGGGAAAGGTGTCGGCGAGCGCCCAGTAGGCGAGAAGGTCGTTCAGCGGAGCCGCCGCGATCACCAGCAGGATGAGCACGAAGAAGGTTGCTGTGAACGCGAGGGCTGACCGGGCGGCGTTGCGCGGCGGTCCAGCCCACAGCGTGGCGAGCGCGACATAGAGCGCCGCTAGCGGGAAGTCGATGAACAGGGCGTACAGCACCTCGACGATGAAGATCGTGAACGGCCCCAGCCGCGGTTGCAGCTGGGCGTAGGCCGGACCCATGACGACCGGCGCAGCGGCAATGGCGACAAGGCTCAGTGCCACAGCGAGGGCGATCCGCTTCCCGGTTGCTGCCGTCAAGGATGTTCTCCACATGGAGAAGAATGCTAGCCCTATCCTCTCCATATGGAGAAACCGGTACCGGAGCGCCTCATCGATGCTGGTCTCGCCCTGTTGGCAGACGAGGGTGCTGCCGGCGTCACCGTCCGCTCGGTGGAGGGAAGGGCCGGCGTGCCGCACGGCAGCGTCCGGCACCACTTCGGCGGGCTGGACGGCTTGCGCCACGCTCTGGTCGACGGACTCCTGGCCCGCGAGGTGCCGCGCGACGAGCCGGTCGAGGATGTCGTGCGCCGCTGGCTCGGCCCGGACGCGCCGATCGCGCGGGCCCGCTACGAGCTGATGCTGATGGGGTCCCGCGACGAGGGTCTGCGAGCGACGGTGCTCCAGGGCCGGCAGGTGTTCGTCGACCAGCTGGTCGGGGCCGGCGTGGCACCACCGCAGGCACGATCGCTGGTCGCGATGCTCGACGGCCTCGTCCTCGATGCGCTCCTCCGCGAAGCAAGCGACGTCGACCTCACCCTCTGGCAACAGGCCCTCGCCGCCGCCCTGCCCCACTCAGCAGCCAAGCTGTGACTGATTCGCCGACAACGGCGAAAAAGTCACAGCTTGGCTGGTGTGGGGTTGGGGACGGCGTCCTGGGCGTGCGTCAGGCGACGGGCCAGTTCTCGCCCTCGGGAAGCAGGCCGGTGATCACGTAAATGACACGGCTCGCCATGATCACGGCGTGGTCGGCGATGCGCTCGTAGTAGCGGCCCAACAGGGCGACGTCGACGGCCGCCTCCACCGAGTAGGGCCAGTCCTTGCTGAGCATCACCCGGAACTGGCTCTTGCGCAGCTCGTCCATCTCGTCGTCGCTGTCGGCGAGCCGGCCGGCGTCATGGGCGTTGCGTTCGCGCAGCGAGCGTCCGGCCGTCTGCACCATCTCCTCGGCCACCCGCGCCATCAGCGTGAAGTTCGGCACAAGTCCCTCGGGGACGGCGTGCTCGGGGTAGCGCAGCCGCGCGATCTTCGCGACATGGGCCGCCAGGTCGCCCATGCGGGCGAGGTCGGCGATCATCCGCATCGCCGCGACGACCGTCCGCAACTCCCCGGCAACCGGCGCCTGGCGCGCGAGCAGGGAGAAGCAGCGGGCCTCGAGCTGGTCGTGCAGCTCGTCGATGCGGGCGTCGGCGGAGATCACCTGCTCCGCCGTGGCCAAGTCGGCCTCCAGCAGTGCGACGGTGGCGAGGCTGACCGCGACCTGCACGGCTTCGCTCATGCCGACCAGATCGGTGACCACACTCTCAAGGCTCTCGTGGTAGTTGTCGCGCATCGGCCTCTTCCGTCCCGGGTCGCCGAAGGTCCGGCGCAATTGTCCCGTCCACAGGCTAGATCCCCGTCGGGCCCTGTGACCCGCGGCTGTGCCAACGAAAGGTGAACAGTCGGTGAACCTTGGGCCAAGTTCGCCCGTCCCGGGCCCGAACGGGTGATCCGGGCGCTCGGGCGGCCCCTAGAATCCGAAGCATGACGCCCATCGCTTCGGCCCTGCTGGGCCTGGTGTTGGGTGCCGGGCTCGGTGCGCTGGCCGTCTGGGTCTGGGTGCACCGCGCGATGGCCCGCTCGGCCGGACGCGTGGTCGAGCGGCAACACCTCACGGAGATACTCGCCCCGCTGCGTGCAGCCGTCGCGGTCGTGTCCGACTCCGACGCCGTGCTGGCCTGCTCGACCTTCGCAAAGGAATGCGGCCTCGTCCGCGGCTCCTCACTGGGCCCGAAGGAGATCGTCGACCTCGTCGCAGAGGCCAGGGTGCAGGGCCGGGCGACCGAGCGCGACCTGCGGCTGCCGGCAGGGCCTGCGAGCCCAGCCGTCCAGCTGGCCGTACGGGTGGTGCCCTTGAGCAACGGCGCGGCCGTCGTGATCGGCGAGGACCGGTCTGCAGACCTGCGGTTCAGCGAGACCCGGCGCGACTTCGTCGCCAACATCACCCACGAGCTGAAGACCCCGATCGGTGCCATCGGCCTGCTCGCAGAGGCTGCCGACTCGGCGGTCGACGACCCGGAAGCCGTCCACACCTTCCTCGGCAAGCTGGCCAAGGAGAACCGGCGCCTGAACGAGCTCGTCTCGCAGATCATCGCCTTGTCCCGGCTGCAGGCCGAGGACCCGCTTCTCGCTGCCCACGACGTCGATGTCACCCGCCTCCTCGAGTCTTCGGTGGCGCGCTGCCGGGAGATCGCCGAAGCCGGCGGGATCAGCCTCTCGCTCGCCGCGGAATCGGGCCTGCAGGTGGTCGGCGACACCGACGAGCTCGAGACGGCCGTTACCAACCTCGTGCAGAACGCCGTCGCCTACTCCGAGACCGGAGCACGCGTCGCGGTAACCAGCCACGGGGTCGGCGACATGGTCGAGATCCGCGTCTCCGACAACGGGATCGGCATCAGCAATGCCGACCAGGCCCGGGTGTTCGAACGGTTCTACCGGGTCAACACCGACCGCAGCCGCGCCAGCGGGGGCACCGGCCTCGGCCTGTCGATCGTCAAGCACGTCGCCAACGCCCACGGCGGCGAGGTCACCGTGTGGAGCAAGCTCGGCCAGGGATCGACCTTCACCCTGAGGCTGCCACGCAGCCAGGAAGGAGCCCCGGCATGACCAGGGTCCTGATCATCGAAGACGAAGCCAACTACCGCGAAACCCTCGGCTTCCTGCTGAAGAAGGAGGGCTTCGAAGTCACGGAGGCCGCCGACGGCACGGCAGGGCTCGCTGCGTATGACCGTCAGGGCGCAGACATCGTGCTGCTCGACCTGATGATGCCCGGCCTCTCCGGCACGGAGGTCTGCCGCCAGCTGCGGGTCCGTGGACAGGTGCCGATCATCATGGTCACCGCCCGCGACACCGAGATCGACAAGGTCGTCGGACTCGAGCTCGGTGCAGACGACTACGTCACCAAGCCGTTCAGCCACCGCGAGCTGGTTGCCCGCATCCGGGCCGTGCTGCGGCGCGGGTCCGACGTCGAACTCGCGGCCGACGTGGTGGAGGCCAGTGATGTCCGGATGGACGTGGAGCGCCACGAGATCACCGTCCGCGGCACGCCGGTGCAGTTGGCGCTGAAGGAATTCGAGCTGCTCGAGGTGCTGCTGCGCAACTCCGGACGGGTACTGACCCGCGGCCAGTTGATCGACCGGGTGTGGGGCGCTGACTACGTGGGGGACACCAAGACCCTCGACGTGCACGTCAAGCGCCTGCGGGCCAAGCTCGAGACCGATCCGGCGAATCCGGTGCTGCTGGTCACCGTCCGCGGTCTCGGCTACAAGTTCAACGGCTGAGGTAGCACCGAGTTGTCGGACTCTCGTCCGCCCCTGGGCGCATGAGATTCTGACAAGTCGGGGACGGGGTGGCGGTTAGGGTTCCCCCTGTGACTGATATCACCGTCTTCTCGGGCCACGCCCACAAGGAATTCGCCGAGGAGATGTGCAGCATCCTCGGAGTGGAGCTGTCCGCCTCGCGGCTCTCGCGCTTCTCCAACGACTGCCTGCAGGTGCAGTTGCGTGCCAACTGCCGGCAACGCGACGTCTACATCGTCCAGCCCCTCGTGCCTCCGACCCAGGAGAACCTGATGGAGCTCCTGATGATGGTGGACGCGGCGCGCGGTGCCTCCGCGGCCCATGTCACCGTTGTCATGCCGCACTACGCCTACGCGCGATCGGACAAGAAGGACGCTCCGCGCATCAGCATCGGCGGACGCCTCGTCGCCGACCTGATCGCCACCGCCGGCGCCAACCGGGTGCTCACCATGGCGCTGCACGCTGAGCAGGTGCACGGCTTCTTCTCGATCCCCGTCGACCACCTGACCGCGCTGCCGGTCATCGCCCAGCACTACCGCAACCGTGACCTCAGCAATGCCGTCGTTGTCTCACCCGACTTCGGCAACGCGAAGGACGCCAACCACTTCGCCCGCATGCTGGGCGTGCCGATGGCTGCCGGCTCGAAGCGCCGGCTGGCCGACGACACCGTGGTGATCGACGCCATCGTCGGCGACGTCGCGGGCAAGGACGTGATCATGCTGGACGACGAGATCGCCACCGCCGGTTCCGTCATCGAGCTCATCGACACCGTCCGCAAGTACGGCGTGAAGTCCATCTCCGTCGCCTGCACCCACGGGCTGTTCTCCGGCAAGGCGCTCGAGCGCCTCAACGCCCAGACGGACATCACGGAAATCGTGGCAACCAACACCGTCCCCGCACCGGTCGGGCTCGACCGGCTGAACGTGATCTCGGTCGCCCCGATGTTCGCCGAGGCCGTGCGCCGCATCAACTGCGGCGAGAGCGTCTCCGGCCTGTTCTCCGACAAGACCACCTACGGCGAGTAGGCCTCCGGCCGGCTCGTTCCGGACCGAGTGAAGAGCCGTCCCCACCCTGGTCGGCTTCCTCTGAAATCACGCCTTCCGGGCGCGCTGGCGCGCGTCCGGTTCAGCCCTGCCCAGAAGCTGGCAGTACACACGTAAGCAACTTTCCCAACAAGTTCCCACACGCCGGTGTCGGGCAGGGGTTGCAATCCCACTCAAAACAGGGTAAAACAATACATATCAACAAGGATGTTGCCCGGAAGGGGTCCAGATGTACGCAGAGGAGCGGCACCGCACGATCGTGAACCTTGCGCTGCGGTACGACCGGGTGTCAGTCGCCGACCTCGCGACACGGTTCGACGTCACGACGGAAACGATCCGCCGCGACCTCGACGCCCTCGACAAGCGCGGCATCCTGCGCCGGGTGCACGGCGGCGCGGTCGTCGCGGAGAACGTCGCACTCGTCGAGACGGCACTCACCGACCGCGAGCCCACCTTCGTCGCGCAGAAGACCCGCATCGCCCAGGCGGCGCTGAAGTACCTGCCCCACCCCGGGTCCACGGTGCTGTTCGACTCCGGTACCTCCGTTGCGCGCCTCGCAGCAGCCGTCCCGCCGGGGACGCTGGGCACGGTGGTCACCAACTCCGTCCCGGTCGCCTCACAGCTCGCCGCAGGCAACGCCGGCACCCAGGTGCACCTCCTCGGCGGACGCGTCCGCGGCATCACGCAGGCGACGGTGGGCGGCGAGACCGTTGCAGCCCTCGGACGGCTGCGCTGCGACGTCGCCTTCATCGGCACCAACGGCGTCACGATCCGTCACGGGTTCTCCACCCCCGACCCCGACGAGGCAGCGGTGAAGGAAGCCATGGTCGCCACCGCCCGCCGCGTCATCGTGCTCGCCGACAGTTCGAAGGTGGGTGTCGAGCTCCTCGTCACCTTCGCACCACTCTCCGCCGTCGACGTCCTGATCACGGACGACGGCATCTCCGCTCACGACAGGGCAGAACTCACCGCTGCGGGAATCGAGGTAGTAGTCGCATGATCGTCACTCTCACCGCCAACCCATCGCTGGACCGCACCGCCAGCCTCGACCGGCCCCTGGCCCGTGGCGAGGTGCACCGCGTCAGCTCCGTCACCGTCGAGCCGGGCGGCAAGGGCATCAACGTCGCCCGCGTCGCGCATGCCGCCGGCCACCCGGTGCGCGCCATCCTCCCCGCCGGCCTCAGCGACCCGATCCTGCACGGCCTGGACGAGCTCCGCGTCCCGTACCGCACGGTGCCGCTCGCCGAGGTCGTCCGGACCAACCTCACCCTCACCGAGCCGGACGGGACGACGACCAAGATCAACGAGCCGGGACCCAGCCTCGACGCCGAGTCGATCGAGAAGCTGGCCCACCTGCTCGTCCTCGAGTCCGAGCGGGCCGACTGGGTGGTGCTGTCGGGATCACTTCCCCCCGGCGTCCCGGCCGGCTGGTACGCCGACCTCGTGCGCGCGCTGCGTCCCTGGGGTTGCCGGATCGCGGTCGACACCTCCGACGCCCCGCTGCTGGCCCTGGCCGAGCAGTTCCCCGACGCGGCCCCCGACCTGTTGAAGCCCAACTCCGAAGAGCTCGCCCAGCTCACGGGGGCGGACCCGGAACTGCTCGAGGCCGCTGCCGCCGCCGGCGACCCGAGCGCCTGCGTCGAGGCTGCCCGCACCCTCGTCGCCAGGGGAGTCGGTGCCGTGATGGCCACCCTCGGTGGCGCCGGCGCCGTGCTGGTCACCGCCGACGGCGCCTGGTACGCCACCCCGCCGCCGATCACCCTGCGCAGCACCGTCGGTGCGGGCGACTCCTCGGTCGCCGGCTACGTGCTGGCCCACACAAGGGACCTCAGCGCCCCGGACCGCCTCCGGCTCGCCGTCGCCTACGGCTCGGCCGCTGCCTCCCTCGCCGGGACGGCGCTCCCGCGTCCCGAACAACTCAATACCACCGCCGTCACGGTCACTGACGTCGGCTGACACTGCCCACCTTGCCCGCTGTGCCCATCCAGAGAGAAGGAACGACGTTGTCCGAACCGCTCATCACATCCGAGCTCGTCCTGCTGGACGCAGACCTCGGCAGCACCAAGACAGAGGTCATCAATGCGATGGCAGCTCTCGTCGCAAAGACCGGACGGGCCGACGAGGCCGGTCTGGCCGCAGACGCCCTCGCCCGTGAGGAGAAGGCCGTCACCGGCCTCGGTGGCGGGATCGCGATCCCGCACTGCCGCTCCGCAGCGGTCCACACCAACACCCTCGCCTTCGCACGGCTGAGCCCCAAGGTCGAGTTCGGCGCCGCAGACGGCCCGGCCGACCTGGCGTTCATGATCGCAGCCTCCGAGGGCTCCGACGATGCGCACCTGACCCTGCTGGCCATGCTGGCCCGCTCGCTGATGCGCTCGGAGTTCCTTGAGGGCCTGCGCAGCGCCACCACCCCGCAGCAGATCGTCGACCTGGTGAACCAGGCCACCGAAGGCGCCGAGCTCTCTGCGCCCGCCGTCGCCCCGGCGGCAGCGGCAGCGGCAGCGACGGTCGCAGCGTCCGGCAATGAGCCGCCGTTCAAGCTCATCGTCGCTGTCACCGCCTGCCCCACGGGCATCGCGCACACCTTCATGGCGGCCGACGGCCTCGAGCAGGCCGGCAAGGCTGCCGGCATCGAGATGCATGTGGAGCCGCAGGGTTCCGGCAAGGTCGAATGGCTCGACCCGGCGCTCATCGCACGGGCGGACGCCGCCATCTTCGCCACCGACGTCCCGGTGCGTGACCGTGAGCGGTTCGCCGGCCTCCCGGTGATCGAGGCCGGCGTCAAGCGGGCCATCAACGAGCCGGCGAAGCTGGTCGCAGAGGCGCTCGTCGCAGCGGACAACCCCAATGCCCGCAAGGTGGCCGGAACGGCTTCCGCAGGCACGGCGAGTGCCGGCGGCGGTTCGCAGCTCAGCATCGGGAAGCGCGTCCAGCAGGCCCTGATGACCGGTGTCTCCTACATGATCCCGTTCGTCGCAGCAGGTGGTCTGCTGCTGGCTCTCGGCTTCCTGTTCGGTGGCTTCGACATCGCCCTCTCGCCCGGCGTCAACGGGGCCCGCGCCTGCGCCGACCTCACCTGGCTGAGTGCCGACGCCTGCCAGGCCGGCATCACCGGCGGCAAGTCGATCGGCGCTCTCGCGATCGCTGCCGGCTGGGCTTCGGGGATCAACTACCTCGGTGCCGTGCTCTTCGCCATCGGCGGGGCAGCCTTCGGCTTCCTCGTCCCCGCCCTCTCCGGCTACATCGCCTACGCCCTCGCCGGGCGTCCGGGCATCGCCCCCGGGTTCGTCGGCGGCGCGATCTCCGTCACCCTCGGCGCCGGCTTCATCGGTGGCCTGATCACCGGCCTTCTCGCCGGCGTGATCGCCCTGTGGATCTCCGGCTTCAAGGTGAAGCGCTGGCTCGCGGGCCTGATGCCGGTCGTGATCATCCCGCTGGTCGTGACAGCCATCGTCGGTGGCCTGATGTACTTCCTCCTCGGCCAGCCGCTGGCCAACCTCACCAAGGCGATGCAGGACGGCCTGACCAGCATGTCGGGCACCTCCGTCGTCCTGCTCGGAATCGTTCTGGGCCTGATGATGTGCTTCGACCTCGGTGGTCCGGTGAACAAGGCCGCCTACCTTTTCGCAACTGCCGGACTGTCTGCCGCGACGGCTGCCAACTTCAACGTCATGGCTGCCGTCATGGCAGCCGGCATGGTGCCCCCGCTGGCGATGGCGCTGGCCACCGTCGTCCGCAAGAAGCTGTTCACCGAGGTGGAACGCGAGAACGGCGCGGCGGCCTGGCTGCTGGGTGCATCGTTCATCTCCGAGGGCGCGATCCCGTTCGCAGCAGGCGACCCGCTGCGGGTGATCCCGTCCATGATGGTCGGTGGGGCGGTGACCGGCGCGCTGAGCATGGCGCTGGGTGTCGGCCTGCGTGCACCGCATGGCGGCATCTTCGTCCTGTTCGCCTTCCAGCCCTTGCCATTCGCCATCTTCGGCTTCCTGATCAGCCTTGTCGCCGGCGTTGTCGTCGCAGCGGCGGCAGTGATCACGATGAAGACCGCGTGGCCCAAGAAGGAGGTTGCGGCGATCGCATGATCAACGCCTGACACAGGGCCTGCCGGGAATCCCGGCAGGCCCTGTGTTGTTTGCACATGGGTCTGGCAAGGAGTGATTCTGACGTCGGTCCCAGGCCTTGTCGGAAGCACAGAACCGATTGTCTGTCAAGACCCCAATGGGCCTCTGGCTAGGAGAGACGTACCGGATGTCAGTGGGATCGTGCTAGACTTGGAAGTCGGGAAAGGTGGTCAAAGCTGTTATGACGTTCACAATCGGTGAAACGGTGGTCTACCCCAATCATGGTGCGGCAGTCATCGAAGCTCTGGAAACCCGAAAGATAAAAGGCGAGGACCAGCTGTACCTGGTACTGCGCATCGTGGGCCAGAACGATCTGGTGGTCCGCGTTCCCGCCTGCAACCTCGATCTCGTCGGAGTTCGCGACGTCGTGGACGCAGACGGTCTCGAACGGGTTTTCACTGTCCTGAGGGCACCCCACGCTGAGGAGCCCACCAACTGGTCACGCCGCTACAAGGCGAACCTCGAGAAGCTGCATTCCGGCAACGTGCTCAAGGTGGCTGAGGTCGTCCGCGACCTGTGGCGCCGCGAGAAGGAACGCGGCCTTTCTGCCGGCGAGAAGCGCATGCTCGCCAAGGCACGGCAGATCCTGGTCTCCGAGCTCGCGCTCGCTGAGAAGGTCGCGGAGGACCGCGCCGAGGTGCTCCTCGACGAGGTGCTCGCTTCCTGAGCCTGCCAACGGCACACTTCTTCATATGGAACCGGTCGTCGCCCTCGTGGTGGCGGCCGGTTCTGGTTCCCGTCTCGGCGGCGACATCCCCAAGGCGCTGCGTGAGCTCGACGGGCGCCCCCTGGTCAGCCACAGCCTCGAAGGCCTTGCCGCGGGCGGTGTGGACGTCGCTGTGATCGTGATCGCCCCCGGCCTTGACGACGACTTCGCCGCTGTTGTCGC
The DNA here is from genome assembly GCA_030158185.1 of Propionicimonas sp. Taxonomy (GTDB): domain Bacteria; phylum Actinomycetota; class Actinomycetes; order Propionibacteriales; family Propionibacteriaceae; genus Propionicimonas. Next base: position 16,032 of record JAOATP010000059.1, read on the forward strand.
CGGCTCACCGATCCCCGCTCGCTGCGTCCAGGGTGGCGCGGAGCGGCAGGATTCCGTACTGAACGGCCTGGCGGCCATCGCCGCCGATCCCGACCTCGCCGGCGCGCGGTACGTGCTGGTGCACGACGCCGCCCGCGCGCTCGTGCCGGGGGAGGTGGTGCGACGTGTGATTGCGGCCCTGGCCGACGGCGCCGTGGCCGCCATTCCGGTGCTCCCGGTGGTGGACACGATCCGCGAGGTGACGGCCACCGGCTCGGCGACGGTCGACAGGAGCCGCCTCCGCGCCGTCCAGACCCCGCAGGGGTTCGCTCGCGACGTGCTGGAGCGGGCGCACCGGCTGGTCGCAGACGAAGGCCTCCAGGTCACCGACGACGCTGCGGCCGTCGAAGCCCTCGGCTACCCGGTCGCCCTCGTCCCCGGTGACCGTGAGGCCCTCAAGGTCACCGAACCACTCGACCTGCTGTTCGCAGAGGCCATCGTCAGGAGTCACGCATGAGCATCAGGGTCGGTATCGGTTCCGACACCCACGCCTTCGCCCCCGGCGTCCCGCTGTGGGTGGCGGGCCTGGAGTTCCCCGGCGAACCGGCCGGGCTCCACGGGCATTCGGACGGGGACGTGGCCGCGCACGCAGCCTGTGACGCGCTGCTCTCCGCAGCAGGGCTCGGAGATCTCGGTAGCAATTTCGGCACCAGCCGGCCCGAATGGGCGGGTGCCAGCGGCACAGCCTTCCTCATCGAGACCGTCGCACTGCTCAACGCTGCGGGGTTCCGGGTGCTCAACGTCGCCGTCCAGGTGATCGGCAACCGTCCACGGCTGGCCGAACGCAGGGGCGAGGCGGAAGCCGTCCTCTCGGCCGCCGTCGGAGCGCCGGTGAGCATCTCCGCGACCACGACGGACGGGCTCGGCCTCACCGGTCGCGGCGAGGGCCTCGCCGCCATAGCGACAGCCCTGGTCAGCGACGACTGACCCGGCTCAGCGGACGGCGCTCTCCGGCGCGGTGTAGGTGTTGCAGGTGCCGATCTGGGAGTTCTGCTGTCCGGTGGTGAACCACTTCTTGCGGGACTTGCCCAGCCCGTGGTCCCCGTCGTAGTTGGCCTTGCCGGTGAGCACGTCGTCGCCAAGGTTGTACATGACGTCCTGCAGGTTCGAGAGGTTGTCGTTGCTGAGCCCGGAGGAGCCGCCGACGGCGACCGTGAACATGCCCGCGAGGCAGTCGGCCTGCACCTCGAGCCGGCGGGAGAACACCTTCGCCGCAGCGCCGGTCGACTTCTGCTCCCACGCCATCGAGGAGATCAGGATGCCCGTGCGAGCCTGGATGGTGTGCCCGAACTCGTGGGCGAGCACCGACTCGATGACGAACGGCGCCTTCTGCTGGTCGGCGGGGAAGATCTTGTACAGCGGCTTGGCGTAGTAGATGTGCTGGTCAGCGGCGCAATAGACGGCGTTCACGTCGTCCAGTGAGCCGCAACCGGTGGTGATCGGCTCGGTGTACACCGTCACCGGCGGACGGGGGAGCTGGAAGCCCGCCGACTCCATGGGGCCCGACCACACCCGCCAGAGGCAGGCGGTCAGGCCGTTGAGGTGGTCGGTGAGCTCGGCGACGGAAGCCGTGGTGATGTCGATCTGCGGCACGGCGCAGTCGGTGGGGATCGGAGCGGTCTCGTCGTACACCCTGTTGGCTGTCAGCCAGTCGGTGGCCTCGCCGTAGGTCTCCGGCTCCGGAACCGGGGGCGGGGAGAAGTCCGGTGCGGGGACAGCGACGGGCGGCTCGACAGTCTGGGAACCGGTCGGCCCCGCGACAGGGCCGTCGCTTCCGCCGCCGAGGTACTGCACGAGGGAGATGGCGAAGAAGCCGAGGCCGACAACGACGACCAGCCCGAGCAGGACGGCGCGGAACGGGTTGCCGCGCCGGGGGCCGCCCGGTACCTGTGGACGGTTCGCCGGCGGGAAGCCACCCGGCTGCCCGTAGCCGGGCTGGCCGAACTGGCCCTGCGGGTAGGCGGCTGCCTGCGGGTAGGGCGCCTGCGGCGGGTACCCGGCGGGTGCCGGTGGCTGCGGATAGCCCGGCTGCGCCGCCACGGGCGCACCCCAGGCCTGCGTCGGCCGGTTCCAGCCCGGCTGCCCCCACTGTTGACCGCCCTGGCCGGGTTGCTGGCCCTGCGTCCCCCACTGCTGCGTCACGCGGGCAGCCTAGTTGCAACCGGGTCCCAGCGGCAGTACCCGGCCACGGCAACGAACGCGGGCCGGGAATCCTCGCCCAGCCCTCTGGCGCACGGGCGCAGCGGCACTAGTGTGTGTCCTGCCTGCTCGGCCACGGCCGGGTGGGATGTGTGCACTGACCTCTGCGCCAGCGAACAGGAGCCGGAATGGCATCGAATGTGACCGGTCGTCAACGGCTTGCGGCGATCGCCGTCCTTGCCCTCGGCCTTCTGGCTCTCCTCGCACCCACCGCTCGGGCAGCCGATGTGGTCAAGACCTACGCCGTTGCAGCGACCATCAACGCCGACGGCAGCCTCGCAGTGACGGCAACGATGACCTTCGACGGCGGTGCCCCGGACGCGATCGAGCAACGCCTCAGCACCGTCACGCGCACCCGCGACAACATGGAGTACCGCTACCAGATCACCGACGTCACGGCGAAGGCCGGCAGCAAGACCCTCGACGTGAAGAGCGCCGTCGGCCCGAGCTCGACAACGCTGAGCATTCCCAGTGCGGGGGCGACCGATCCGGTGGAGCTGAGCTACGTCGTGCGCGGTGCGGCGATCGCCACCGACGGCGACACCACCACCGTCCAGTGGCCGCTGCTGCAGGGCCTGAGCCTTCCGGTGTCGACGTTCGACGCGACAGTCGCCGTGCCGGCCCTGTTCACCTCCGTCGACTGCGCTGCCGGTGCACCGGAGACGCCGGGGACCTGCACCTACTACGGCGGTGGCACCCACGACTCGCCCAGTCCGTTCTTCCACGACGAGGCGCGGAGAGCCGGTGACGTTGTCGTCGCCATCGTCCGCTTCCCCTCGAGCTCCGTCGCCGTCAACCAGGACCTGCGCGAGGTGTGGACGCTGGATCGCGCGTTCTCCGCAGCGCCGCTCCCGCTCGGGATCGCCGCCGGCCTGCTCGTGCTCGGTGCCCTCGCCCTGTGGGCAGCCCGCCGTCGCCTCGGCGGTGACGCCGGCGCAGGACTCGAGCCAACCCCCGTCGCCGAATTCCACCCGATCGGCCCCGGCCAGAGCGAGTTCCGGGTGCTGGACGGCGTCCGTCCCGGCGCGGTGGGCACGCTCGTCGACGAGCGGGTCGACCCGATCGACGTGACCGCCACCCTGATCGACCTTTCCGTCCGCGGCCACCTGCTGATCACCGAGATGGCGCCGGACACACCGCATGCTCCCACCGACTGGACCTTCGCCCGCCTCACCAGCGCGGATCCGCTGCTCGCCTACGAGCACACCCTGCTGGACGCTGTCGCGCCCGTGCAGGGCGACCCGGTGAAGGTGTCCAACCTCGCCGGCAGCGTCGGCGCAGTGATCGGGAAGATCCAGTCCGAGCTCTACGACGAGGTCGTCGCTCGCGGCTGGTTCGCCCGGCGCCCCGACGCCACCCGCAACCGCTGGAGCCTGATCGGCTGGGTCGCACTTGGTGCTGCCGTCCTGATCACCATCCTGCTTGCCGCCTTCACCCACTTCGGGCTCACCGGCCTCGCGCTGGTGGCGATCGCTCTCGGCGTCCTCTTCGTCGCGCAGGAGATGCCGGCGCGGACGGCATCTGGTACGGCTGTGCTCGGTGGCCTGGACGCACTGCGCGGCAGCCTGCTCACCCAGCCGGTGGACACCTTGCCGGCAGGCAAGGGCCTCGCGCAGCTGTCGGCGATCCTGCCCTACGCCATCGTGATCGGCGGCAAGGACCGGTGGCTTCACGCCATCGCAGCGACCGACGACGACGTCGAGGACGACTCCACCGACCTGGGCTGGTACCACGGGCCGGCGGGCTGGCAGCTGAAGGACCTCGGGCCATCGCTGGCGAACTTCGTCACGACCGTGCAGGGAACGCTGTTCAGCCGCTGATCCTGCCTGCTATCGCCTGCCTCAGGCGACGACGACCTGGATGCCGGCGCTGCGCAGGGCCTCCGCGGACTCCTCGCCGATCCCTGCGTCCGTGATCACGCCGGTCAGTTCCGGCAGCGGCAGGACGGTGACGAAGCCGGCCCGTCCGTACTTGGAGGAGTCGGCCAGCAGCCAGGTCTCCTCCGCGCGGGCGTGCATGGCGCGGATCACGTCCGCGCCGTCGGCGAACTGGGTGGTGAGGCCGCGCTCCGCAGTGAAGCCGTCGGTGCCGATGAACGCGCGCCGGACGTTGAAGTCGGCGATCGTCCGCAGCGCGCCGTAGCCGACCAGCGATTCGGACTCGGCATGGAACTGCCCGCCGGTGAGGAGCAGTCGCAGGGCGGGGTTGAGCCGCGCAGCTGCGAACGCCAGTGTCGAGTTGGTCACGACCTGCACGCCGCTGCGCCCGGTGAGGTGCCGGATCACGGCAGCGGTGGTGGTGCCGGCCTCGATCATGATGCTGTCGCCGTCGCTGACGAGGGCAGCTGCGGCCTCGGCGATGCGTTCCTTCTCCGGCGCGTGGTGGCGCTGGCGTTCGAGCACCGACTGGAAGCTGCTGGCCTGTGCGCCGCCGTGGGTGCGCGACAGCAGCCCGCGTCCCTCGAGGTCGCGCAGGTTGGCGCGGACGGTGACCTCGGAGACCCCCAGGTCGCGGGACAGCGCGGAGACCGAAAGGCTGCCGTCGCGGGCCAGCCGATCAAGGATGTAGGCCTCCCGCGTCCGCTTCTCCGCCATCTCGTCCTCCCGGTCTAGGCTGCCAACGATCGCCTCTTCGGTTGGAGTTTCCCATGCTTCGCTTCGCCACCATCGGCACCAGCTGGATCACCCGTCAGTTCGCGTCGGACGCAGCAGTCGTCGGCGACATCTCGCTGGCCTGCGCGTACTCGCGGGACGCCGCCCGGGCAGCGGAGTTCGCAGCGGAGATCGGTGCGGCGGCCTCCAGCGCAGACCTGCCGGGCATGCTCGCGTCGTCGGCCGTGGACGCCGTCTACGTCGCCAGCCCGAACAGCGCGCATTTTGCACAGGCCCTGGCCGCGATCAAGGCAGGCAAGCATGTGCTCGTGGAGAAGCCGGCTGCGTTGTCGGCCGTCGACTTCCAGACCTTGCGTGACGCTGCAGACGCCCACGGGGTTGTGGTCCTCGAGGCCATGCGGACCGCCTACGACCCCGGCCTTGCGCGGGTGGCGTCGCTGCTCGGTGAGCTGGGGGTCCTGCGGCGGGCGTCGCTGCGGTACTGCCAGCGCTCGGCCCGCTACGACCAGGTGCTTGCCGGGGAGCGGGTGAACATCTTCGACCCCGCGCTGGGCGGTGGCGCCCTCAACGACATCGGCTACTACTGCGTGAGCGCCATGGTCGCCCTGTTCGGCGAGCCGGCGCAGGTGGTGGCCCGCTGGGTCACTGTCCCCGGTGGTGCGGACGGGGCTGGCACGATCCTCGCCGGCTACCCGGGCCTCGTTGTCGACCTCGGCTACTCCAAGATCACCGCCTCCAGCCTGCCGAGCGAGATCGAGGGCGAGCGGGGCTTCCTCACCATCGACCGGATCGACAGCCCGCGGGTGCTGCGCCTGACCCGCCTCGACGGCACGACCCAGACCCACGAGGTGCCCGGCCCCGAGTTCACCCTCGCCTTCGGCATCCAGCGCTTCGTCGACCTGTGCCGGGACGGCGGGCACGCCGGCGCTGACCACGCCCGCACCCTCGGAGCCCTCCGCGTCCTCGAGGCCATCCGCGCCTCCGCCCGCGCCGGGGACGGTTCCTGACCGTCCCCCATTCCCGCCGGGTCGTGGCTAGAGGACGAGGCCGGGGTAGAGCGGGTTCGCGTCCAGCAGTTCTGCCGCAGTTGCGCGGGTGCGTTCCGCCGTCCCTGCGGCGAGGGTGTACTTCGCCTTGCCGGGGGCACCGGCAGCAGTGGCGACCGGCGTGGTGTTCTTCAGCACCGTGGTGATCAGCTCCGCGACCTTGTCGAACTCGGCTGCGCCGAAACCGCGGGTGGTCAGCGCCGGCGTGCCGATGCGGACACCGGTGGTGTACCAGGCGCCGTTGGGGTCGTTCGGCACCGAGTTGCGGTTGGTGACGATGCCCGAATCCAGCAGGGCGGACTCGGCCTGCCGTCCGGTGAGGCCGAAGGAGCCGACGTCCAGCAGCACGAGGTGGTTGTCCGTGCCGCCGGTCACCAGCGTGACGCCCCGCTTCAGCAGGCCGTCCGCGAGGGTCTTCGCGTTGTCAGCGACGGCCTGGGCGTAGGTCTGGAACGCGGGCTGGCGGGCCTCGGCGAGGGCGACGGCCTTGGCAGCCATCACGTGGCCCAGCGGCCCGCCGAGCACCATCGGGCAGCCGCGGTCCACGGCGGACGCGTACTCCTGCGTCGCCAGCACCAGGCCACCACGCGGGCCCCGCAGTGACTTGTGGGTGGTGGTCGCGACCACGTCGGCGTAGGGGATCGGGTTCTCCTCGCCGGTGAACACCTTGCCCGCGACGAGGCCGGCGAAGTGCGCCATGTCGACGAAGAGGGTGGCGCCGACGGCGTCGGCGATGTCGCGCATCTTCGCGAAGTTCACCCGCCGCGGGTAGGCCGAGTAGCCGGCGACGAGGATCAGCGGCTTGAACTCCTTGGCGTCCGCCATCAGCTTGTCGTAGTCGATGAGGCCGGACTCGGGATTGGTGCCGTAGGAGCGCTGCTGGAACATCTTGCCGGAGATGTTGTGGCGGAAGCCGTGGGTGAGGTGGCCGCC
>JAOATP010000060.1 GCA_030158185.1 Propionicimonas sp.
TCGAGCATGCCGCGGAAGATGAAGTGGTGGAACGGCAGCATGGCGTACCAGTACAGGCGGCCGAACAGGCCCCGTGGACGGAACCACGCGGTCTGGACGATCCGTTGTGCACCGTCGATGCTCTCGATGCGCCACCCCAGCCAGGCCTCGCCGGGCACCTTCATCTCTGCGGCGAGCTGGAGCATGCTGCCGGGCTCGATGGCCGCCACGCGCCAGAAGTCGATGGTGTCGTGCAGCCGCACCTGCTCGGGATGCCGGCGGCCACGGCGCAGCCCGACGCCACCGACCAGCCGGTCGATCAGCCCGCGCACCCGCCATGCCCAGTCCAGGGAGTAGTAGCCGACTCGGCCGCCGATGCGGGCGAAGGCCCAGTAGAGGTCCCCGGCGGACGCGTGGGACCTCGCCTCCTGGCGATCGGTGAACAGGGTGCCGCCGGCCCAGGTCGGGTCGCCCTCGAACGGCTGTGCCGGGCTCGTGCTCGCGTCCGACCAGTGGGTCTCCACCTCCTGCGCGTTGCTGCGGGCGAGCGCCAGTTCGACGGCTCGACGGAGCGGGATGGGCCTGACGTCGAACTTCTGCTCAGCAGTGTGGTCGTGGACGATGACCTCGTTGCGCAGCGAGTCGACCAGCGGCTTGGCCACGCCCGTCGGCAGTGGGGTGACGAGGCCGATCCAGTGTGCGGACAGCCTCGGAGTGAGCACAGGGACGGGAACGAGCACGCGCTTCGGCAACCCGGCGGCCTTCGCGTAGACCTGCATCATGTCGCGGTACTCGACGACGTCGGGCCCGCCGATCTCGTAGACGTGGTTGCCGGCATCATCGGTGAGCACGGCAACGAGGTAGGCCAGGACGTCCCTGATCGCGATGGGCTGGCAGCGGGTGCTGACCCACTTCGGGGTGACCATCATCGGCAGCACCTCCGTGAGGTAGCGCAGCATCTCGAAGGAGACCGAGCCGGATCCGATGATCACCGCTGCGCGGAGTTCCGTGACGGGCACGGACCCTGCGGCAAGTACTTCTCCGGTCTCGTGGCGGCTGGAGAGGTGTTCGGACAGGTCGTCCTCCGCGTTTCCGAGGCCACCGAGGTAGACGATGCGCAGCACCCCGTTGGCCGCGGCTGCGTCAGCGAAGGCCCTTGCCGCGTCCCGGTCTGCGGCGGCGAAGTCCGCAGGGCCGCCCATCGAGTGCACCAGGTAGTAGGCCACCTCGCACCCGGCGAGCGCCGACACAAGGGACTCGGGACTGGCCACATCGCCGTAGCGCACTTCGACCAGGTCACGCCAAGGGCGGCCGTCGAGCTTGCCGGGGTTGCGCGCAAGGCAGACCACCTCGTGGCCCTCCTCGACGAGGCGCGGCACGAGCCTGCCGCCGATGTAACCGGTGGCACCTGCGACGGCGATCTTCATCTCCCCACCGTACGTG
>JAOATP010000061.1 GCA_030158185.1 Propionicimonas sp.
GGACTTCGAGGCCATCAGCCAGGGCATCAAGCTGGGCGCCCCCGAGCGGGAGTCGTGGCGCATGGCCTTCGGCCTGCTCGTCACGCTCATCTGGTTGTACCTGGAGTTCCTGCGCCTGCTGGCGATCTTCTCGCGCAACTAGCTTCTCCGGCTCGCAGAGTCGACCGAACCGCCATCCACGTCAACCTGTGGGTGGCGGTTCGTGTTCGTATACCCGTCCCTGAGGGGATTCCCACGTACACGTGCCGTCGGGGTGGGAGTTGGTGATCTGCCAGCCGGCGTGGGTCTTGAGCTGGTGGTGCCGGATGCAGAGGGCGCCGAGGTTGGCGGGTGAGGTGGTTCCGCCGTCGTCCCAGGGGTCGGCGTGGTCGATCTGGCAGCGGTCGGCGCGGCGGGCTCAGCCGGGGAAGCGGCAGGTGCGGTCGCGGGCGACGATGAAGTCCCGCAGGGCTTGGGGCACCTGGTAGGTGCGGCGGGCGTGGTCGAGCAGGTGCCCGGTCAGCGGGTCGGTGACCAGTCGCCGGATGGTGACCGCGGTGTCGGGGTCGGCGAGTAGGTCGCGCACGACGTCGGCGGGGACCGGTCCGGCCCCGCGCAGTTCCGCGCTGCCCGCTGCGTCGCCGGTGGCGTGCTGGAGGCCGAGGAGGGTGGGCAGGTCGATGACCAGGTCGACGTGCGCCCGCACCTGCGGGGCGTCCGCACCGCGACTGCTGGTGCTGCCAAGGACGAGGGCGGCCAGGGCGGTTGCCCGGCGTTCACCGGCGGTTGCGGACGCGGCCACGTCCAGGTCGTTCTCGGTGGCGTGGGCGGTGGAAGTCAGGGTGATCTGGGTGAGGATCGCGTGCGCGGTCTCCGTCGACAGCCGCGCGATCAGCGTCGAGATCCCGTCCAGCTCATCAGCGACATACACATCGCGGGTGCAGTGGGCCTCCCGGCGACGACGGGCCTCCCCCGCCGCGTCGATGGCCAGCAGCACGCGGCGGGCCTGCGCGCGGGTCTGCGCCACCGTCCCCCGGCAGGCCGTCGACAGCACCCGGCACTGCAACTCGGCGCAGGCGGCCGTGAACACCTCGGTCTCGTGCGGATCGCGCATCCACCGGCCGGGCAGCCGGCCGGCGGCCTCCACGATCACCGCGACATGCCGCTCCGTGACGTCCCCGACCGCCAGCGCGTCCCCGGTCGCGGCCAGCGGTCCGGCCAGCAGGCGCGCGGTATCGATCCGCTGCTGGGCGACCGAGGCTGGCAGGCGCAGCGCGCAGGCGAGTTCCTCGCGGCGCACGTCGGCGATCCGGATCGTCCGCTCCTCGTCCGAGTCCGGCACCAGGACGGTGAACTCCTCGACCAGCGGCTCCGCCGACGCGGCCGGCAGCACCGCATCCAGGCCGATCGCCGCGAGCCACGCGGTCAGGCGCTGAT
>JAOATP010000062.1:0-22045 GCA_030158185.1 Propionicimonas sp.
TCACCAGCGCGCGCTGGGTGTTGCCGCGCACGATCGAGTCGTCGACGACGACGAGGCGCTTGCCCTCGATGACGTCGCGGATCGGGTTCAGCTTCAGCCGGATGCCGAGCTGGCGGATGGTCTGCGAGGGCTGGATGAACGTGCGCCCGACGTAGGAGTTCTTCACAAGTCCCAGGCCGAACGGGATGCCGGACGCCTCCGCATAGCCGATGGCCGACGGCGTCCCCGACTCGGGGGTGGGGATCACCATGTCGGCGTCCACCGGTGACTCCAGCGCCAGCGTCCGTCCGATCTCGACGCGGACGGCGTGCACGCGGCGGTCGGCGATCAGGGTGTCCGGGCGGGCGAGGTAGACGTACTCGAACAGGCAGCCCTTGGGATCAGCCTCTGCGAAGCGGACGCTGGACAGGCCTGCCTCGTCGATCGAGATGAGCTCGCCGGGCTCGATCTCGCGGATCAGGGTCGCGCCGACGATGTCGAGGGCAGCGGTCTCGCTTGCCACGACCCAGCCGCGCTCGAGGCGTCCGAGGACCAGCGGGTGGATGCCTTGGGGGTCACGAGCTGCGAAGAGCGTCTTCTCGTTGGAGAACACAAGGCAGAACGCGCCCTGCAGCCGCGGCAGCACCGCCAGCGCCGCTGCCTTGAGGCCGTCGTCTGCGTAGACCGCCATCAGTGCCGTCACCAGGGCGGTGTCGGAGGTCGAGTCCATCCCGTCCTTGTGCGGCACCTCCGAGGCCTCGATCGAGGTGGCGAGCCAGGCCTCCAGCTCGTCGGTATTGGTCAGGTTGCCGTTGTGCGCGAGCGCGAGACCACCGGCAGCCGTGCCGCGGAAGGTGGGCTGGGCGTTGCTCCAGGTGCTGGAACCGGTGGTGGAGTAACGGCAGTGGCCGACGGCCATGTAGCCGTTGAGGGAGTTCAGGGTGGGCTCGTCGAACACCTGCGACACGAGGCCCATGTCCTTGAAGACCATGATCCGTTCGCCGTTGCTGACCGCCATGCCCGCGGACTCCTGGCCGCGGTGCTGCAGCGCGTACAGGCCGAAGTAGGTGAGCTTTGCCACTTCCTCGCCGGGAGCCCACACCCCGAACACGCCACACGCGTCACGGGGTCCAGGGTCGTCGAACAGCTCGTCGGGGCTCTGCACGCGCCAACTGTACCGGCGGGCGCCTGGGGCGCCCGACCGGGTTCACTTCACAAGGCGGATGTTCACCGGGTAGCGGTAGTCCTGGCCGGAGGAGGCCTGGACGGAGGCGAGGATCCGCAGGATCAGCCAGGCCAGCGGGATCAGGATCGTCGTGACGATGCCGACGACGATGAAGATCAGCAGGACGCTGGCGATCATCGCGATGATGAACGTGATCTCGAAGTTCAGCGACTCGACGGCGTTCGCCCGCACCCGGGGGCTCTTCGTGCCCTGGGTGAGCAGGATGATGAGCGGGCCGAGGAAGCCCAGGCCGACGAAACTGGCAAGGATCGCCGACCAGTGCGCTGCGCCGGACCACACGTTCTCGTCCGACGCGCTGAGCCCGCCGGCCGGGTAGGCCAGCTGCTGTCCGCCGTACTGCGGTGTGTAGCCCTGCTGGGGTGCGTAGGCGGGCTGGCTGAACTGCTCGCCGTGGGCCGGCGGGGCCGGCGGCTCCGGCACGGCGTAGGGAGTCTGGCCGTACGCCTGTGCAGGGGTCTGGTAGGCGGCAGCCGGCGGAACCTGCTGCTGCGGCTCGGGGTAGGCCGGGTGCGGCAGCTCGAGGCTCGGCAGGTCGAGGTTGGTCGCCGTGCCGCCGGTGGAAGGGAGGCCGGGCTGGACGGCGTCCAGGTCGGGCGCCACCGGCACCGGCGGTTCCGCGTCCTCGACGGTCAGCTTCGGGGCCAGCTCGTGGGAGATCAGGTCATCGGTGATCGGATCGGTTGCCGCGGGCTGCGCTGGCGCTTCCGGAGCGGGCGTTCCGGCCTCGGGAGCTTCGGGCTCGGTGGCCTGCGGATCGATGTCCTTCTCAGTCGGTTCCATAGGTCCAACCCTAATGACGCCCGACGGCGCAGGACACCCCGGTAACCCCCGAAACTCCCCTGATCAGGCGTGCATGGCAGCCGGGATCGGCGCAGCCCAGCGCTGCCGGATCTCGTCCATCGGCAGGGCGAAATGGCCCTGCAGCTCGAGGAAGCCCGTCCGGGTCACCTCGCCGAGCCGGGTCAGCGGCAGGTGGTGCTGCGCGCACAGCTCGGCGAAGGCGTCCAGCGTGGCGTTCGGCAGCGACACCAGCACCCGTCCGGGCGTCTCGGAGAACAGCTGGACGCAGGGGTCGCCGGACGGCAGCGTCGCAGACACCGACAGGTCGTTGCGCAGGCAGGACTCGACGAGGGCCTGGGCGAGGCCGCCGTCGGCGAGGTCGTGGGCGGAGCTGAGCAGGTGGGCCCTGGACGCAGCAACCAGCATGCGGCCCAGCCGCTGCTCGTGGTCGAAGTCGGGCGTCGGGGGCACGCCGCCGATGTGGCCGTGGATGGTCTCCGCCCAGGCGGTGCCGGACAGGTCCTCGTGGGTCTCACCGATGAGGAAGACGTTGTCACCGGGGGTCGTGAAACCTGAACGCATGCGGTCGGCGACGTCCTCGATGATCCCGAGCATGCCGATCACCGGCGTCGGCATGATGTTGGCGCCACCGGTCTGGTTGTAGAAGCTGACGTTGCCGCCGGTGACCGGGGTGCCGAGGGCCTTGCACGCGTCGACGAGGCCACCGATGGCCTCGCTGAACTGCCACATCACCTCGGGGTCCTCCGGCGAACCGAAATTGAGGCAGTCGGTGATCGCGACCGGCTCGGCGCCGGTTGCCGCGACGTTGCGGTAGGCCTCGCACATGGCCAGTTGGGCGCCGAGGTACGGGTTCAGCAGGGCGAACCGGGCGTTGCAGTCGGTGGCGAGCGCGATGCCGAGGCCGGTCTCCTCGTCGATCCGCAGCATGCCGGAGTCCTCCGGCTGGGCGAGGATCGAGTTGCCGCGCACGTAGCGGTCGTACTGGTCGGTGACCCACGACTTGTCGGCCTGGTTGGGCGCGCCCACCAGCTTCAGCAGCGTCGCGGCAAGGTCGTCGGGCTCGCTGGCGCGGGGCAGCACGTTGGCGCTGCGAGCGTTGAGGTCGTCGATCCACCACGGACGCTCCATCGGGCGGTTGTACACCGGCCCCTCATGGGCGACGGTGCCGGGCTCGACGTCGACGACGCGCTCACCGTGCCAGTCGATCAGCAGCCGGTCACCCTCGATGACCTCGCCGATCACGGTGGCCAGCACGTCCCACTTGGCGCAGATCTCGAGGAACTTCCCGACATTGGCCGGCTCGACGACGGCGCACATGCGTTCCTGCGACTCGCTCATCAGGATCTCTTCAGGGCTCAGCGTCGAGTCGCGCAGCGGCACCAGGTCGAGGTCGACGTGCATGCCGCCGTCACCGGCGCTGGCCAGTTCGGAGGTGGCGCAGGAGATGCCGGCCGCACCCAGGTCCTGGATGCCGACGATGATCCCCGCAGCGAACAGCTCGAGGGTGCACTCGATCAGCAGCTTCTCCATGAAGGGGTCGCCCACCTGCACGGCCGGACGCTTCGCCGGGCCGTCCGCCTCGAAGGTCTCCGAGGCGAGGATGGACGCGCCGCCGATGCCGTCGCCGCCGGTGGCCGCGCCGTAGAGGATCACCTTGTTGCCGGTGCCGGAGGCGAACGCGAGGTGCATGTCCTCGTGCCGCAGCACGCCGACGCACAGGGCGTTGACCAGCGGGTTGCCGTAGTAGCTGGGGTCGAACACCACCTCGCCGCCGATGTTCGGAAGGCCGAGGCAGTTGCCGTAGCCGCCGACGCCGGCGACGATCCCCGGCATCACGCGGGCGGTGTCGGGAGCGTCGAGGGCGCCGAAGCGCAACGCGTCCATCACGCCGATCGGGCGGGCACCCATGGCCAGGATGTCGCGGACGATGCCGCCGACGCCGGTCGCTGCGCCCTGGTAGGGCTCGACGTAGGAAGGGTGGTTGTGGCTCTCGATCTTGAACGTGACCGCCCAGCCACCTCCGACGTCGACGACGCCGGCCTGCTCGCCGATGCCGGCCAGCAGCGGGCCGCGCGGGGTGTCCTTGCCGACGGCTGCGAACTTCGCCAGGTGCACCTTGGAGGACTTGTAGGAGCAGTGCTCGCTCCACATCACCGAGTACATCGCCAGCTCGCACGAGGTCGGGCGGCGGCCGAGGATCTCCTTGATGCGGGCGTACTCGTCGACCTTCAGGCCGAGCTCCGACCACGGCTGGGAGTCGTCAGGGTTGTTCTGGGCGTTGCTCACGGTGTCGGCCACGGCGGCAAATCTACCGTGGCAACTGCTGCCGGCCCGCTCGCGTCCGCGTACCCTGACAGCCAGGTGCAGAGGAGGGGACATGTCGTCCAACCGGGACCTTGTTGTGCGTTGCCCGTTCGACGACAGCATCTACGGCACATTGCAGTCGAGGACCGCGGAACAGGTGCCCGCGGCGATCGCGACAGCACGCCGGGCGCAGGCAGCCTGGGCGGCCGTACCGGTCGCAGAGCGGGCGCGGGTGTTCCGGCGCCTCGCAGGCCTCATCCTCGACAGCCGCGACCGGATCCTTGATGTCATCCAGGCAGAGTCCGGCAAGGCGCGCCTCAGCGCCTTCGAGGAGGTCATGGACGCTGCGCGGGCCGTTCGCGTGTTCGCCGGCCGCGCGCCCGGCCTTCTGCGTGCGCGGCGTCGCGGCGGGGCGATTCCCCTGCTCACAAGGACCTTCGAGCACCACCGCCCCCTCGGGGTCGTCGGGATCATCAACGCCTGGAACTACCCGTTCAACCTTCCGGCCAGCGACGGCGCCGAGGCGCTCCTCGCCGGCAACGCCGTCCTGCTGAAGCCCGACTCCCAGACCCCGTTCACAGCCCTGCTGCTCGGCGAACTGCTCGCGGAGGCCGGCCTGCCCGACGGGCTGTTCCAGGTGCTGCCGGGCTCCGGCGCAGAGCTCGGGCCCGCCCTTGTCGCCGGCGTCGACCACCTGATGTTCACCGGGTCGACCGCGACCGGAAGGCAGCTCGCCATCGCGTGCGCCGAGCGCCTGATCGGCTTCTCCGGCGAACTCGGGGGCAAGAACCCCCTCCTTGTGCTGGAAGACGCCGACCTCGCGACGGCCGCGGCCGGCACCGTCCACGGCGCCTTCTCCAACACCGGGCAGGTGTGCGTGGGCATCGAGCGCGCCTACGTCCACACCGACGTCTACGACGAGTTCGTCGAACGCCTTGTGGCACGGGTGGGTGCGTTGCGGCTCGGGGTGGGCTACGACTGGAACCTGGACGTCGGCTCACTGTCGTCGAGCAAGCAGCTGCGCGGCGTCACAGCGCACGTCGATGATGCCGTTGCCAGGGGTGCCACCGTGCTGGCCGGGGGACGCGCGCGCCCCGACCTCGGCCCCTACTGCTACGAGCCGACCGTGCTGACGGACGTGACGGAGGACATGGCGCTGTGCCGGGAGGAGACCTTCGGGCCGGTGCTGGCCGTCTACCGGGTCGGCTCCGACGACGAGGCCGTCACCCGCGCCAACGACAGCGCGTACGGGCTGAACGCCAGCGTGTGGTCCGCGCGCCGTGGGCCCGAGGTCGCAGCCCTGCTGCGCACCGGGACGGTGAACGTCAACGAGGGCTACGCCGCTGCCTGGGGTTCGCACGCAGCGCCGATGGGCGGCATGGGCGATTCGGGCATGGGCCGACGCCACGGCGACCACGGCCTGCTCAAGTACACCGAGCCGCAGACCGTCAGCGTCCAGCGCCTGCACCGGATCGCGCCGCCGCAGGGGCTGGGCAACGAGGGCTTCGCAACGGTGCTGACCGCAGCCATCCGGATCCTTAACGGGCCACGGCGATGACCACCCTCGTCACCGGGGGCGGCAGCGGCCTCGGCCGCCGGCTGTGCCGCCAGGCCGCGGCCCGTGGCGCCCGGGTGATCGTGTGGGACCTCGACGCAGCGGCGGCTGCGCAGACGGTCGAGCTGATCACCGCAGCCGGTGGGTCGGCCTGCCACCAGCAGGTCGACGTCACCGACGCAGCTGCCGTCGCTGCGGCAGCCGCGGACGCGGGGCCGGTGGACGTCCTCGTGAACTGCGCGGGCGTCGTCACGGGCAAGCCGCTGCTGGAGGCCTCCGACGACCAGATCCGCCGGACGTTCAACGTGAACGTGCTCGGCCTGTACTGGACGACGCGCGCCTTCCTCCCCGGCATGCTCGCCCGCGACAGCGGCACCATCGTCACCATCGCCAGCGCCGCCGGCCTCGTCGGCGTCGCCCGCCAGACCGACTACTCGGCCAGCAAGTGGGCAGCGATCGGGTTCACCGAGTCGTTGCGGGCCGAGCTGCGGGGCACGGGGGTGTCGACCCTCGTCGTCGCGCCCTACTACATCGACACCGGCATGTTCGCCGGCGTGCGTACCCGGTTCCCGCTCCTGCTGCCGATCCTGCGCGAGGCCGATGTGGCGAGGAAGGTGCTGGACGCGGTCCAGGCCGGAAGGAAGCAACTGATGCTGCCGCCACTGGTCCGCGTCCTGCCCGTGCTGCGGGTGTTGCCGGTGGCAGCGTTCGACGCCCTGCTGGACCTCTTCGGGATCAACCGGTCGATGGACCATTTCGTCGGCAGGGGCCGTTGAGCACCTTCGCCGCCTTCGACCTGCCGGCAGAGCCGCCGGGCCGGGACCTCCGGCTGCGGGGCAGGTTCACCAGCCCGCCGCTGCGGGTGCTCTCCGCTGCCCACGCCCGTGACGTCCCCGCCGTCGTCGCAGCGGCGGAGCAGGCTGCGCGGGCCGGCAACTGGGTGGTCGGCGGACTGAGCTACTCGGCCGCCGGAGCCTGGGACGGGGCGCAGGGCGCCGTGACCGACTCCCCCGCAGCCCACTTCGAGGTGTTCGCGGCGGTGGAGGACTGGCCGGTCGGGGCTCCGCAGCTGCCGGCACTGGACTGGCGCGGGGACCCGACGCTGGCCGGCGGCACCGCGCCGGAAGCGGCGATCCAGGCTGTCCGCGAGCACATCGCAGCCGGCGACTGCTACCAGGTGAACCTCACCGGCCGGTGGCGGGCCGTGCGGCCGTTCGGCTTCGACCCGTTCGGCTACTTCGCGGCGCTCGCAGCCGCCCAACCCGGCGGGTACGCCGTCTACAGCGCCGGCGCGGGAGTCGCGAGCGTCTCGCCGGAGCTGTTCTTCCATTCCGGTGACGGGCTGCTGGTGACCCAGCCGATGAAAGGCACCCTCGGCGCCGAGCACCCGCCGGAGGCGCTGCTGGCCAGCGCGAAGGACCGGGCCGAGAACCTCATGATCGTCGACCTGCTCCGCAACGACCTCGGCCGCGTCTGTGAACCCGGGACCGTCACGGTCGAGCGGCTGTTCGAGGTGCACCGGCTGCCGACCGTCTGGCAGCTCACCTCCACGGTCACCGGCCGCCCGCGCCCGGGCGTCGGGCTGGCCGAGGCGTTCGCAGCCCTCTTCCCGTGCGGCTCCGTGACCGGCGCACCCAAGCTGGCGGCAATGGCGGTGATCGCAGAACTCGAGGACGGCCCGCGCGGCTGGTACTGCGGCGCGTTCGGCGTGATCCGCCCGGGGGGCACAGCCACCTTCAACGTCCCGATCCGCACGGTCACCGTGGGCGAGCGGGCGCTGGCCTGCGGCGTCGGCAGCGGGATCGTCGCGGACTCCGACCCGGCTGCGGAGGTCGCGGAGTGGCGGGCGAAGACGAGGTTCCTGCATGCCGCGCCGCTGCGTGCCCTCGAGACCATGCTGGCCACCGACGGCAGGGTGCAGCGGCTGGAGGCCCACCTGACCCGGCTGGCCGGGTGCTGTGCCGACCTGGGCCTCGCCGTCGACCTCGCAGAGGTGGCGACAGCCCTGCGGGCCGTGACCCCACCGTCCGGACGGCACCGCCTGCGGCTGGTCGCCGGCGACGGCCCGACGGTGGTCGAGGTCGAACCCGCGCCGGGGGCCGGCATGCCCGTCCGCCTGCAGCTGGCTGCGGAACCGCTCGACGTGGCCGGCCTCGCGCCGGTGATCCGCAACAAGACCACCCACAGGGCGCACTACCAGCGGCTGCGCGACCAGGCGTCCCCCGGCGTCTTCGACGTGATCTGCCACACCGGCACGGAGGTGACCGAGTGCTGCCTTGGCAACCTCGCCGTGAAGCTGGACGGTCAGTGGGTGACGCCGCCGGCCACCGCCGGCCTCCTAGCCGGGACGCTGCGGGCGGAACTCCTTGCCAGGGGCGACATCAGGGAGCGCACCGTGCTGCTCGACGACCTGGCTGCCGCAGATGGCCTTGCGTTCATCAACGGCGTCCGTGGTTGGTGCCCTGCGACCCTTGTTGCTCGCTAGGGTGAACCCATGACCGAGCGCATCGCTGTCGACGCCGGCCAGACAGGAATTCGTCTGCGCTGGGAGCACGACCGGGAAAGCCTCGAGGCCAGCGCCCCCGGCGTGCTCACCGACCGTCCACTGATGCCGCAGCTCGCTGCCGCCGTGGGCGCCATGGTGACCGCGCACGACCTGAAGCCCGAGTTCGTGGGTGTCGGGTGCTCCGGGCTGGTCACCCCCGAGGCGACCGAACTGCTCGGGCTCGTTGCCGGCTACGGCGTCGGTGAGGTTGCCGTTGCCCACGATGCGACCACCAGCTACCTCGGAGCGCTCGGCGACGCCCCGGGCGCGGTCATCGCGGCAGGCACCGGTGCGGTGACGCTCGCCGTCGGGCGCACCGTCGCACGCGTGGACGGCTGGGGCTACCTGATCGGCGACGCGGGGAGCGCGTTCTGGATCGGCAGGGCCGGCATGGACGCAGCCATGCGCGGCTACGACCGTCGCGGTCAGCTCACGCCGCTGACCGACCGGCTGCAGCAGATCTTCCCCGACCTCGACAACGCCTACGTCGAGCTGCAGTCCGACGAGCGCAGGGTGAGTCGTATCGCCGACTTCGCCCGCGTCGTCGACGAACTGGCGCCCACCGACCCGGTCGCTGCCGGGATCATGGACGCCGCGGCTGCGGAGCTGAGCGAGTCCGTCGTTGCCGGGTTGCGCAGGGTGTGCCTGATGGAGAACCCGTCGGTGTGCGCGCTGGGCCAGGTGCTGCGTTCGGCCAACGTCCGCAGCCGGTTCGTCCGCTACCTCCGGCTGCAGTGGCCCGACCTCGAACTGGCGGAGCCACTCGGCAACGCCCTCGACGGTGCAGCCCGGCTCGCCGACCTGCGGCACGACTCGCCCCTCTCGGGCCTCGTGGCCAGGGCTTTCAGCTGACGCAGCGCGGTCAGCTGACGGTTGCGGCCAGGAAGCGCTGCACGCTGGTGAAGAACCCGAGGCCGTCGATCGATGCGCCCGCCAGTTCCTCGACGTTGTGCTCGGGGTGCGGCATCAGTCCGACGACGTTGCCGCGCTCGTTCGTGATGCCCGCGATGTCGTTGATCGAGCCGTTCGGGTTCACGTCGAGGTAGCGGAACACGACCCGGTTCTCCCCCTCGAGACGCTTCACGGTCTCGGCGTCGGCCTGGAAGTTGCCCTCGCCGTTCTTGAGCGCGATCACGATCTCGTCGCCGGGCCGGTAGTCCAGCGTCCACACCGTGTCGGCGGACTCGACCCGCAGCTTCTGGTCGCGGCAGACGAAGGTCCGGCGGTCGTTGCGGATCAGCGCGCCGGGCAGCAGGTGCGCCTCGCAGAGAACCTGGAAGCCGTTGCAGATGCCCAGGACGGGCATGCCCTTCGCAGCCTCGCGGATCACCTCACCCATCACGGGGGAGAAGCGGGCGATCGCGCCGCAGCGCAGGTAGTCGCCGTAGGAGAAGCCGCCGGGCAGGATCACGGCGTCGACGTCGAGGGCGTCGCTGGCGTGCCAGAGCGACACCGGCTCTGCGCCGGCGAGCCGGACCGCGCGGGACGCGTCCGAGTCATCGAGGGAGCCGGGGAAGGTGACGACGCCGACGCGTGCCGTCACTGCTCGGTCCGCACGTCGAAGCTCTCGATCACCGTGTTGGCGAGAAGGGTCTCCGCAGCGCGACGGATGTCGTCGAGGCGTTCGGGGGTGACGTCACCGTCCACCTCGATCTCGAACCGCTTTCCCTGCCGGACGGCAAGTCCGGAGAAGCCGAGCCGGCGCAGTGCCCCGGTCACAGCCTTGCCCTGCGGGTCGAGGATCTCGGGCTTGGGCATCACGTCAACGATCACTCGGGCCATGGCAGGGAGTCTAACGGGCCAGCTCTGAGCCGGTGAGTCTGGTGTAGGCGGCGAGATAGCGCGCGCGGGTGGCTGCCACCACCTCCGGCGGCAGGGCGGGTGGCGGCGAGACCCTGTCCCAGCCGGACTCGTTGGCCAGCCAGTCGCGCACGTACTGCTTGTCGAAGCTGGGAAGGCTCGTGCCCGGCTGCCAGGCTGCCGCATCCCAGAAGCGGGACGAGTCGGGGGTGAGCACCTCGTCTGCGAGCACGAGTTGACCGTCGCGGAGCCCGAACTCGAACTTGGTGTCGGCCAGGATGATGCCCCGCTCCGCTGCGAGGCCGGCGGCAGTCGTGTAGATGGCGAGGGTCGCCTCGCGGAGCCGCGTAGCCAGGTCCTCGCCGTGCAGGCCGACGATGGTGGCGAAGTCGACGTTCTCGTCGTGCTCCCCCATCGGCGCCTTGATCGCAGGCGTGAAGATCGGCTCCGGCAGCTTCGAGCCGTCCACCAGCCCTGCCGGCAACGGCACCCCGCACACCGTCCCCGACGCCTGGTACTCGACCCAGCCGGAACCGGTGAGATAGCCGCGGGCGACGCACTCGACCGGAACCATGTCCAGCTTCTCCACGATCACCGCCCGCCCGGCGACCTCGTCGGGGACCTCCGTCGAGACCACGTGGTTGGGGAAGGGGAGCTGGTTGAACCACCACAGCGAGAGCTGGGTGAGCACAACGCCCTTGTCGGGGATCTCCGTCGGCAGGACATGGTCGAAGGCGGAGATCGCGTCGGTCGCCACCATGAGGATGCGTCCACCGGGCCAGTCGTACAGCCGCCGGACCTTGCCCACGTGGATCGGGTTGTCGAGCACGGCGCCAGCCTAACGGCACGGGGCCGGCCTCCCCGCTGCGTCTGCCTACGCGAGCTTGCGGCGGTAGACGGCCATGGCGAACAGGTAGGCGACGACGAGGATGGCCACGCACCAGGCGAGGGCCACCCACAGGTCGGCGCCGACCGGCGTGCCTGCGAAGAGGGCGCGGATCGCGTTCACGATGGAGGTCACCGGCTGGTTCTCCGCGAACCAGCGCACCGGGCCGGGCATCGTCTCCGTCGGCACGAAGGCCGAGCTGATGAACGGCAGGAAGATCAGCGGGTAGGAGAAGGCGCTCGCACCGTCCACCGTCTTCGCCGTCAGGCCGGGGATGACCGCCATCCAGGTCAGGGCGAGGGTGAACAGGATCAGGATGCCGGCCACCGCGAGCCAGCCCAGCACGCCGGCGCCGGAGCGGAAACCCATGATCAGCGCGACGACGACGACAACGACGATCGAGACAAGGTTTGCCACGACCGAGGTGACCACGTGGGCCCACAGCACGGAGGAGCGGGCGATCGGCATCGAGTGGAAGCGGTCGAAGATGCCGCTGGTCATGTCCTGGAAGAGCCGGTAGGCCGTGTAGGCGATGCCGGAGGCGATCGTGATGATCAGGATGCCGGGCAACAGGTAGGTCACGTACGAGTCGGTGCCGGTCTCGATCGCGCCCCCCAGCACGTAGACGAACAGCAGCATCATGGCGATCGGCGTGATCGCCGTTGTGATGATCGTGTCGAAACTGCGCGTGATGTGGCGCAGGGAGCGTCGGGTCAGGACGGCGGTGTCACCGAAGAACTGGGTGGTCATTTCTCGTCCTCATTGTCCGAGCCGACGAGCGCGAGGAAGACGTCCTCGAGGGTCGGCTGCTTCTCGACGTATTCGACCTTCGCCGGCGGCAGCAGCGCCTTGAGCTCTGCGAGGGTGCCGTCGACGATGATCCGGCCGTCATGCAGGATCGCGATCCGGTCGGCGAGCTGCTCGGCCTCGTCCAGGTACTGCGTGGTGAGCAGCACGGTGGTGCCGGCTGCTGCAAGCTCCCTCACGGCCTGCCAGACCTCGAGGCGCCCCTGGGGGTCCAGGCCGGTCGTCGGCTCGTCGAGGAAGATGACCGGCGGGCTCCCGATCAGGCTCATCGCGATGTCGAGCCGGCGTCGCATGCCACCGGAGTAGGTGGACACCGGGCGGGTGGCCGCCTCGGTCAGTGCGAAGCGGTCGAGCAGGTCGTCGGCGATCGCCGCCGGGTTCGCAAGGTGCCGGAGCCTTGCGACGAGGACGAGGTTCTCCCGTCCGGTGAGGATCTCGTCGACGGCTGCGAACTGCCCGGTGAGGCTGATCGACTGCCGCACGTCGGCGGGCTGGCTTGCGACGTCGAAGCCGTTGACGCCGGCCGTGCCCGCGTCGGCCTTCAGCAGGGTTGCCAGGATCTTCACGATCGTGGTCTTGCCGGCCCCGTTCGAACCGAGCAGCGCGAAGATGCTGCCCCGTGCCACGTCGAAGTCGACACCGCGGAGCACCTGCAGGTCCTTGTAGGACTTCTCCAGGCCCGACACGTGGACGGCTGAACCGGTCATCTCTATCCTCCCTGTGCGGCCTCGTCGATCGCCTTGATCAGGCGGGTGCGTTCCTTGTTGATCCACTGGCCCTCGGAATAGTTCGCGACGAACGTCTCAGCGAACTCCACCGGGTCGTCGCCGACGATGGCGCGGATCGAAGTGCCGTCGGCCGCTGCCTGTTCGAACAGGTCGGCCAGGTCCTCCATCATCGTCACGAGGATGTGGCCATCCGCGATTCCCCCGAAGTACAGGTAGTAGCGCTCCAGCGCTTCGACGGCCGTCCGGTAGTTGTCGGGAAGCTGCTTGATGCGTGCCTTGTGCTGCTTGTACTGCCTCTTCTCCTCCAGCGATCCGGTGACCGCCTCCACCCACTTCGGTGCCATGGCTACCTGCCTCCTTGTTTGAGCTGTGCGAGCCGTTCGGTGAGGAAGCCCCAGGTCGTCCAGAACTCCTCGAGATCACCACGTCCGGCGTCGTTGAGGGAGTAGACCTTGCGCGGTGGCCCCTTCTCCGAGGGGACCTTCTCGACGTCGACGAGGCCGCGCTGCTCGATCCTGACCAGGAGGGCGTAGACCGTGCCCTCTGCGATGTCGACGAAGCCCTGCTCCCTGAGCCAGGCTGTGATCTCGTAGCCGTAGGCGGGACGCGCGGCGAGAAACGCAAGGATGATGCCCTCCAGCGTGCCCTTGAGCATCTCCGTCATCTGCTTGCCCATCGGCCTCTCCCACTACTCAGCGTTACTGACTACCAGTAGATAGTAACACTGAATACCGGGCGCGCAAGAGGATCCGGAGTCGCGGTGAACGGCGGACTAGAGGACGGCGCCGGGAGTGTAGGCGGCTCCGTCGGGGAAGCGGGCGGCGAGTTCCGCAACGCGGGCCGCGATCGCGTCGACCTGGCTACGGGCCGAGCCGGTGAGCTCGATCGGGTCGACGGCGCCGAGCTGGTCCCGCCCGAGGCCGAGCCGCGGATCGGCGGCCAGCCGGTCGTACAGGTCGTTGGTGCCGCCGGCGCGCATGCCGAGGGCTACGGCCACGGCGTGCTCCTTGATCACCTCGTGGGCGGTCTCCCGACCGACCCCCGCGCGGACGGCTGCCATCAGCACCTTCGTCGTGGTGAGGAACGGCAGGAAGCGCTGCAGCTCGGCCTCGATGACGGCGGGGAAGGCCCCGAACTCGGCCAGCACGGTGAGGAAGGTCTCGAACAGGCCGTCGAGGGCGTAGCAGGCGTCCGGCAGGGCGATCCGGCGCACGACAGAGCACGAGACGTCGCCCTCGTTCCACTGGTTGCCCGCGAGCTCTCCGGCCATGGACGCGTAGCCGCGCAGCACGACGGCGAGGCCGTTGACCCGTTCACAGGAGCGGGTGTTCATCTTGTGCGGCATCGCGGACGAGCCCACCTGGCCCTCCGCGAAGCCCTCCGTGACAAGGTCCTGACCGGCCATCAGCCGGATCGTCGTCGCGAGGCTGGACGGGCCCGCAGCCACCTGGACAAGGGCCGTCAGCACCTCGTAGTCGAGCGAGCGCGGGTACACCTGCCCTGTGGCCGTGAACACGCCACCGAAGCCGAGGTGGGTGGCAACCCTGCGCTCGAGGTCGGCGAGCAAGTCCAGGTCGCCGCCGAGCAGGTCGAGCATGTCCTGGCCGGTGCCCATCGGGCCCTTGATCCCGCGTGCCGGGTAGCGCGCGATCAGCTCGTCGACGCGGGCGAAGGCCACCAGCAGCTCGTCTGCGGCAGAAGCGAACCGCTTGCCGAGCGTCGTCGTCTGGGCTGCGACGTTGTGCGAGCGTCCGGCCATCGGCAGGTCGCGGTATTCCACGGCGAGGCGCGCGAGGTTCACCAGGACGGTGACGATGCGCTCCCGCACGAGCTCCAGCGAGCTGAGCAGCTGTCGTTGCTCGATGTTCTCGGTGAGGTCGCGGCTGGTCATGCCCTTGTGCACGTGCTCGTGGCCGGCGAGGGCGTTGAACTCCTCGATCCGCGCCTTCACGTCGTGACGGGTGACCCGCTCACGCGCGTCGATGCTGGCCAGGTCCACCTGGTCGACCACGCGCTCGTAGTCGGCGATCACCTCTTCGGGGTCCGCACCCCCGAAGTCGACCCCGAGGTCGGCCTGCGCCCGCAGCACGGCGATCCACAGCCGCCGTTCGGCAACGATCTTCGCCTCCGGCGACCAGATCTCACGCATGGCGGCGGACGCATAGCGGTTGGCAAGGACATTGGGGATCATGCCTGACCCCTTCCTTCCGACTTGTCAGAAGTTGAGGTCGCCAGAGCGTCCCCACGTTCTGACAACTCGGGATGGTGGGCGGCTGCTAGGGCGATGTCGGTGCGGGAGAAGCCGCCGGGGATGGTGATCAGGGCGACCTTGGCGTAGGCGGCGTCCCGTGCCTCCGCGAGCGTGTCACCGGTGCCGACGACGGTCAGCACCCTGCCGCCGGCGCTGACGAGGCGGCCCGCTTCGTCGAGTGCTGTGCCGGCGTGGAAGACGCCTTCGATGTCTGCGCCCGTGATCGGGTCGCCCTTGCGCGGCGCCTCAGGGTAGCCGTGGGCCGCGACGACGACGCCGACGGCTGCGCCACTGCCCCACTCCAGCGGGGCGTGGCCGGCCAGCGTGCCGGTCGCAGCGGCCAGCAGCACCTCGCTGAGCGGGGTCTTGAGGCGGGTGAGGAGCGGCTGGGTCTCCGGGTCGCCGAAGCGGGCGTTGAACTCCACGACGCGCAGGCCATTGGACGTGAGCGCGAGGCCGGCGTAGACGAGGCCGACGAACGGGGTGCCGCGGCGACGCAGCTCGTCGACGGTGGGCTGGATGACCCGCGCCACGACGTCGGCGACGAGGCCGGGCGGTGCCCACGGCAAGGGCGTATAGGCGCCCATGCCGCCGGTGTTGGGGCCGGCGTCGCCGTCACCGACGCGCTTGAAGTCCTGTGCGGGCTCGAACGGCAGCACGCTGGTGCCGTCGCTGAGGGCGAAGAGGCTCACCTCCGGACCGTCCAGGTAGTCCTCGACGATGACGCGGCGACAGCCGGCGGCGTGCCGGATGGCGGCGTCCCTGTCATCGGTGACGATGACGCCCTTGCCTGCGGCCAGCCCGTCGTCCTTGACGACGTAGGGTGCGCCGAACTCGTCCAGCGCAGCCACCACCTCACCCATGTCGAGGCAGAGCCGGGCGTCGGCGGTGGGCACGCCGGCTGCGTCCATGATCTCCTTGGCGAAGGCCTTGCTGCCCTCCAGCTGGGCTGCGGCAGCGCTCGGACCGAACACCGGGATCCCGCGGGCACGGACGGCGTCCGCCACTCCTGCGACCAGCGGCGCCTCGGGTCCCACGACGACGAGATCGGCCGCGAGGGCGACGGCGAGCTCTGCGACAGCTTCGCCGTCCATGGCGTCGACGGGATGGTTGGTGCCGACCGCTGCGGTGCCGGGGTTGCCGGGAGCGATGTGGACATCGGTGTCGCGGCTGAGGGCCCAGGCGAGAGCGTGTTCCCGTCCGCCCGATCCGATCACCAGTACGGTCAGGTTAGTCACGCGGTGATCCTACCGAGGCCGGAGCCACCCAGGATTGTCCCGTCCGCCCGCACGACAGGAAAGACTGTTTTCGGATAGTATCTTTCCAGTAGCTTTCCTACGAGGGCCGTACGTGCGGCGAATCCGCTGGATGAGGAGTGGGCGTGAAGAGGATCCCGTCGGTCATCGCTGCGGGAGCGACGACGGGGACCCCTGCCTGGCTGGCAACGCAGAACGACAGGGCTGCCTTCCGGCTGCTGCTCACGCACGGTCCGCTGAGCCGCTCCCAGCTCGGCGAGCTCTCCGGCATGTCGAAGCCCACGGCCGGCCAGATGATCGCCCGCCTGGAGCGGGCAGGGCTGATCGGCCCTGCCGGGGAGGTCACCGGCGCTCGCGGGCCCAACGCCACGTCCTACGGCGTCCGCACCGACAGCCTCACCGGCGTCGCCATCAGCATGCTGGAGGAGCGGATCGAGGCGGTCCTCGTCGACTCGACCGGCACCGGCCACCCCGTCGCCGTCCTTGTGACCGGCACCGACCGCACTCCCGCGGGCGATGTGACGGCTGCCGTCGTCGCAGCCTGCGCAGCCGCCGGCGTCGGCCGTGATTCCGTCAGCCTCGTCGTCATCGGCGTGCAGGCGGCCTTCGACTCCGCGTCCGACCGGCTCTCCTTCACCGACACCCTTCCCGGGTGGCCCGCGCAGGGTGCCCGCGCGGCGATCGAAGAGGCGACCGGGCTCGCGGTGATCATCGAGAACGACGTGAACCTCGCAACCCTCGCTGAGGGTGCAGCCTCGGGGCTTGTCGACTTCGCCTACCTGTGGCTGGGTGAGGGCCTCGGTGCGGGGCTGGACGCCGGCGGCCACCTGCAGCGCGGAGCGACGGGGTCCGCCGGCGAGATCGGCTACCTGGAGGTGCCCCGCTCAGCGCTCGCGATCGACCCCGAGGCGCTCGACTTCACCGACCTCGTGGGCAGGCCGGGCCTGACGGCACTGCTGGGCTGCGACACGTACGCAGAGGCCATCGCAGCGCTGCCGGGCAACGGCCGGGCGCTCGAATCGCTGGCCGATCGCATCGCCCTGCTGGTCGACATCCTCGCGGCCGTCGCGGACCCCTCCAAGGTCGTGCTGGGCGGCCCGACAGCCCTGGCCGGGGCCGAACGGCTCGCAGCGCTGGTGCAGGCGCGGGTGGCGCTGCGTCGCGACCTGCCCGTGCTGCCGGCGCGGGCGGGCGCCCGTCCCGTCCTGCTCGGCGCCCGGCGGCTGCTGGTGGAGAGCATCAGGGAACGACTCGAGGACGCCATCGTCGCGTCCGCAGGCAAGGAGGAATGATGAAGCTCACCATCGTCGGCGGCGGATCGACGTACACCCCGGAGCTGGTCGACGGGTTCACCCGCACCGACCTGCCGATCACCGAGCTCTGCCTCGTCGACCCCGACCCCGCACGGCTGGGCCCGGTGTCCGGCATGGCGCGGCGGATGCTGGCCCGCGCGGGGCACCCGGCGACCGTCGTCGCAACCAGCGACCTGATCGCCGGTGTCACCGACGCCGACGCGGTGCTGCTGCAGCTGCGCGTCGGCGGACAGGACACCCGGCGCCATGACGAGACCTGGCCGCACGAGGTGGGGTGCATCGGCCAGGAGACCACGGGCCCGGGCGGGTTCGCCAAGGCGCTGCGGACGGTGCCGGTGGTCCTGGAGATCGCCGAGGCCGTGCGCACGCACGCGAAGCCGGACGCCTGGATCGTCGACTTCACCAACCCTGTCGGCATCGTGACGCGAGCCCTGCTGCAGGCCGGCCACCGCGCTGTCGGGCTGTGCAATGTCGCGATCGGCTTCCAGCGCCGGTTCGCCGGCATGCTCGGTGTCGCCCCTGACGACGTCGCCCTCGGGCACGTCGGCCTCAACCACCTCACCTGGGAGCGCAGCGTCAGCGTGGGCGGTCAGGACCTGATGCCCGGCATGCTCGGCAAGCGGCTCGAGGAACTGGCTGACGAGGTCGGGTCGGCACCCGCCGTGCTCGCCCAGCTGGGCATGATCCCGTCCTACTACCTGCGCTACTACTACGCCCACGACGAGGTGCTCGCAGAGCAGCTGCGCGAGCCGACGCGGGCCGAGGCTGTGAAGGCGATCGAGGATGAGCTGCTCGCCCTCTACTCCGACCCGACGGTGGACACCAAGCCCGCAGCGCTCGAACGCCGCGGTGGGGCGTTCTACTCCGAGGCAGCCGTCGAACTGCTCGCTGCCATGCGGGGCGCCGACGGCCCGCCGCGGGTGGTCAACCTGCGCAACGAAGGGACGCTGCCGTTCCTGCCCGACGACCACGTGATCGAGGTGCCGGCCCGGTTCACCGGGGACAGGTTCGTCGCAGAGCCGGTGGCTGCCCTGCCCGACGACATCCGCGGTCTCGTCGCCGCCGTCGCCGGCTACGAGCGTCTCGCCCTCGACGCTGCCGTCCACGGTGGCAGGCACCGGGTGCTGCGTGCGATGCGCGCGCATCCGCTGGTGCTGCAGCACGACCGCGCGGAGAAGCTGACCGACCTGCTGCTGGCGCAGAATGCGAGGTTCCTGCCGTGGGCCTGAACCCCGTGGTCGTCGCTGTCGACGGCGGCGGGTCGAAGACCGACGTCGTTGCCCTCGGACCGGAGGGAACCCTCGTCGCCCGGGCGCGTGGCGGAGCCTCGAGTCCCCAGGGGATCGGCCTTGCAGCCTCGGTGGCACTGATCGAGTCGCTGGTCCTCAAGGTTGCCGCCGGGGCACCCGTCCGGCGCACGGAGTTGTACCTGTCCGGGCTCGACCTGCCGAGGGAGCTCACCGCCTACTCCGAGGCCATTGCCGGCAGGGCCTGGGCGCGCACGGTGGTGGTGGACAACGACCTCTTCGCCCTGCTCCGGGCCGGCACGGCCGAGCCCGATGCTGTCGCCGTCGTGTGCGGGACGGGCATGAATGCCGTCGGCGTGCGGTCGGACGGCGCGTCGGCGAGGTTCGCGGCCCTTGGGCAGATCTCCGGCGACTGGGGCGGTGGCTCCGGGCTGGGAGCCGAAGCGCTGTGGCACGCTGCGAGGGATGAGGACGGCCGGGGCCCACGGACCGCCCTCACTGACGCGGTCAGGGAGCGTTTCGGGCCGATCCCGCAGCTGATCGAACAACTCCATTTCGGCGAGCTCAGCTCCGCCGCGCTGGCACTGCTTGCTCCGAAGGTGTTCGAACTGGCAGCGACGGACGCCGTGGCTGCTGCCCTCGTGGACCGTCAGGCCGCAGAGGTCGTTGCTTTCGTCACCGCCTGCCTGAAGCGGCTCGACCTGGTCGACGCCGGCGTCCCTGTCGTCCTCGGCGGCGGCATCCTCCAGGCCGGTGACCAGCGGTTGATGTCGGGCATCGAGGCGGCACTGAGGGCTGCTGCCCCACGGGCGAGGATCGTGCACGTCACCGACCCGCCGATCCTCGGGGCTGCACTGCTGGCGCTCGAACATGAAGGGATCGGCATCGAGCGGCTCTCGCTGGCCGGCTGAGCGGCCGGCGCACCGATCAGCGCGGCGCCCAGGCGCCCATCATCGGGAACAACACCATGCTGGCTGCGACGAAGGTGAAGAGCACGGCCCACCACAACCAGTTGACCCGCCCGCTGCGGGCGTCCATGCCGGTGGCGACGATGGCCGCGACCGTCGCAGCGAGGTTGGCCAGCACCATGACGAGCCCGAACACGTACAGCTTGCCCGCCACCTGGATCCAGGAGAGGTAGGCGACGGTGAGGAAGCATGCCGTGAGCCCGAGGAAGGCCAGCAGGATCGGCACCCACCACGGGGACGGCTGCGGGCCCTTCATCAGAGCAGGTCGTGCAGCATGACCACCTGCTCGCGGGACGGGCCGACGCCGATCCCGGAGATGCGGCAGCGCACCAGTTCCTCGAGCCTGCGGACGTAGGCCTGGGTGTTGGCCGGGAACTCATCGAAGCTCCGGCACCCGGAGATGTCCTCGGTCCAGCCGTCGAGGTACTCGTACACCGGTACCGCGTGGTGGAAGTCGGTCTGGGTCATCGGCAACCGGTCGGTGCGCTCACCGTTCACCTCGTAGGCGATGCACACCGGGATCTTCTCCCAGCCGCTGAGGATGTCCAGCTTGGTAAGGAACAGGTCGGTGAAGGCGTTGGCCGTCACCGCGGCCTCGACAACCAGCGCGTCGAACCAGCCGCAGCGGCGGTTCCGTCCGGTCGTCGTTCCGAACTCCGCGCCGTCGGTGCGCAGCTTGTCGCCGTCGGCGTTGAGCAGTTCCGTGGGGAACGGGCCCTCACCCACCCGGGTGGTGTAGGCCTTCATGATGCCGATCGTGCGGTCGATCCGCGTCGGCCCGACGCCGGCGCCGATGCAGGCACCGGCGGCGATCGGGTTCGAAGAGGTGACGTAGGGGTAAGTGCCGTGGTCGACATCCAGGTGGTGGGCCTGGGCGCCCTCGAAGAGCACCACCATGTCCTTGTCGAGCGCGTCGTTCAGCACCCGGGTCACGTCTGTGACCATCGGACGCAGCCGCTCGACGTGGGCCAGCAGTTCGGCGGACACCTCTGCAGGGTCGATGGCGCGGCGGTTGTAGACCTTCAGCAGCAGGTGGTTCTTCTGCTCCAGCGCCGCCTCGACCTTCTGGCAGAGGATGGAGGTGTCGAACAGGTCCTGGACCCGGATGCCGAGGCGGTTGATCTTGTCGGAATAGGCCGGACCGATTCCGCGTCCGGTTGTGCCGATCTTGCGCTTGCCGAGGAACCGTTCGGTGACCTTGTCGAGTTCCTTGTGGTAGCGCGTGATGATGTGCGCGTTCGCTGAGACCAGCAGCTTTGAGGTGTCGACACCGCGCGCCTCCAGCCCGTCGATCTCCTCGAAAAGCACCTCGAGGTCGATCACGACGCCGTTGCCGATCACCGGCGTGCTCTTCGGGCTGAGGATGCCTGAGGGCAGCAGGTGCAGGGCGTACTTCTCGCCGGCGACCACGAGGGTGTGGCCGGCGTTGTTCCCGCCCGAGTAGCGCACCGTGTAGTCGACGCGGTCACCCAGTTGGTCGGTCGCCTTGCCCTTGCCCTCGTCGCCCCATTGCGCTCCGACGACCACGATTCCCGGCATTGTCTGCCCCTCTTCATCAGGAAAGCCCGCGGCAATGCCGAGCGGGCTCTTGCGACGTCACTTTACCGGTTCGCCGTTCACCGGTGACGAAGCGCCGTCAGCCGGCGCTGACCAGCGCGAGCTGCGGGCCGATGGTCAGTGCGATGAAGGCGACGACATTGGCGAGGGCTGCGAGCCAGAAGCCGATCTGGAACGACTCCTTGCGGTTCTTGTGGCGCAGCGACTGCTGGGCGACGACGGCGCCCGGCCATCCCCCGAGGAGCGCAGCGACGTGCAGGGTGCGTTCGGGGGTGCGGGCGGTGCCGGCGACGGCCGCGCGCTTGTCCCAGGAGTACAGCAGGTAGGTGAAGGCGCTCACCACGAGGTAGTAGGTGGCCCACCAGAACGGCAGGCTGAGCACGGAGATGACGATGGCCAGCATCATCGCGAACACCAGCACGGGGATGAACGCCAACCGGTCGACACCGGTGCGCCTGACCGGACGCTGGCTCTGGCGCCCGGGAACGGAGAAGATCCGGGTCACGCCCACGGCGCACGGACGCCCGTCAGGGCCCTGGCCAAGGGCGAATTCGACGAACTCCCCTGCCTGTGGCCGGCCGGCTGCGGCCTCGAAGCCCGAGATGTGGACGAAGGTGCGCTTCCCCCCGGCCTCGACGAACCCGAAGCCGCGCTGGTCATTCCACTCGGCGAGCACGCCGGAGCGGCGGCGGCCAGCGGAACTCATGCCGTGATGCTAGCGGGGACGGCGACGGGATTCGCACTGGCGTAGCGGCTGTCGCGCCTGAGCTAGAAGCCTTGTTTTTGGGCGAGTTGTTCACCA
>JAOATP010000062.1:22055-22379 GCA_030158185.1 Propionicimonas sp.
ACGACTGGCGCGCCTGAGACCGCCGGCGACTGTCGTCCACAGGGCGAATCCGGTCGCGACCTACCTGTGGACCGGTGGAGGGCCAGGGGCGCTCGTGCCGAAGGTGGGTTGGTGCACCCCCGGATCGAAGCCATCCTCGCCGAACAGGGCGTCATCACGGTCGCCGCCCACCCGCGGCTGGAGTCCTCCCTTCGCCGCCTCAGCCGGGAGGGCGTCCTCGCGAATCCGCTCCCCGGGGTGTTCGCGCCAGGGGGCGAACAGTCCGCGCTTTCCTGGCTTCGTGCAGTTACCGCGTGGTCAGCACCGGCCGGGGTCCTCCATGGT
>JAOATP010000063.1 GCA_030158185.1 Propionicimonas sp.
TGAGCCAGTCACCGGTGTGGCGGCTGCTCGGGCTCTACCGCATCGACATCGAGGTGATCGGCTGGGGAGCCGTCACCGACAACGAGGACAAGGCCGGCGTCTCCACCATCCTCCTGCCGGCCGGCTCGATGGAGCAGGTGCAGGTGGCGCTGAGGGCCATCTGGCCGCGGGCCGACTTCACCACCGTCGAGCTGTCGCCGGCCCCGCGCCGGGCGCGCTGGCTGCACCCGTTCTCCGGACCCTTCCTGCGCTGGGGTCACGACCGGTACCTGGTGGTGTCGCAGCACGGCTGGCTGGTGCGCCGCTGGCAGCTGGTGCCACACGCCCGCGTCCAGTCGGTGCGGGTGGCGCAGGGACCGGTGTCACGCCGTCTCGGGCTTGCCGACCTGGAGTTCCACACGGCAGGCATGCACATCGCAGCACACGCGTCCGGCGTGGACGCCGGAGTCGTCCTCGAGCGCCAGGCCGAGCTGATGGCCCTGCTGCACCACGACTCCCCCGACTTGTCAGAATCTCAGGCCGCAATAGCGACCCCAGGTTCTGACAACTCGGAGAGGGACGGGGGTCAGGCGGCGGGGCCGGACGCCTTTCGGGCGGACCAGGCGGAGGCCACCATCTCGTCCACCGAGTAGCTCATCTTCCAGTCCAGGTCGGCGGCTGCAGCCTTGCCGTCCGCGACGATCCTCGCCGGGTCGCCGGGACGGCGCTCGCCGATCACCGGCGTGAAGTCGATGCCGGACACGCGGGCCATGGAGTCCATGATCTGGCGGACGCTGAGGCCTTCGCCGCTGCCGAGGTTGTAGGCCGGACGCAGCTCGCGTCCCGCCTCGAGGGCCCGGGCGGCCGCAACGTGGGAGTTGGCAAGGTCGCCGACGTGGACGTAGTCGCGCACGCAGGTGCCGTCGGCCGTCGGATAGTCGACGCCGTTGATGCGGGGCGTCCTTCCCTCCAGCAGGGCCTCGATGACAAGGGGGAACAGGTTGTGCGGGCTGGCGTCGTAGACCTCGTCCGTCGCCGAACCGACGACGTTGAAGTACCGCAGGCTGACCCCGTGGAACCCGGGGGTGGCACGCGCCTGGTCGTTGATCAGCCACTCCCCGATCAGCTTCGACTCCCCGTAAGGCGACTCGGGAGCGTTGGGGGAGTCCTCAGTGACCAGGTCGCTGGACGGCGTCCCGTACACCGCAGCGGAGGAGGAGAACACCAGGCTTTGCACGCCGACGTCGGCCATCGCCGTCAGGACGCTCGCCGTGCCGGTGACGTTCTGCGCGTAGGTGTGCAATGGGCGCTGAACGGAGACCCCTGCGTACTTGTAGCCGGCGACGTGGATCACCCCGGAGCACCCGTGCTCGCGCAGCATGCCGGCGACGGCGTCGGTGTCGAGGATGTCGGCCTCGGTGAACGGGACTCCGGCCGGCACGAAGCCGGCCCGTCCCGAGGAGAGGTTGTCGAGCACCACCGGCGTCAGCCCCTGCTGCTGCAGGGCCCGCACCACGTGCGCCCCGATGTACCCGGCTCCGCCGGTAACCAGCCATGTCGTCACACGAGTGAGTCTATTGAACGACGGCGACCGGGGCCGTTGTTCTGGCTAGGGTGGACCCATGCAGAACCAACCCGTGCTGGGCATCGACATCGGCGGCTCCGGAATCAAGGGAGCCCTGGTCGACCTGGCCGCCGGCGACTTCGCCGCCCCCCGCGTCCGCATTCCCACCCCGGCCGAGTCGACACCGAAGAATGTCGCCTCCGTCGTGGCGGAGATCGTTGCCGAGTTCGCCGACCAGATGGGCGACGGACCGATCGGCATCACCATCCCTGCCGTCGTCACCCACGGCGTCACCCGCTCGGCCGCGAACATCGACAAGTCGTGGATCGACGCCCCCGCGGAGAAGATCTTCTCCGACCGGCTCGGGCGCAGCGTCGTGCTCGTCAACGACGCGGACGCTGCCGGCGTCGCCGAGGTGAAGTTCGGCGCGGCAAAGGGCAACGAGGGCCTCGTGCTGATGACCACCCTCGGCACCGGCATCGGCAGCGCCATCCTGTACCGCGGCGTGCTGATCCCGAACTCCGAGCTCGGTCACCTCGAGATCGACGGCCATGACGCGGAGACTCAGGCTGCGGCGTCCATCAAGACCCTGCTGGGCCTCAGCTACAGCGAGTACGTCGGCCGGCTCCAGCGCTACTACGAGGTGGTCGAGGCCCTGTTCTGGCCCGACCTGTTCGTCGTCGGCGGCGGCGTGTCGAAGGACGCGGACAAGTTCATGCCCAAGCTCAAGCTGAAGACCCCCATCGTCCCAGCGCACCTGCGCAACCGGGCCGGCATCATCGGCGCTGCCTGGCTCGCCGTCGACAAGGTCGAGCACCCCGAGCGTCCCGCCTGATCCCAATCCAGCCACCGAAGCTCCCGATACGTCCCGAAGCTCCCGGAATTCCGGGAGCTTCGGCGTGTTTCGGGAGCAGGAAGGGGCAAGAAAGGGGACTGTCCCCTTTCTTGCCCCTCCGCGCTACATGCGTTCGGGGGCCTCGATGCCGAGCAGGTCGAGGCCCGTGGCAAGGACCTTCCTCGTCGCCTCGCACAGCGCCAGGCGGGACGAGCGTACTTCGCCCTCGCTCTTGAGCACGGGGCACTGCTCGTAGAAGGAGCTGAGCGCGCCGGCCAGCTCGTAGAGGTAGCCGCAAAGGCGGTGGGGCTGCAGGGTCTCCCCCACGGCTGCGACCACCTCGCCGAAGCGGCTCAGTAGCAGCGCGACCTGCTGTTCGGCCGGCTCGGCGAGCACGGTGACGGCGTCGCCGGCGAAGCCCTCGGCCTCGGCCTTGCGCAGGATCTGGTTGGCACGGGCGTGCGCGTACTGCAGGTACGGGCCGGTGTCGCCGGTGGTGGCAACCATGCGCTCCGCGTCGAAGGTGTAGTCCTTCTGCAGCCCACTGGACAGGTCGGCATACTTGATCGCTGCGAGGGCGATAGCCGGGGCGGCCTCGGACTCCGCGGCGTCCAGCAGGCTGTTCAGGGTGACGGCCGTGCCCTCACGCGTGGAGAACTTCTTGCCGTCGGCTCCCAGCACCTGTCCGAAGCCGACGTGCTCCGCGGAGACGCCGTCGGGAAGGTAGCCGGCGAGCCGTGCAACGGCGAAGACCTGCTCGAAGTGGTGGGCCTGCGGCGCCCCGACGACGTAGATCATCCGGTCGGCGTGCAGGTCGCCAACCCGGTGCCGGACGGCGGCAAGGTCGGTGCAGGTGTAGCCGAAGCCACCGGCGGCGTTGCGGATGATCGCCGGTGCCGTGAAGCCCTCGACGAAGACCACAAGTGCCCCGCCGTCGACGACGGCGATCCCGCGGTCCTCCAGGTCGGCAGCCACGACCGCGAGGTCGTCGTTGTAGATCGACTCCCCCGCCAGGTCTGCGTTGGTGAGCAGAACGTTCATGCGCTTGTAGGTGGCGTTGAAGCCGGCGAGGGAGACGTCGATCAGCTGCTGCCACAGCGTCCGCGTCGCCGCGTCACCCGCCTGCAGCATGACCACCCGCTCGCGGGCCCTGTCGGCGAACTCCTCCGAGCTCTGCAGGTGGCCGTTGGCCCGCTGGTAGAGCTCCTCGGCCGCGGGCAGGTCGAGTGCCGCGACGTCGATGCCCTCTTCGAGGATCTGCTCGACGAGCATGCCGAACTGCCGTCCCCAGTCGCCGATGTGGTTCTGCGGGATGACGGTGTGGCCCTGCGCCCGCAGGACGCGGGTGAAGCAGTCGCCGATGATCGTCGAGCGCAGGTGGCCGACGTGCATCTGCTTCGCGACGTTCGGCGATGAGTAGTCGATGACCACCGTCCGCGGCTGCCCGGCAGCGCTGATGCCCGAGGACGGCTCGGTCAGCACCTGGGTGGCGACCCGGGCCAGCACGTCCGTGCGGATCCGCAGGTTGATGAAGCCCGGCCCCGCGATCTCGAGCGGCTCGCACAGGTCACCGAGGTCGATCTGCTCGACGAGCCGCGCAGCGACGTCCCGCGGCTTCGTGCCCTCGGCGTTCGCCAGCCGCAGGGCGACGTTGGTCTGGTAGTGGCCGAACTGTGGACGGGTGGCCGGGCGCAGCTCCGGGTCGATTCCGGCAACGGCCTGGACACGCTCACTGAGCAGGGACGGCAACGACAGCATGGCCGATATCCTCCCACGTCACAGGCGGTGGGTTCCCGACCGTGGTGGCCGGTGGCTGAGCAGGTCCCAGACCAGCTTCAGGTTCGCGGCCAGCTCGCGACGCGTCCCGTTCGCCCAGGGACGAGCACTGGACCGCGCACTGTCGTCGCCCACGCCCCACGCGTCCAGCCCCAGCGCACGGCAGATCGCCAGTGCCCGCGGCAGGTGATAGGTCTGGCTGACGACGACGAGCCGCTCGATGTCGTACACGTCCCTTGCTCGCAGGCAGGAGTCGTAGGTGTCCAGTCCCGCCGGGTCGACAAGCAGGACGGACTCCTCGACGCCCCGCCCGAGCAGGTACGCCCGCATGCCACCGGTCTCGTCGTAGAACCGCGACCGTCCGTCACCGCTGAGCAGGATGCGATCGACGAGCCCGCGCCGGTACAGGTCGAGGGCCACGTCGAGCCGGGCCCGCAGGAACGTGGACGGGACACCGTCGGCGTACACCTCCGCGCCGAGCACGAGGACCACCGGCAGGTGCGGCAGCGTTCCTGCCGTCACGATGCGGCCGCGCGTGATCGCGCGCACCACGAGACCGAGTACGAGGACAGCCCCGACCCCGGCACCGAGCGCTGCGGCAACCACCGCCACCGGAGTGCCCCACCGGCGAACGTCCCCCATGTCGCCCAGCGTAGGGGCAGGCTGACACGAGTCGGCCCGGTCCCACCCGTCCCAGCAGCAACGCCGCCCGTGGAACGCCTGATACACCCGACCGGGGAGCAATTCCCGGCCTCTGCGAACGCCGTCCCGCATGGTAAATTCCTCGCGTCCGCAACGACGGTTGCGGGTGCGGCAGTGGGTCGGGGAGGTCACGTGCCAAAGCGGGGACGCTGGCTGCGACGCCATGTCGTCGCGCTCGCACTCGTTGCCCTCCTCGCGGGGTTGCTCGCCTCCGCCCCGGCCGCCGCAGAGCCCCGACAGCTGGCGGCACCCACATCGATGACCATCAGCCAGCGGTCCACCATGGCTGTCGTCACCTGGCCGGCGGTACCCGGAGCGGGCGGCTACGCGATCGACTACGACACGAGTCCCGGCTTCCTCACCGCACGAAGCCTCACGAGCCCCGAGACGCTCGCCGTCCTGACCGGACTGGATCCGAGCACGTCCTACTACGTGCGGGTCGCAGCCGTCGACGCGGCGACGAACGCGATCGGTCCGTGGGCGACGGCGGTCACGTTCACCACCGGCGACCGCGAGTACTCGCTCCCGGCACCGGTGCTCTCCGCCTCCAGCGACACCAGCACGTCGCTGACGGTCGAGTGGAACAAGGTGGGCCCGAAGCTGCACTACGAGGTGGCGCTCGGCAAGGAAGCGAACACCGTCACCACAACACAGCAGGTCACCGGTCTCACCACGGCGTTCGACAGGCTCGAGAAGACGACGAAGTACTACCTGAGCGCCCGTGCGGTGAACGCGGACGGTGTCCCGGTCACAGCCTGGTCGGCGCCGGCGGCGTTCAAGACCCCGGAGTCACTGCCGCTACGCGTCGGCAGCTACAACATCCGCAACGGGACCATCAAGGCCGGCGGCACCTGGAACAAGCGTCGCCACGCCGTCGCTGACACCGTCGCCGGGCAGCACGTCTCCGTCCTGGGCCTGCAGGAAGCCACCTGGAACATCGGGGGCTACCCCGCCGGCCAGTACGCCGACCTCGCCCACCTCCTCGGCAAGAGCTGGAAGTCAACGACCTACGTCGGCAACGCCGGCCCCGAGGGCACCCGGATCCTGTACGACAGCGACGAGGTGACCATGCTGCGGCAGGGCTACCAAAAGCTCGCAGGGAGCCATGCGAACGGCAACTGGCGCTACGTGAGCTGGGCCGAGTTCCGCCAGGAGTCCACCGGCAAGCGGTTCTTCTTCGCCAACACCCACTTCCTGGCCAGGCAGACCAAGCACGAGTACAACAGCAGGGTGTCCGGCGCGAAGCAGCTGGTGAGGATCGTCGAGAAGTACAACACCGAGAAGCTGCCGACGATCATCGTCGGCGACATCAACTCCCACAAGTTCCGCAACCCGCAGAACGCGCCGTACAACATCATCACCGATGCGGGCTACATCGATCCCCTCGACAACATCGACGACTGGCGCGGCGGCCCTCGCGGTATCGCGGAGAAGCGCATCAACGCCAGCATGTTCACGATCAACCTCTTCCACCGCAAGGCGATGAAGGGCAACTACTCCACCGGCGTGATGGTCGACCAGATCTTCGTCACCCCGATGCGGGTGTCGGAGTGGGAGACCGTCGTGAAGGTCGATTCGTCGGGACGGTTCATCGGCACGATCCCTTCCGACCACAACATGATCCGGGCGACCGTCTACCTGCCGTGAGCCGTCCGGCCCATGACCGGCCGCTATCATGACGCGGGACGGTGCCGGAGTGGACTGGAGGGGCGGCCGGTGAAATCGCACTTGGCGTCGCGCTACCAGCGCATCGCAGCCCAGGCACTCCCCCTCGTCGGCATCTGGCTGGCCACCGTCGTGGTTGCCTGGTTCCTGCTGCTCGGCGGCAATGGAGCGGCGGCCGTGCTCGCTGTCCTGCTGCTCGGCTTCCTCTGGTGGCGCCAGGACCGCTTCGGCAACGGCGCGCAGGCGGGCACCCATGCTTCAGCCCTCTCGGCCGTCCTCCTCACGCTCGGCTTCGTGTCCACCCTCCCGGACCTCGTGCTGGCGACCTGCGCTGCAGCCCTGTTCGCCTACGCGATGTCAGCGCCCCTGGTCGAGAACCAGCTCAGGCCGCGCCTCGAGGCCTACCGCCTCCCCGGGCATCTCGTTCCGCCGGTGGCACGCATTCGCAACCCGGTCTTCAAGGCGGCCGCGGCAGGCGGCGTCCCCCTCGCGGCCGGCGCAGCCGGCCTGATGCCCAGCTGGCTGGTGGCTGTCGTCGTGCTCGTGGTCCTGCTCGCCGGTGCCGCAACGGCCGGCTACCAGCTGCTGCGCCGGCGCCGTCACCGTGCCGACCGTGAGGTGCACACCGCACTGCTGGCCCACCGCCCCGACTTCTACCTCTACTACAGCGGACGCCCGGAGGGCGCCTACCAGCTGCAGATGTGGCTGCCCTACCTCGAGCGGACGGGTGCCCGCGGCGCCGTCCTCATCCGGGAACGGCAGTTCCTCGACACCGCGCTCGCCATCACGACGCTGCCGGTCCTCCTCGCCGAATCGGTGGAGCCGATCGAGCGCACGATCGTGCCGTCCCTGGGCGCCATCTTCTACGTGAACAACGCGGCGAAGAACGTCGACGGCACGCGCTACCAGCAGGTCGTGCACGTGCACCTCGGCCACGGCGACAGCGACAAGCCGGCCAGCTACGCCTCCAGCACCACCATGTTCGACCGCATCTTCGTTGCCGGCCAGGCCGGTGTCGACCGGTTCGCCAGCCACGGGGTCCTCGCCCCGGCGGAGAAGTTCGTCCTCGTCGGACGGCCGCAGGTGGAGGCCATCGACGTCCGCCCCGCCGGCGCCTCGCTGCCGCAACGACCGGTGGTGCTGTACGCCCCCACCTGGCGCGGCGTCCTTGCCGACATGCAGCTCAGTTCGCTCGCCTCGGGCGAGGCCATCGTCTCGGCCCTGCTGGCCGCGGGCGCCGCCGTGATCTTCCGGGCGCACCCCTACGCACGGCGGGACGCGGAGTCGCGCGTCCTTGTCACAAGGATCGACGCGCTGCTGTCTGCCAGCTCCACCGGCGGGCACCTGCTCAGTGACCAGGCCGGAGCGTTGTCGATCTTCGAGTGCATGAACGCTTCCGACGCCCTGGTCGGCGACGTCTCGAGCGTCGTGTCCGACTACCTGTACAGCAACAAGCCGATCGCCCTCGCCCACCGTGCCGGCGACCGCCTCGAGGCGGAGTACCCGCTGGCGAGGGCGACCTGCCTGTTGCCCGTGGACGGCGACCTCGCCGCCGGCATCCGCGACCTGCTTGCCGAGGATGCCAAGGCTGCGCAGCGGGACGCGGTTCGCACCTACTACCTCGGGCCGTGGGCACCGGAGGCCTACGCCAAGGTGTTCGTCGATGCTTGCAGGGACGCGATTCGCGCCGGTGCGCCGGCGTCGGCGTAGGCCCCGCGTTCACCTGCTCCCACCCGCAAGGACAGCTGACCCTCAGGTTTTTCTCATCAGATCTTTACCATTGGGTGCTGCGCGCTCTAGGATGAGGCCGTCCTCGTGACAGGTCCTGCAGGACCCCCCGTTTCCTGCTCGGCCCTCCTTGTTGTTGGCTCCCCCGAGCCGGATTGGATCCATATGTCCGGGCTTGTCCGACGTTTCCTCACGATCCCGCTGCTAGCTGCCCTCGTGGGGATCGGCCTCGTTGCTGCTCCTGTCGCTGCGCCCGCGTATGCCGCAAGCGCCCCCACCGGCCTCAGGGCCGCCGCCGTCTCCAGCAACGCCGTCGCCCTCACCTGGACCAAGGTCAGTGGGGCTGCCGCCTACCGCGTGCAGTTCTCGAAGTCGTCGAGCATGAAGGCCTCCAAGACCATCGACGTCGACACCAACTCCGTGGAGTGGACCTACCTGAACCCCGAGCCGTCGGCGAACTCCGGCCGGCTGAAGGCCAACACCACCTACTACTTCCGCGTGAAGGTGATCACCAAGGTCGACCTGAACCATTCAGCGAAGTCGCTCAGCAAGTACGGCGCGAGGCTCAAGGTGAAGACCTCCGGAGGCGGCGCCCGCACCTACCTCGCCCCGATGCAGCTCAAGGCCACCGATCGCAGCGCGACCTCGGAGTACGTCTCCTGGAACTCGCGCGGCCCCGGTATCCACTACCGCGTCCGCTACACCACGGGCGGCAACACCCAGACGAAGGTGTTCGACTACGCCGGCGGCGCGCTCACCGGTCTCACCGCCGGAGCCCCGTACACCTACACGGTCGAGGTCATCTCCCGCGACAACGACACGGTGCTCAGCCCCGTGTCCGCCCCGTTGGCCTTCACCCCGGCAGCCACCGCGCACCCGGCCATCAAGATCGCCAGCTACAACATCTGTGGCAATGCCTGCGGCAACTGGGGCGGCCGCGAGCCGAACATGCTCGACAGCCTCCGCCGCCAGGCTCCCGACCTGATCGCAACCCAGGAATCGACCAACAGCGACGACCTGGTCAATGACTACAACGCCCTGTCGAACCGCAACTTCCTGCGCATCCGCAACAACAAGCACGCCGGGCTCGCCTACGACAGCGACCGGTTCGACCTCGTCGACAGCGGCATCAACCCCTGGAACGCCGACTCCTCCAAGGACGCTGTCTGGGCGATCCTCGCCGACAGGAATGACGGCAACCGGAGGATCTTCGTCGTCTCCGTGCACTTCACCAACGGCGGCGGCGCCGACGGCCAGCGCAAGAGCGAGGCTGCAGAACTCGTCCGCATGATCGAGACGGACGGCCAGGGCCTTCCCGTCGTTGTCGCCGGTGACTTCAACGTCAGCAAGCGCAAGTCCGA
Organism: Propionicimonas sp.; assembly: GCA_030158185.1. Classification (GTDB taxonomy): domain Bacteria; phylum Actinomycetota; class Actinomycetes; order Propionibacteriales; family Propionibacteriaceae; genus Propionicimonas. The sequence continues at coordinate 9,611 of JAOATP010000063.1, forward strand.
GCACCCGGCGGTCTACGGCATCGTGTCGGGCGCAGGCCTCGTCGACCCGCTCGGCAACCCGTCCGACTCGCGCTACGTCAGCAGCACTGCGACCGTTGAGCACCGCATCGACGTCGGCTACGCCAGCGCCAACCAGTTCAAGCGGCACGCCCTGCGCTCCAAGTGGGAGAACGGCTACGACGTGGACTACATCTGGCACAGCGCGGGAATCCGCGTCGGATCGTTCCAGGTCGTCGTCGACCTCGACGGCAAGGGCAACTTCATGGGCACGATGCCGTCCGACCACAACATGCTGGTGTCGAGCTTCCACCTCGGCTGACCCGCATCCACCACCGGAGCGGCCCTCGAGCACTACTGCAGACTCCGGCACGGGTACGCCCTGGCAAGTACAGCCTGCGGGGGCCACGCCCCTAGCATCGTGAAAGCCGGTCCCGGCATGCTCTCCCCCCGAGGCATGCCGGCCGGTCACCCCCAGCACAGAGGAGGCCCCCGGCCATGGCAGCAGGTGAACCGATGCGACGTCGGCTCGTGCTGGCCGTGGTGGGGGCCTTCCTCGGCTTCGGCCTCGTTGCTGCGCCGCCCGAGAGCTTCCTGACCCAGGCAAGCGCAGCCAGCTACGCGAAGCCGTCGGGCCTGAGCGCCACCGTCTCGGCCCACGCCGTCGGCCTGCACTGGAAGGCCGTGAAGAACGCGCCGGCCTACCGCGTCCAGTTCTCCACGCGGTCGGACATGGAGACGTTCACGACCAAGGACGTCGTCGGTACCTACCTGGAGTGGACGAACCTCGACCCCAGCCCTTCCGCGAGGTCCGCGCGGCTCAAGGCATCCACCACCTACTACTTCCGCGTGAAGGTGATCAGCCTCACCAAGGCCAACCTGACCCGCTACGGCTCGAAGCTCAAGGTGAAGACGGCTTCGTCGAAGTCGATGTCCGAACTCGCACCGGTGTCCCTGAAGGCCAGCGTGCAGGGCACCACCTCCAGCTACCTCTCCTGGAAGTCCCGCGGGCCGGGCGTGCAGTACCGCATCCGTTACGGCACGAGCTCGAAGCTCGAGGTCGGCAAGTCGAAGCTGGCGAGCAGCACGGACTCCGCGACCGTCCTGAAGGGCCTGGTTGCCGGGGCGAAGTACTACTTCAAGGTCCGCGTCCTCTCCACGACAGGCTCCTACCTGTCGAACTACTCGAAGACGTCATCCTTCACCGTCTCGAAGACCTACACCTCGCCGGCCATCAAGGTCGCGACGTACAACGTGTGCAGCGTCGCGTGCGATGCCTCCGCGCACTTGTGGACGGAGCGCAAGCCGGCAGTGATCGCCACCATCGCGCGCCAGTCGCTCGACATCGTCGCACTGCAGGAGATGGACCGCAGCCTGCTCGCCGACCTGCTCGCCGGCCTCAACACCGCGTCCGGACGCGCCTACATGACCACAGATCCGCCCAGCCGTGGCGGCTCGGGCACGACGAAGCTGGCCTACGACACGAACCGGTTCGACATGGCCTCCGGTGACCACGGTTTCGCAGCGCTCACCGCCGCTGACTCGGGAACGCAGAAGTGGGCCGTCTGGGCCATCCTCCGCGACTTGGTGAGTGGCAAGAAGCTGTTCGTCGTCTCCGACCACCTCGTCGCCGGCGCGGAGTGGCAGGAGCTGCGGAAGGTGCAGACAGCCGAAGTGCTCGCCATGGTCGAGTCGAAGAACCCCGACAACCTGCCCGTCATCATCGCCGGCGACTTCAACTCCGGACGCGACTACAAGCCGTCCAACTACGTCTACGACCTGCTCACGGCGGCCGGCTACCGCGAGCCGCTCGGCAACACCAACAACTCCTGGGCGATTGCGAGGACGGCCACCGCGGAGCACCGGGTGAACCTCGACTACAACACGTACAACAACTTCGACACCTATGCGCGGCGGTCGAAGTACGACAACGGTTCGGCCATCGACTACATCTGGCACAGCCCGAAGATCCGGGTTGCGGTGTCGGCTGTCGCCGTCGACGTGGACACGACGGGGAAGTTCGTCGGCCTGATCCCGTCCGACCACAACATGCTCACCGCAACGATCCACCTGCCCTGACCGCTCGCGACCGCAGGAGCCGTCCCGATCAGCCCAGGATGGCCGGATCGGCGGGCGGGGCGTCGACGAGCAGCCGGTCGAGCACCCTTGCCGAACTGCCACCGTCGTCCCACGGGGTGTAGTCGGCCTGCCACTGCGCGTAGCGCTCGGCGAACCGCTGCGCCACGTCGTCGATGCCGAGGATCGTTGCGAGCACCTCGTCCTGGGTGGAGACGACCGGCCCGGGGCCGACCTCCTCGAGGTCGAGGTAGACCCCACGCAACTGGTCGCGGTAGTCCGCCATGTCGGGGGTGAAGAAGATCATCGGACGGCCGGTCACCGCGTAGTCGAACATGATCGAGGAGTAGTCGGTGATCATGATGTCGGCGATCAGCAGCAGGTCCGTCGTGTTCGGGTAGGTGCTGACGTCGATCACGCCCGCACCGACCTTCGCTGCGCTGCCGACCCGGATCACCCGGGAGTGCGCGCGCAGCAGCACGACGTAGCCGCCGCCGAGGTCCGCAACCAGCTTGTTGACGTCGAGGTAGTCGATGAGTTCGGTCCGATCGTCGCGCCAGGTCGGCGCGTACAGCACGACCTTCTGGTCCTCCTGGATGCCGAGCACGCTGCGGATGCGCTCACCCGAGCCGTTGACCAACAGGTCGTTGCGTGGGTAGCCCTCCTCGTAGATCGGCGGGTTGGACAGGTAGGACTCGCGGAACACGCGGCTGGAGTGCGGGTTCTGGGACAGCAGGAGGTCCCACTTCTTCCGTTCCCCCAGCATGAACTCGCGCTCCTCCGCGTCCAGCTGCTCGCCGCGGTCGAGGCCGACCTTCTTGTACATCGTGCCGTGCCAGGTCTGCAGGGTGGTCTGGCCCTCGCGCGGGGTGAAGCGGGCCCGGAGCCAGTCGTTCACCACGAGCCAGCGGGCCTCCGCCCGCGCCCGCCACCACGCCGTTGTCGCGTCGACGACGGCCTCGTCGCCCTCCGGGACGGCGACGGAGAGGTCGCGCACCGCCCAGACGCGGGGGACGTCCGGGTGCCGTGCCACCATCTCCTCGCGCAGGGCGAGCGGGTTGCAGCCGCACTGGCGGCCGTAGAAGCTCTCGAAGTACATCTTGTCGACGATCGGCCACTCGCCGGACTCGTACTGCGCACGGATCCTTGCCTGGTTGTGCGTCCCGATCTCTTCGGTTGTCAGCGGGATCGCAAGCCGCGGCGCGAGGACCTTGCCCGCCTTGACCGAGTAGTACAGCCGGAACCACCGGTTCCAGACCGAGTCCGGGGCCTTGTCGATCACGCCGGGCGCGCACCGCACCGGGATGACCAGGCCGTCCGCTGTGGTCGCCTTCAGGGTCAGCCGCCCGATCTGCGGGGGCAGGGCTGCCAGGTCCCAGTGGGACTCGAGGAGGGCGATCTCCGCAGTGAAGCTGTCGCCGTCCTGGGTCACCGAACCGGAACGGGTATCGCGCTCGTTGGCGAGCGTGAACCGGGCACCGGCCAGGTCACCGCTGCAGCGTCCGCTGACCCGCAGCACGGGCGAGTCGTCGCCGACGAGCTCCGCGCCGGTGATGATCCCCCAGGTGGTGCCAGCATCCAGCCGGAGCTCACCGTCAGGGCCGGCCTCTACCAGCGCGGGGTTGGCCTCGAGCAGTTCGCCCGAACCGATGAGCACCGGCTTCTCGCCACCGGCGGTGCGGACGAGCACGCGGTGCTGCAGCCAGGGCAGCGCCGTTGCCGGGTCGTCGACGGGGTAGCCCCAGACACCGGGCGTCGCCTCCTGCCAGGGACGGGCGGGGTCGACGGCGGGAAGGCTGCCGACCAGCGTCGAGCCCTGCGGGCCGTGCTGCACCTCCAGCTTCGTGCGCCCCTGGGACGAGACGAGCACAGCAGAGGTGATCGTGCCGCGGTGGGCGACGTCGATGCTGAGCCGGTCACCGTCGGAGACGATACCGGTTGCGGTCGGGAGCAGCGGCACAACGAGGATGCTCAGCCCGGTCCTCGACCAGCGCGGAAGCGCCGTGCCTGCCGCACACCGCCGTGAGGTGCGATAACCGGCCGGACCGAACCCGTAGACCTTGGTGAACTGGCCCTGCACCCGGCTGGCTCCGGCAGCGACGCTCACCCGGAAGTTCCACTGGCGTGTGCCGTACCGGCACAACTGGGCGAGCGAACCGACGGCGCGAAAGCAGTTGCCGGAGTAGTCGGCGTCCCGGGTGGCCCCGTTGGACAGCTGGTTGGCCTCGGGGGACGGATCGATCGTCACCTCCAGCGGCACGAACCTGGGCAGCGCACCCTCCGACTGCGCCCACACCTGCACAGCGGGCTGGGTGCCGGTGTAGTCGACCTCCCTGTCATAGGCCCAGCCGACCAGCTCGAACCGGTCGTCATCGAGCCAGCGCAGCGAGCGCAGGTCGGCAACCCAGTCGTGCGCTGCAGGGAACCGCCCCTCAGGAAGGGCGAGACGTGCAGCGATCGGGCCGGTGACCACACTGACCGCGCTGGACGCCACGCGCTTGAGCCTGCCCAGGTCAACCGGCACTAGGAACCTCCACGTGTTCACGGCGGCCGAAGACCTCGGCCTGGGAGCGGGCGGCCTCGAGGATGCCGGCGATCTCGATCGATTCCGCAGCTGTGTACTTGAAGCTCGTCAGGGACCCGTCGCGGATCAGCCCTGCAAACTCGGCCAGCTCATAGCGCAGGCCATCGCCCTCGAACTTCTGGAAGTACTTCTGGTTGCGCCGGCTGTCCTCGAACCGGGTCTCGAAGTACTCGGTGAGCCACCACGGCGCGGGCACGTAGATGTAGCCCTCCGTGCCGGAGATCACGAGGTCGCCCTCGGACTTCACGCCGACGCCGGTGCGGGCGATCGCCCAGCCGGTGGCGTAGTCGAGGTCGATCTGGCTGAACAGCTCCACCGGCGAGTCCGACGGCCAGTAGCTGCGGGTGCGCAACGCCGTGTGGCCGACGCCGAACAGCTTCACGGCTGCGAGCAGCGGGTAGCTGGCAAGTTCGGAGATGCTGCCGCCCTCGGGCGCCTGAAGTTCGCGTCCGCCGGAGACCAGCTTGGTGAACGTGGCGTCCACCGAGCGGATGTCCCCGATCGAGCCACTGCGGGCCACGGCGACGAGGCGCTGGAAGCCCGGAGCGAAGGCGGTCTTCAACGCTTCGAGGAGCACGACGCCGGCGGCCGCTGCGAGCTCGTGCAACTCCCTCGTCTGCGCCGCGGTGAGCGTCATCGGCTTCTCGCACAGTACGTGGACGCCGGCAGCCAGTGCCTGCCGGACCAGGTCGTAGTGCGTGCTGTGCGGGGTCGCGAGGTAGACGGCTTCTGTGCTGTCGAGGAGCTCCGCGAAGCTGGTTGCCGTCCGCTCGAGCTCCAACTCGGCGGCGAAGGCCCTCGCGTGTTCCGCTGTGGGGCTCCACACGGCCTCGACGCTGACACCGCTCACGAACCTGGCCTCTGCGACGAACCGGCGGGCGATCCGTCCCGAGCCGGCGACCCCGATGGAGAGGATCCCGTGGTTCTCCGCGCGCAACTCCGTGCTGGAGACCCCCTTCGTGCGGTCGAGGTAGACGACACGGCAGTAGTCGTTCAGGTAGTCGAACCGGCCTTCCCAGTCCGACCCGATCGCAAACACGTCGATGCCGAGGCGCTGGATGTCGTGGATCTTCTGGCCCTCGTACTCCTCGATGATCACCTCATCGACAAGACCGGTGTCCGTGACGTTCTTGATGCGCTCCATGAGCGACTGGCTGACGTTCAGCTTGCCGCGGCTGTTGTCGTAGTTGTCGGTCGTGACCCCCACAACGAGGTGGTCACCCAGCGCCTTCGCCCGCTCAAGGAGGCGACGGTGCCCCTCGTGGAACAGATCGAAGGTTCCATAGGTGATCACCCTCACGCCGCAGACCTCCCGCAGATGCTTGCCAAGTCAGCAGTCATCTTAGGCGCTGCGACCCTTCCGGCACGCACGGCGGGCGCTCGGCGCGATCGCGGCCTGTCCACCCGGTTTCGCCCCGGCCGGACCGGCCCGTCCCCGTAGGATCGGGGCGTCGAGGGAAGGGATCGCTGATGCGCCGGCTTGCGGTGGCTGCTGTCGGGGGCGCTGTGGCCCTCGCCCTGACGGTCACCGGCTGCGTTGCGCCGTCGACGATGCCTTCGACAGCTTCGCCCACCGCGACCTCCCCGACCACAACGCCGACCACCAAGGAGGGGCCCACCCAGAGCCCCACGAAGGCAGGGACACCGAGCGCTGCGACCTCCACCCGCATCCAGTTCAGTGACCCCTGGAGCACCCGGGAGTCCGCGCGGTTACGGCTACACCTCACCCAGGTGGCGGCCATCAAGGCCGCACCGTCCGGCGCCACCATCCACCTCGTGATGTACACGTTCGCCACAGCCTGGGCAGGGCGGGCCCTCCTTGCTGCGCACCGCCGCGGGGTGAACGTCCGGGTGATCATCGACGACCATGAGAACTACCGCTGGACCAAGCGGCTCCAGGCGGCGCTCGGCACCGACCAGCGCCGCCGTTCCTACGTCGTGCGGTGCCACCTCGCCTGCGCCAGCGACATGACGTACCCGCGCCGGCGCAGCGCCGGCACGATCCGCTCCTACGTGCACTCCAAGTGGCTGATCATCGACCGGTCGGGCACCCACAGCGACGTGGTGATGATCCCCAGCGAGAACCTGACCCCGGCAGCGATCGAGCAGTCCAACGACATGATGGTGCTCCGCGGTGACCACGCGGTGTACAGCTTCCTGCGCGCGCGGTTCGACATCATGCGCAAGGACGCGGGCACCGCCTACGGAACGGTGAGGTCGGGCAGCGTCACCATGACCATGTTCCCGATGCCCCTGCCCCAGGACTACCGGGTCAGGCCCGACGAGCCGCTGCCGGCATCCATGGATCCCTACCTGGAGTACCTGCGCGACATCCAGTGCGGCGGTGACCACAGCACCACCATCCGCATCGCCATGTACATGTGGACCTATCCCCGGCTCGAGGTGGCAAGGCGGTTCGCGGAGCTTGCGGAGGCCGGCTGCCGCGTGATCGCCATCGGGCAGCCGTTGAGCCCGGAGAGCGACGAGGGCTGGGACCCCGAGATCACAAGGACGCTGCTGGACGCCGGGATCGAGCTCCACCAGACCGGCGGCGGCGTCTACCTGCACAGCAAGATCGTGACCCTCGACGGCTGGGACACCTCGGGGGCGCGGCTCCACCTTGCCGTCACCGGATCGTCCAACTTCCTGCTGCAGGCGCTGGTGGCCTCCGACGACCTCATCGTCACCGACAGTGAGGAGGCGGTCGTCGCCGCCTACTCCGCGCACGTCGACAAGCTGATCGCACGGCACTCACGGCCGGTGCGCTGACGTCAGCGGACGGACCGCTTCGCCCCGCCCGTGGCCGACCTGCGCCAGGCGATGCCGCCGGCGGCGGCCGCCAGAACGACGGCAGCACCGCCCCACAGCCACGGGGCCGGATCGGCGCCGCCACTGACCGGCGCCGGGCCCGCAGAGGTTGCCGTCTCTGTGGGGGCCGGCACGGAAGTGCTGGCCGAGTCCGTCGCGGCGGGCGTCTCGGTCGCCACCGGTGTCTCCGTGACCGGGTCGGGTTCCGCAGAGGCGATCACGGTCGGCTGGGCCGAGTTCCCCGACCACCGCTCGTCCGGCAGGTTCGTCCACTCACCCTTGCCGTAGGAGAACTGGAAGGCACCACCCTCCACCTGGCCGTCCTTGCGATTCACCTGGTAGTGCACGGTATAGGTGCCTTTGGGCAGGTTCGGCTTCACCTGGGCTGTCACGTTCGTGCCCTCGACGATGAGACTGTTGACGTTGACGCTCTTGCCGGCGGTGTTCGTCACGACGATCTGTGCAGCGGCCGCGTCGACGTCCCGCTCGAAGGCGAGGACAACGCCGGAGGGCGGATCGGTGAGCTCCTGGTGCTTGTACGGATCGCTCGCAGCGAGCAACTCCTCGGCTGCCGTCGCCGGTAGGCCGACCACTTGCCCGAGCGCCACCACAACGAACGAAGCTGTGAGTAACCTCAACACCGTGCGCACCTTGCCCACTTCCCGACCTCCGATTGCCAACTCCTGTGGGTGGCCAGCGGAGTGTTCACAGTATTTGCCCAGACTCCGCGCCCCTGCGTAGACTGTACCCGGTCAGTACTAGAGAATTCCATCCCGTGCGACAAATGCTAAATGCAGGCCCGCAGGGTGGTGAGTCCTACGAGATACGGTGGCTTGAGGCGAATGGCAAAAGCTTGGGGAAGAGTCCAGACCAATATTGTTGCAATCGGGCTGGCGGCGATCGTTGCCTGGGCGGGGATTGTTGCTCCTGCGGGTGCAGCCGACTTCAGTGGCGGCTCCGACCCGAGTCTCACGCAGCCCAAGGCCACCGGCGGGACCTGCCCCACACTGTCGAACATTCGCCCGATCGAGGTCTGGTACAACCTCGACGACATGAACGCCCGGGGTTACAGCGATCCCGGCAACCACGACCCGTGGCCCTTCATGGTCAAGTCCGCCCAGGTGATCTGTGGAGCGGCCCAGAACGCGGAGATCCGCGTGGGAATGTTCTTCATCCGGGCGCTCGGGACCATGACTTCAGCCGGTCCGGGATCGCGTCCCGAATCCGATCCGGAAGTTATTTACAATGCCTTGGAATGGGTCCACAAGAACCGCAATGTGAAGATCACCATTGTGCTCGAGAAAAGGTCCATGCCGGAAGCGACGCGCAATCTGGTCAGCAAGCGCCTTTCCGGTATTGCTTCGGTGTACTACTGCAGCCACGGTTGCTTCAACACCCGCAACAAGTCCACCAAGATCGTGAAGAAGGCCACAGCGACCACCGAGGCCTCGACCGTTGAGATCGACTACATCAACCACGAGAAGATCATCGCGATCAGCCACACCGTCTGGGGCAACTCCGACAGCAATGCGGGCTCCGATGACTCCGTCGTGCTCTCCTCCTCCGGCAACTGGGCACGCAGCCAGACCCGCCTCTTCTACCAGGAGTCGGTGCTGGTCTACGGCGACAAGCAGTACACGACGCTGATGTCCAACCGTTTCGACGCCATGCTCTACTGCGCGAAGACCGGCTGCAAGAAGAACACCGGATTCCCTGCCGACCAGAAGGCCTGGCTGAAGTCCAAGCGCGCCATCTGGGTCGACCCCATCCAGAGCGGCCACCCGACCGCGTCCGGCCGTGGCACCTGGGTGGCGTTCGCCCCCGCCCCCACGACCACCCGCGACTACTACCTGCAGGCCTTCGACAAGGTCGACTGCGCGGTACAGAACAAGATCCGGATCGCGATGTTCCGGCTCACGGACGACGCCTCCAAGAAGTTCGCCGGGCGCCTCGCGGAGATGAAGAAGCAGGGCTGCGACATCAAGATCGTCCTGACCTCCCCCGTGGGCAACTACTCGGTCACCAAGTACGTGAAGAAGAAGCTGAAGAGTGCGGGAATCTGGTTCAAGTGCTCGCCGGTGTCCCTGCACACCAAGCTGGTCCTGATCGGCTCCAAGACCGGTCTCGACGCCAAGGTGATCACTGCAACGGCGCCCATGGGCATCCTGTCCCTGACCCAGAGCGACGAGCACACGACGATCTTCGACTCCTCCCGGGCAACGCTTCCCGAATATGCCCAGGCCATCCGGCACGCGTACGGGGAGTACATGACCGGCTGGACGGAAATCGCCAAGGAATCGAAGGGTTGCTGACGATGAAGTCCATGCGCAAATGGCTCGCCTCCGCGCTCGCCACGATGCTGGTCGCCTCGATGGCGCTGGTCTCTGCAGGCCCGGCAACGGGCGTCAGCTACGGGCTGAAGGCTTCGGGGCGCTACACCGCCGTCCGCCTCACCTGGACGTCGCAGGGAGCCGGCAAGACCTACCAGGTGCAGTACGGCACGTCCAAGACCTTCAAGGGCGCGCGCACCGTCGAGGTCGCCACAGCCGGCACCTACGTCAACCAGCTCACCGGAAACAAGACCTACTACTTCCGCGTGCGGACGAAGGGCACCAGCAGCTGGTCGCCGAAGGTGTCGAAGAAGACGTCGTACGCCAGCACCTACGGCGGCGGCAAGGTCGAGAAGGCCACCAAGGTCAGCACGGACGACGTCAGCGGTTCGTCGATCGACCTGACCTGGACGACCCCATCGGGCCAGTACGCCTGCTTCCGCATCAAGGTGTCGCCGTCGCCGAGCACAGGGCAGCCTGCCATCCAGTGCACGACGGCCTTCACCCTCACCGGCCTGAAGAAGGCCACCAAGTACGGCATCACGCTGTACACGGTTGCTCCGGCCTCCGGCGGGTGGCCCGACACCAATATCTCCGGCCCGACGAAGACGCTGTACCGCACCACGTCGGCCTACGCGCTCGCCGGCCCCAAGGAGCTCAAGCTGGTTCCCCCGCAGCGCACCTGGCAGGCAACGCTGGACTGGACGGCACCGTCCAACCCGGCACCGGCAGCCACCGACTCCTACCGCATCCTGCTGGGCGACAGCTCGGCGATGAAGAACGCCCGGTGGTACAAGGACATCACCCAGGACACCAAGATCACGATGACCGGCCTGTCCAACAACGGCATCTACTACGTGCGCGTCGTCGTCGTCGACACGGCGACCCTCAAGCAGCGCAGCGACCGGTCCAACTACCTGCTCGTGAAGACGCTGCGGACCCACGGCTCCCTCACCGGCTCGGTCTCCACCTCGGCACCGCTGACCGACATCGTGGCCACCGCCTACAACAGCGCGGGTGAACTCGCGGACCAGTCCGACATCACGTCCGATGGCAGCTACTCCCTCAGCGTCCGCCCGTTCAACTCCGGCTCGACGCCCGAGGTCTACAAGGTGCGCATCGCCTACATCGGGAGCGGCAACTTCGCGTCCTCCTGGGTCAGCACCACGTCGAGCCCTGCGGTGAACCCCAACCAGGCCACCGCCTTCAGCGTCGGCAACGAGGGCAACACCGACCTTCCGTCGACGAAGATCGCTGCCGGGCACGTCATCACCGGCAAGGTGATCGACGCGAAGACCGGCAACAATGTCTCCGGCGCCCTCGTGACCCTGCAGAACATCGACGGTCCGAAGCAGCTGATCGCCAGCGCCTACTCGTCGGGAGCGTTCTCGTTCAAGGGCGTCCCCAGTGGGAGCTACACCCTGCGGGCCTCTTACGTCGGCTCCTCGACCTACAAGGCCGTCAACACCAACGTCGTCATCACGGCGGGCGGCGCCTACACGATCAAGTTGCCGCGGAAGTAGCAGCTACTCCTCGCGCTGGAGGATGCAGACCCACCAGTTGCCCGCGCGCTTGGCGGAGATGACCTTGAAGCCAAGCGCCTGGAGCGCGACCGGAGCCACCTTCGGCTTGACCTTGAGCGTGATGGTGGTGCCCATGATGGCGGCGCGCATCCACACCACCGTGTTGTGGCCCTCGAGGCGTCGCGCCACCTCGGCAGCGTCACGTGGTCGCGGCCAGACCGTGCTCGCGTTCTGGTCGAGAGCGAACAGGACGTCACCGTCGATCAGGTCGGGACGTGTGGCCCAGACGATGGTGGTGCGCGTGTCGGGCGTGACGGTGAACGGCAGCTCCGGTTCGGACTCCAGGTAGGCGTCCAACAGCTTCAGAGCCGGCGCGAGGGACTGCGCGTGCCCAGCGGGCTTGCGGATGTCCAGCTGTTCCGGCCTCACCACGACGGCCTGGGTAGCGAGTACGGCTGCGAGGGTGAGCGCAGCGGCCACCGTCGCAAGAACCCGGCGCGGACGAGCGGCGTCGCGGTGGCCACGCACCAGGTGCCACACGAGGTCGACAAGAACCAGTGCGCCGACGGCCGCCAGCACCGACAGCGGCACCACCATCGGCATCCAGTAGCGGGGACGCAGGAGCGCCGGCCGGGCTATGGCTGCCCCGATGCTCAGCGCCAGCGGGACCCCCGCCCAGATGACCCCGATCACCACGAGGCGGGTGTACGCGCGTGCCACTCGCAGGCGCGCAGCGACGGCGATGATCGCGGTGCCGGCGAGGATGAGGATCGGCAGGCTGGGACCGAGCCGGGTGCTGACGTTGATCGCCTGAAGGAGGAACTCGCGGACGACCGTCGGGCTCATCGCGACCATGCGCGGCGCCCCCGTGCCGTGCGTCGCTGCATAGAACAGGGGGAAGCCGACGAGCAGCCCCGCAGCCGCCATCGCGGCAACGGTGTGCACGGCGCGGCGGATCCGGGCACTCCGGGAGGGTGCCGGTGCCACCAGGTCGGCGAGGACCTGCGCGGGCCACTGGAGCAGGCCAAAGAGGTGGAACAGCACGGAGCCGACGAGGCTTGCGACGTAGGCGACCGCAGCGCCGACCTGGGCGAAACGGGAGCCGTGCGGCCGCGGATCCTCCGGCGTGGGGCGTCGCCACCCGTCCCAGGCCAGCCAGGAGAGGGTCGCGGTCATGACCAGGAGGGCGTAGGGACGCGCTTCCTGGGCGTAGCGGGAGAACCCGGCGAGGCTGGTGAGCAGGATCGCTGCGAGCAGCGCCGTGCGGATGCCGTTGAGCCTGGCGACAAGGGTGAACAGGGCAGCGACGGTGATGGCAGCTGCGACGGCAGACAACGATCGGACGGCGACGAGGGTCGGAAGCCCCGACAGCACGCCGGCCCAGGCCTTCGCGAGGAGGTAGTAGGGCACGAGGGGGGCGTCCGCGCCC
>JAOATP010000064.1 GCA_030158185.1 Propionicimonas sp.
TCCGAACCACGAGTGTCAGTGGCGGGCCCTATTATCGAACACATGAGCGAAACGTGGGGGTGTGGGGTCGATGTGATTGTCGATGAGCCTCTGCGCGACGACTCCGAGCTGATCCGCGAGGCTCTCATCTCCCTGCTCGAAGGCCAGGGCGATGGTGGGCCGGTGGAGCCGTGGCGGCTGACCGAGAAGCGGCTCCTTGCCGAGATCGAGCAGACCCAGGCGCAACTCACGAGGACTCACGCTCGCCGACTGGCGCTGCTGGCGGAGGCAGAACGTCGTGACGCGACGCTGCACGAGGCGGGGTTACCCACGGCGAGCTGGCTCACCGACCAGAACACCCACTGGGCAAGGAGTGCGCGGGACGAGGTGCGGCTCGCTGTCCAGCTTGATGCAGAACCCCGCGTTGCACAGGCCCTGGCTACGGGGCGCTTGTCCGTGGAACAGGCCCAGGTGATTCTGCGCGGCGCCGAGCGACTGCCGGTAGAGCTCGACAGCTCCCAGCGGGATGCGGTCCTCGGTCACCTTGTCGACTTTGGTGCCGATTTCGGCCCGTACGGGCTGTCGCGCCTGGTGAACCGTGCCGTCGAGGTGGTCGCCCCGCAGGTGGCCGAGGATGCTGACCGGCAGGCGATCGAACGACTCGAGGCCGAGCAGGCCCGCGACCGCTTCCTGATGTGGCGCAAGGACGACGACGGGGCGTATGTCTTCAAGGCCAAGCTGGGGAAGGTGGCCGGCCAGCAACTGGTCGGTGTCCTGCGCGCGCTGGCCGGCAACCAGCGCAAGACCGTCCTCGCAACCGGTGGAGACATGACCCGGTTGCAGGCGAACGCCGATGCGCTCGTGCTGCTCGCGACGCACTACGGGAGCTGCACGAAGCTGCCCAAGCTTGGTGCCGACCGTCCGAAGATCCTGGTCAGCGTGGGCCTCGAGACGCTCAGGACGGGGTTGGGAACCGCAACGTTGCTGAACACGGGGGAGAAGATCCCGGCCCGTGAAGCGCGTTGGCTCGCGTGCCAGGCCGACATCATTCCGGCCATCATGGGCGGCACCAGCGTCCCGTTGGATGTGGGACGCAAGAAGCGGCTGTTCACCGGCACCCTGCGGGCGGTGTTGATCGCGCGCGACCAGGGCTGTGCCTTTCCCGGCTGTGACAAGGGCCCGGAGGAATGCGAAGCCCACCACATCCTCGCCTGGTACCTGGGTGGCAGGACCTCCCTGAAGAACGGGGTGATGTTGTGCCCGTTCCACCACCATCTTGTTGAGCCCAACCCGCTCTGGGCCGATGCCCGGAACTGGCAGATTCGGCTCAACGCGCGAGGGCTCCCCGAGTTCGGTGCTCCCGTGGGACTGGGTGCGCCGCCGGGCGAGCGACGATGGCGACAGCACCACCGCTTCGCCACGATGTGACCAAGGCCACCCGGCCAGCAGATAAAAGGGACGCCTCGTGGCCGTCACCTGGGACGGCGAAGGCCACCGAGCGGGGAGAGCCGCGGAGCTGTGGCAGGGTGGTGTCCGTGAAGAAGTCGAACCTGCTGTTGCCCCTTGTCCTCCTCGCCGCAGCCCTCGCGGCCTGCTCGGGCCCTGCCACCGTGCCGGCCAGCCCTGCGGCGCCGGCCACTTCAGCCGCCGCCTCGGCTCCGGCCTCCGGCGCCGGCGTAACCTGCACCTACAAGGCCACGGCGGACGCGGCGAAGAAGGTCGCGCTGCCGCCGACCTCGGGTGTGGCCAACAGCGGCACCGCCGCCGTGACCCTGAAGCTCAACGACAAGGCGCTCACGCTCACCCTCGACCGCGAGCGCACCCCGTGCACCACGAACTCGTTCGTCTCGCTGGTCTCGCAGAAGTACTTCGACGGGACGTCGTGCCACAGGCTGGCCGACTCCGGCATCTTCGTGCTGCAGTGCGGCGACCCGACGGCCACGGGTACCGGCGGGCCGGGCTACGAGTTCGCAGACGAGCTGAGCGGGGAGGAGACCTACCCAGCAGGCTCCCTCGCGATGGCCAACGCGGGTCCCGGCACCAACGGTTCGCAGTTCTTCATCGTCTTCGCGGACACACAGCTGAGCCCGAACTACACGGTCTTCGGTGCGATCGATGAAGCCGGCCTGAAGGTCGTCACGGCCATCGCTGCCGGGGGCCAGGACGGCGCGTGGGGCGACGGCACCGGCAAGCCGAAGCTGCCTGCGGTGATCACCTCGGCTACGGTCGGCTGACCTCGAGGTCGTCGGCGACAGCGAGCAGGGCGTCGATCACGGCCTGCGGCTGGTCGGCGTGCACCCAGTGGCCGGCTCCGGCGACGACCTGGTGGCGAACGGCGGGGAAGAGCCGCGTCATGGTCGCACTGTGCTCGGGCCTGACGTAGGCGGAGTGTTCACCGGTCAGCCAGAGCACCGGTCCGGCATAGGTCCTGTCTCCGGTCGGGGGCCAGTCGCCGATCTCCTCAAGGGAGTCGCCGAGCATCGCGAGGTTCTGCTGCCAGTGCCACCCGCCCTTGCGTCGCAGGTTCTGCAGCAGGAACAGCCGGACGGCGTCGTCGGGCACAACTGCGCGCATCCGCTCGTCGGCGTCGGCCCGCGAGGTGAGCGCCGCGAGGTCGAGGGACCGCATGGCCGCGACGAGCGGGGTGAAGGTGTCCACCTGGTCGGAGGGGCCGGGGGCGATGTCGATCACGATGAGGGCGGAGACGAGTTCCGGGTGGTTGAGCGCCGTCAGCATGGCCACCTTGCCACCCATCGAGTGTCCGACGAGGATCACATTCGCGGCCGATCCCAGCCTGAGGTCGAGCTCGTCCGCGACCGCTTGCGCAATGCCGGGGTAGGAGAACTGGGTCGTCCAGGCACTCTTGCCATGATCCGGCAGGTCGAAAAGGACGGACGCGGCGCCTTGTGCAGCAAGCGCCTGTGCGATCCCGCTCCAGTTGCGGCCACGGCCGAACAGCCCGGGCAGGAAGGCGAAGCGGGGACGGCCCGTGCCGACCAGTTCGGTGTGCAGGCCGGCCATCAGCGCCGCCGCTGCCAGCAGGACGTGTGCCAGTGGCGCCGTTCCTCCACGGCAGAGGTCGACCCGATGCTGGCCTCCCGAGGCCACGTGACCACGTGAGGTGCGCCCGCGGCGAGCGTCTGTCCGCACCCGGGACAGGTGTAGCTCTTCGTCGACGCGTCCGCCGGCATGGTCTGCACCATCCACTCCCCGTCGGCCTTTGCCTGGAGGCGGGCGAAGGCGCCGGTGGACAGCGGTCTGGGCACGCGCAGGTGCTTCGAGGGTCGCTTGGCCATGTCTGCAGTCCTATCCAACGCAGTGCCGGGAGGCAAGTCGACAGCCCTTCGCCGGTGTAGGTTGTGCGGGTGCGCCTGTTGATTGCCCGATGCCAGGTCGACTATGCCGGACGACTGACCGCGCACCTCCCGATGGCCACGCGGCTGATCATGGTGAAGGCGGACGGGTCGGTGTCCATCCATGCCGATGACCGTGCCTACAAGCCCCTGAACTGGATGAGCCCACCCTGCACGCTCACCGTCGTTCCGCCACCTCAGCCCGACGACGCACCGGACGCCGCCGAGCGCATCCTCACCGAGGTGTGGGAGGTGCGCAACAACGACGGCGACACCCTGCAGATCTCGCTCGGTGAGGTGTTCCATGACTCGGCCCACGAACTCGGCGTCGACCCGGGCCTGCAGAAGGACGGGGTCGAGGCCCATCTCCAGGTGCTCCTCGCGGCCAACCCGGTTGCCTTCGGTGACGGCTGGACCCTGGTGCAGCGGGAGTACCTCACCCCCATCGGGCCGGTCGACCTGCTGTTCCGCGACCACACCGGCGCCTACGTTGCCGTTGAGGTGAAGCGCCGCGGCGACATCGACGGGGTGGAGCAGCTCACCCGCTACCTCGCCCTGATGAACGCGGACCCGCGGCTCACCCCCGTCCGCGGTGTGTTCGCAGCCCAGCTCATCAAGCCGCAGGCACGTACCCTCGCCGGCACCCGCGGGATCGACTGCGTCCTCGTCGACTACGACGCCCTGCGCGGCCTGGACAACGCCGAGGACCGCCTCTTCTGATCCCGACCTTCCCGACTTGTCAGAATCTAGAGCGCCTATAGCCGCTCTAGATTCTGACAAGTCGGTGGGGAGGTGAGAGGTCAGGTGCGGTCCAGGTGGGGGACGAGCACCTCGCGGTAGAGCAGCAGCAGCGCCGCCGTGGTCGGGATGGCGAGCACGGCCCCGACGAAGCCGAGCAGGAGGCCGCCGGAGATCGCGGCCAGCATGACGAGGACGGCAGGGATCTGCACCGAGTGGGAGAAGATCCGCGGCTGGATGAAGTAGGCGTCGAACTGCTGGTAGGCGAGGAAGAAGACCAGCGTGATCAGCCCCGTCGTGGGGGAGGTCGAGAACGCGACGATCGAGACGATGATCATCGAGATCGTCGTGCCCACCAGCGGGACGAACGCGAACATCCCCACGACGACCGTCAGCGCCAGCGCGTACTGGGTCAGCCCGACGATGTTCAGGAAGAGGTAGGCGACGCTCATCGCGATGAGCACGACGATGAACAGACCCGAGACGTAGCCGCCGACGCGCTTGAACATCTCGTTGGCCAGGTACTTCACCCGTGGACGCCGCGACGCGGGGGCCACCTGGTAGATGACCTCCTTGATCATCGGCAGTGTCGTGAGGAAGTACAGCGTGAGCACGGTGGTGATGATCACTGAGAACACGACTCCGGCCACGACCTGGCCCGCGCCGACGAGGCCGCCGAAGAGACCACCGAGCAGTTCTCCGGACGCGAGGTAGGTGACGGCCTTGTCGATCACGTGGAACTGGGCGTCGAACGCGGCGATCTGCGGGTTCTGGCGCAGGTTCTCCAGGTAGCCGGGTGCCTGCAAGAGCAGGACGTTCACCTGTTCGGTGATGACCGGCACGAGGGCCCAGCCGGCGAGCGTCAGCACGGAGATGACGGCGAGCGCCACAAGGAGCACGGCCACGCCGCGGCGGACGCCGCGGTGGTGGAACCACTCCACCACCGGGTTGAGGCCGAGCGCGATCGCCAGCGAGAGCATGACCAGCACGACGACGGTCTTGAGCGAGATCACGGTCTGCACGAGGCCGAAGGCCGCCAGTGCGCCGATCGTCAGGAAGAAGCCGATCTGGAACGGGTTGCGGTCCAGCAGGGACGTGCGGTGTTCGGAGCGGGCCGTGAGGCCGTCGGAGAGGTCCGGCGGCGTGGGTTGGGTGGTCCTGCGCCACTTGCGCAACCAGCTGCGCGTGGACGGCGGTGCAGACGGCGTGCCGGCGGACCGGGGAGTCGGAGGTGTGGTCGCGGAGACCCGTGGCGTTGCCACCGGATCCTGCCCCGCGGTCGGCATGGTCACTGCGTCGGTTCCCCATCCCCGTAGTCGACGGCGCTGGAGCCGGCCAGCGCCGAGAGTTCACCGAGCTGGAGCACGATCGCCTTGCGGCGCTGGATCAGGAGCGCGATCTCCGCCTCGAGCTCGGCCTTCTGCTTCTGCGATCCCTCGAGGATGGCCGCGCGCAGGGCCCGGGCCCTGTCGTCGGCCTCCTGCAGGATCGTCGTTGCCTCCGTCCGGGCGGCAGCGACGATCTCGGCTGCCTCTGCACGGGCGGCCTCGCGTCGCTGCTCCCAGGTGAGGGCGTCGGCGTCCAGGCGCGCTGCATGCTCGGCCATCCGCCGGCGGGCGTGGTCGATCAGGTCCTCGAGCTCAGCTGTCGTGGCCTCGTGCGCAGCCTTGACGTCGGCAAGGGCAGCTTCCTTCTCCGTGACGACGCTGAGTCGATGCTCGGTCGCTTCCCGTTCGGCCGCCACCATCCGGGCCTCCGCCGCCAGCTGCGACTCCCGCTGGATCAGTTCTGCCTTCGCCGCGGCTTCGGCCAGCAGCTCTGCGGCCTGCTGCCGGGCGAACTCGGCGACCGCGGCACCCTCGTCCCTCGCCGCCTGCAGCTCGACGGACGTCTGCTCGCTCAGCCTGCGGCGGATGGAGTGGAGCTCGTCGGTGGAGTTCGCCTGCGCCGCGTCCAGCGAAAGCCGGGCCTCGAGGCCCGTCTTCTCTGCCTGGGCTTCCGCGATGGCCATGATGTGCAGCGCCCGGTGCTCCGCCGTGCTCACCAGTTCCTCGGCCTGCGCCTCCGCCGCGCGCAGGAGGGAGCGGGTGTGAGCGCCGAGCTGTTCGTAGTCGGTGTCACCCACCCGCATGCTGGCGTCCCGAAGCTGACGGTGCTGCTCGCGCACCACGACCTTGGCGCGGGCCAGTTGCGACTCCACCTCACGCACGTAGGCGTCCACAGCGCCGCGGTCGTACCCGCGCAGGGCCTGAGGGAAGCCATGGACGGCGGAGGCCGTCTCGTCGAAGAGGTCAAGACCGAAGGTCTCGTCAGGTGCCACGTCGATGTCCCCTTTCGCTCGCCCTTGATGCTACTGGCCCGGTCCCGCAGGGAACCGGGCCAGTAGCACTGGTCCTCGATCAGTGGGCGGCGGCGGCCGGCTCCACGATCTCCAGCAGTACCCCGCCGACGTCCTTCGGATGCGCGAAGTTGATCCGCGAGCCGCCGGTGCCGATCTTGGCCTCCGGGTAGAGCAGGCGGACGCCGCGCTCGCGCAGCGTTGCGGACACCGCGTCCAGGTCCTTCACGCGGTAGCACAGCTGCTGCATGCCAGGGCCGTTCTTGGCGATGAACTTCGCAATGGTGGAGTTCTCGTTGAGCGGTGCGAGCAGCTGGATCTGGGCGTTCTCCACGCCCTGCTCGCCGGTGCCGATCATGGCCTCCTCGACACCCTGCTCCTCGTTGGTCTCGCGGTGGAGGACGCGCCAGCCCATGACTTCGGTGTGGAACTTGATCGCATCGTCAAGGTTCGGCACAGCAAGCCCGACATGGTCGATGCACACAAAGAGATCGTCGTTGTTCATGGCTCCAGCTTTTCACATCTGGTCAGGCAAGGACTGCGTCGACCACCTGTTTGGCCTCGGCCTGAACCTGTGCAAGGTGTTCGGGCCCGAGCAGGGACTCGGCATAGATCTTGTAGACGTTCTCCGTGCCGGAGGGACGCGCCGCGAACCACGCGGAAGCCGTGGTCACCTTGAGCCCGCCGATGGCAGCACCATTGCCGGGGGCATGGGTGAGGGTCGCGGTGATCGGCTCGCCGGCGAGCTGCGTCGCCGTCACATCGGAGGCGCTGAGCTTGCCCAGCTTCGCCTTCTGTTCCCGGGTAGCGGGAGCATCCACGCGGGCATAGCTGGACGCGCCGAAGCGCGCCTCGAGGTCGGCGTAGTGCTCGCTGGGGCTCTTGCCGGTGACGCCCTTGATCTCGCTGGCGAGCAGGGCCAGCAGGATGCCGTCCTTGTCGGTCGTCCAGGTGGAGCCGTCGCGGGCGAGGAAGGACGCGCCGGCGGACTCCTCGCCGCCGAAGCCGAGGTCACCGTTGGTCAGGCCGGGGACGAACCACTTGAAGCCCACCGGCACCTCGACGAGCGTCCGCCCGAGGTCGGCGGCCACCTTGTCGATCAGGGAGGACGACACCAGCGTCTTGCCGATGCCGGCGTCCGCGCGCCAGTTGGGACGGTGACTGAACAGGTACTGGATGGCGACAGCGAGGTAGGCGTTGGGGTTCATCAGCCCTGCGTCCGGGGTGACGATGCCGTGCCGGTCGGCGTCTGCGTCGTTGCCGGTCGAGATGTCGTACCGGTCGGCATTGGCGATCAGGCTGGCCATCGCGTACGGCGAGGAGCAGTCCATGCGGATCTTGCCGTCCCAGTCGAGCGTCATGAACCGCCAGGCCGGGTCAACCGTCGGGTTGATCACGGTCAGGTCGATGCCGAGGCGCTCGGAGATGTACTGCCAGTACTGCACAGCGGCTCCGCCGAGGGGATCGGCACCGATGTGGACGCCGGCAGCCGCGATCGCGTCGAGGTCGATGGCGTTGCGCAGGTCCTCGCAGTAGGCGCCGAGGTAGTCGACGCGGGTGACGTCGGCTGCTGCGCGTTCGTACGGGGTCCTCGCGATGGCGCCGGGGTTGCGGAGCAGTTCGTTGGCGCGGGCAGCGATCACGCTGGTGGCATCGGTGTCGGCGGGACCGCCGTGCGGCGGGTTGTACTTGAAGCCGCCGTCACGGGGCGGGTTGTGGGAAGGGGTCACGACGATGCCGTCCGCACGGGGGCCGTCATGGGTCTTGTTGTAGACGATGATCGCGCGGGACACCGCAGGCGTCGGGGTGTAGTCGGCGTCGTGCTCTGCGCGGATCGTGACGCCGTGCGCGTGCAGCACTTCGATCGCCGTGCGCCAGGCCGGCCCGGACAGCGCGTGGGTGTCCTTGCCGATGTAGAGCGGGCCGGTGATGCCCTGGCCGGCGCGGTACTCGACGATCGCCTGGGTGGTCGCGGCGATGTGCGCGTCGTTGAACGCGGCGTCCAGGCTGGAGCCGCGGTGCCCGGACGTACCGAAGACCACCTGCTGGTCGGGATCGTCGGGGTTCGGTACGAGGTCGTAGTAGGCGCCGATCAGGGCGTCGACGTCGATGAGGTCCTCGGGCAGTGCAACCTGCCCGGCGCGTTCATGAGCCATGGGGCCATCTTGCCGTGTGGCGCGCCCGGGTGGGGAGCCCGGTGGCAACATTCGCCGACGTGTGGGACCGGCTGGCAGAATGCAGGTCGTGACACCTGCAGGTATGAACCCGTCCCGCGCCATGGATCTGTCCGGCATCGTCGCTGCTGCAAAGGCCCCGCCGCCACCGCCGGGTGCGAGCTTCGTGATCGACGTCGACGCCACCACCTTCGAAGCTGTGCTGGCCGAATCGGTGAAGTACCCGATCGTCCTCGAGCTGCACTCACCCCGCGCGAACGCCCAGGAGCTCTCCGACGCGCTCGCTGCCCTCGCCAACGAGGCTGGGGGAGCGTGGCTGCTCGCCCGGGTCGACGTCGATGCCAACCCGCAAATCGCGCAGGCCTTCGGCATCCAGGCCGTTCCCGCAGTGCTCGGTGTCATCGGTGGCCAGCTCGCTCCGCTCTGGCAGGGCACCAAGTCCAAGGAGGAGGCGAGCGCCTTCATCGCCCAACTGCTGCAGGCTGCCAGTGCCAACGGCATCGTCGGACGCGCCCAGCCGGTGAGCGTCGACGCAGCGGCCGGGCCCGATCCCCGCTTCGCGGCAGCTGACGCTGCCCTCGCTGAGGGCGACTTCGACAAGGCCGTCGCAGAATTCGACAAGGTGCTCGCTGTCACCCCGAACGATCCCGAGGCGAAGGCCGGACGCGCACAGGCATCCCTGCTTGCCCGCATCGCCACGGCGGATCCGGCCGCTGTGCTTGCGAAGGCTGCCGCCAACCCGACCGACCCGGAGTCCCAGCTCGCAGCCGCGGACGCAGAGATCATGGGCGGCGCAACGCAGATGGCGTTCAACCGCCTGATCGAACTCGTCCGCAACACCTCCGGTGCGCAGCGCGAAGTGGTCCGGGTGCGGCTGCTGGAGCTGTTCGAGACGATCGGCCCGGCCGACCCTGCCGTGCTGAAGGCCCGCCGCGACCTGATGAGCGCGCTCTTCTAGCCCGGACGCGACGGGCAGGCTCGGGAGTGGAACCGTTCACCTTCACCAGCGTGCTGTGGCGCTGGCCTGCCCAGGATGCGTGGCGCTTCGTGACTCTGCCCGAGGACGTCTCGGAGACCATCCGGCTGATGTCGGGCCCACCCAGGGGATTCGGGTCGGTACGGGTGGCTGTCAGGGTCGGTGCGACCTCGTGGCGAACCTCGGTGTTCCCCGATGCCGCCAGCGACTGTTACGTCCTGCCCATGAAGCGTGCCGTCCGCCGGGCCGAGGACCTCGAGGACGGGGACCTCGTCACCGTGACAGTGCAACCACTGGACTCCTGACGGGCGACTGCTTCCGGCCTAATGATCGTGTTCGCACACGGTTGTTGCCTCTGCGTTGGATTCGATGACCGGCTGTGACCGCATTGGCCGTTCACCTGCGGGCGTCCGCGAGCCGGAATAGTTTCGAGATGAGGCACCCGGCGGACGATGACCCCCGGCCGCTGGGGACGTGAGGACCTGCGGGAGGAGACGGTCATGATTCTCGTGTGTGGCGCCACCGGCGATCTCGGCGGCCGGATCGCGCGACTGCTGGTGAGCGAAGGACGGCGGGTGCGGGCGCTGGTGCGGCCGGCCACCGACGCCACCGGTCTGGAGGACGACGGTATCCAGGTGATCCGGGGGGACCTGCGCGACCCGGCAAGCCTCGATGCGGCCATGGCTGGTGTCGACACCGTGATCACGACAGCGAACGCCATCGGTCGCCTGCTCGCCGGCGCGAAGGACCTGACGATAGCGGCCGTGGACGGGGAGGGAAACAAGCATCTGATCCGCGCGGCAGCGAGGGCCGGCGTACGCCGGTTCATCCTCGTCTCCGCTGCCGGCCTCAATGAGGATCTGGCCCGACTCTCGCCGCTGATGGCTGCCAAGTGGGCCGCGGAGAGGGCGCTGCGGTCGACGTCAATGCAGATCGTTCTCGTGCGACCGGACATGTTCCAGGAAGTCTGGCTCGCACCGGTGACCGGCATCGATCCAGCTGCCGGAACGGCGCTGATCTACGGCAGGGGAGTGCTTCCGCACCGTTATGTGGCCATCGACGATGTCGCCCGGCTGTGCGCGCACCTCGCGGTGGTGGCGGATCCCCCGCAAGTGGTGGAGTTCGGCGGGCCCGAGGAGCTGTCGCGCATGCAGGTGGTCGCTGCCTTCGAGGCGGCGACGGGCAGGGCCCTGAAGGTGCGGCACGTCCCGGACGCAGCGCTGTCGATCGGCCACCGGGTCCTGGCCCGGATCAAGCCCGAGGTGGCGTCGCTGATGGGGATGGCCCTCTTCTTCGACACCCACCCGGGCACCTGGGACGACGGGCCGCTCCGCGAGGCCGGCATCGAGCCCCGCCCGGCAAGCGCCTTCATCAGGGCGGCGGCGTCGGCAAGGGTCTGACGTCGGCGTTCAGGAGATGCAGAGGCAGAACGGGTGACCGGCCGGGTCGAGGAAGACCCGGAAGGTGGTGCCGGGCTGGTGTTCTGCCAAGGTCGCGCCCATCTCGAGGACGGCGGCCTCGGCTCCGTCCAGTTCGTCGACCATGATGTCGAGGTGGAACTGCTGCGGCTGCTCCTGGGTGGGCCATGTCGGCGCCCGGTAGTCGGCGACCTGCTGGAAGCAGATCAGCTGACCGTACTCGGACTTCGCTTCCGCCCAGTCGGAGTCGACCTGCACGTTCCAGTCGAGGAGCTGACCGTAGAAGTTGGCGAGCAGCCCCGGATCGGGACAGTCGATGACGACACTCGGGTATTTGCCAATAGCCATGGCAAGACCCTAGGCGCGACCCCCGACAGAAGCCATCGTGGGCTGCTCGACGGCCTTGCGTCGCGGGTACAGCGCGAGGAGCAGCACAGCCAGCAACCCGGCGGCGATGGTGGAGAAGTAGATGTTGCGGAAGCCGCCGTTGAGCGTGCTGGCGAAGGTCGCCTCGAGTGTGGGAGCGAGTGCGTCGATCTCTGCGAGGTAGTCGTTCCTGGCGGTGTCGAAGGCGCCAGGGACGGCGCCACGCAGGATGGTCAGCTTCCGCCTTGTGTCGGTGAGGTCCGCCGAGGCCGTGGCCAGCTCGTCCCGGGCCGCCACGAGCTTCTGGCGGCTGGTGATGGCATCGGCGCGTTTCCCTTCGAGCGTGGCGAGCTGTGTGCGCAGCGTCGAACGCTTGCCTCTGAGGGTGGCCCTTGACGCCGTCAGCTGGGCGCGATCGGCCTTGAGTGCCGACTGCTTCCTCACCAGGGCTTCCCGGCCTTGATTCGCTCCAGCGATCGCGGCCTTGAAGTCGTCGATCCTGGCATGGAGTTCCTGGGCGGGAGGTGGTTCGGGAGTACCGGGAGGAAGGGCGCCCATGATCGCGTCGTACGCTGCCTGCACACCTGCCAGGGCGGCCTTCAACCCGGCAAGGTCCTTGTCGATCCTCTTCAGGCCCTTGGTCATGCCGTCGATCCCCGAGGACATGCCGTCGATGCCCTTCGTCATCCCGTTGATCGCCTTGGTCATGCCAGCGATACCGGACTCCATGCCGTCGATGCCCTTGGTCATGCCCTTGATCGCCTTGTCGAGGCCCGTGACGGCCTTGACCAGCTTGGCGTGCGCCTTGTCCACGTCTGTCTGCGCCGTCGCGAGGCTGCGCAGTCCCGCGTTGACGCCGTCGGTGATGTCGGCGATCACCGACGGGGTCTGCTCGGCGAACATCCGCTCGGCGACGGTCCTGGTGCGCTCGGTGATGTTCGTCACGTCCGCGGTCCTGAGGAGCTCCACAAGATCATCGGGCAGCGTGCCGCCGCCGTTCATGTCGATGTCGATGGTCGTCTGGGAGTTCAGGTCGGGGAAGGTGACGTCCTTGAGCTTGTCCTTCAGGTTCGGATCCGTCTTCATCGCATCGAACCTCGCCTGCAGTTCGGCGGCATAGGGCAGGGTCGGCGCGGCGATCTGGGTGGGAAGTTGGGCGGTGAGTGAGTCCTGCAGGGCAAGGCCGGCGTGGGCGAGGAAACCGACGAGGATGGCCGGAGCGAGCGTGGTGCCGATCGAGCGCACGAGCGAGAGTGTCGCGAGCGCAGAGTTGGACTCCGACGCCGGCGTCCTGTCGAGCATCATGTAGTTCAGCGGGGAGCCGATGGTGAAGCCGAGGCCCAGGCCCATCAGGGCAAGCGTGGTGCAGACGCTCACCCAGGACGGTGAAGGGATCGCCCAGAAGGCGCCGACAGCTGCGGCGATCGCCGACATCAGGACGCCGAAGCCCAGAACTGGCTTCGGGCCGAAGCGATCGGTCAGCCGCCCCGACAGTGGCGCACCGACGCCGGAGAACAGCCCGAGGATGATCACGAAGTAGCCACCATCCCCTGTCGGGATCCGCAGTGCGTTCTCCGCGAACTGGGGGACGAAGATGACGCCCATCAGGATGACGCCGGAAAGGAACGACAGGAGCAGGATGATGCCGATGGCGGAGTCGGTGAAGTACCGCAGGTTCAGCACAGGGTCGGCCGCGCGACGCTCGGCGAGGATGAACAGCGGAAGCAGCACGAGGAACCCCAGCAGGTAGGGGTAGACGTCGAGCGAGGTGATGCTGGTACCGAGGTTGAAGAAGTCGATGTTCCGGACGCCATAGAGCAGCGAGAGGATCATCGCCACCAGCAGGGTGATGCCAAGAAGATCGATCTTCGCGACCTGTTCGACCTTGTGGTTGGGCAGGAAGACCAGCCCAGCGATGATGATGGCGATGCTGATCGGCACGTTGATGTAGAAGATGAACTGCCAGTTGTGGCTGCCGAAGATGTCCAGGATGAGGCTGCCGGCGCTGGACCCGAAGATGTTCGCCACCCCGTAGACCCCACCAACGAGGCCGAGTGCCATGCCGCGCTTCTCCGGGGGGACGGAGGTGCCGAACTCCGCTGTGGCGATCGGCAGGATGCCACCCCCGCCGATCGCCTGGATCGCCCGGGCGATGATCAGCATCTCGAAGCTGCCGACGCTCTGGCTGAGTCCGCACAGCAGTGAACCGATACCGAAGAGCGTGATGCTGAGCAGGTAGATCGGCTTGCGCCCGTAGCGGTCGGCCAGCTTGCCCATCACCGGGATCGAGGCGGCGTACGCGAGGGTGTAGATGGTGATCATCCAGATGCCGGTCGCTTCGTCGACGCCCAGGTCGTTCTGGATGATCGTGCGTGCCGGCGTGACGATGCCGGTGTCGATGGCGCCCATGAAGATTCCGAGGAGGTAGACCCCCATGACCACGCCCAGCCGCCGCGGCACGACCGTTGCCGGCAGCGTGCCCTCTCCCATGTCCCTCCCTCTGCGAAACCTTTAGCTTCCAGCTAAACAGTAGCGCGTGGGGAAGCATTCCCGCTTCAGCTGATGCGCTCCCCGGCCTCGAGGTAGAGCGTGCGTCCCTCCTTGCGGGCAGCGAGGGCCGCCCGCAGGCGACCCTGGGCGAACGGAGCCATGGTCGCGATCGCGGCCTCGGGCTCGAGCCAGTGGATGGCGCGGATCTCCCGGCCGTCCGCGCGCAGCTTGGGGATCGATCGATCGGGCATCTCGCAGCCGTCGAAGATGAGCTCGACCGCGTCCTCCCAGCCGAGGTAGGGCGCCAGCCAGTCGACGACGAGCAACCTGCCGACGCTGACGGTGTGGTCCAGTTCCTCCTCGACCTCTCGGATCAGTCCTACGCGCGGGCTCTCACCCACTTCGAGGATGCCTCCGGGCAGTTCGAAGTCGGGCTTGAAGGTCGTCTCGAGGATGCAGACCCGGCCGGCCGCGTCGGTCAGCAGGAGGTGGCTGATCAGCCGCTTCCGGGCCGTGACGGTGTTCATCACCGCCGTGAAGCCAAGCCGGCCGGACGTGTCGTCGTCCCGCAGCCGAGCGTAGGACAGCTCGTCCATGGGCACCCCGGCCACGAGCCTGCGCCCGCGCGCCTTCCCCTCGAGCCGGAACCCTGCCCGGTGCAGCGCCCGCCGCCGGGCGCTGTCGCTCGCGGCGATGGCCACCTCGACGCGCCGCACCGCCTCCTCCTCGAAGGCGAGTGCGCACGAGGTCACAAGGAGCAGGTCAAAGCGCTCACGCGCATCGTCGCCGGAGAAGTCGAGCACCGCGACGCCGTCGACGACTGTGAACGGCAGCGCGTCGCGGATCACTCCTGTTCGGCGTACTCGAAGTACACCGCGCCCAGCGGGGGAACGACGACCAGCGCGCTGGCGGGCATCCCGTTCCAGCCCTCCGCCGTCGCCTCGACCTGGCCGAGGTTCCCGTGCGAGCCGGAGCCGTCGTAGATGCCGGAGTCGGAGTTCAGGATCTCCTTCCACACCCCGGCCTCCGGCAGGCCGATCCGGTAGTGCGTCCACGGCTCGGAGGAGTAGTTCACGACGACGGCGACGTGGTGGCCGGCCTTGTCGCTGCGCAGCCAGGAGAACGTGTTCGCGCCGGCGTCGTCTGCGTTGATCCAGCGGAAGCCCGCCGGGTCGGTGTCGAGCTCCCACAGCGCCGGGTGGCTGCGGTACAGCTCGTTGAGGTCCTTGAACAGCCGCTGCAGGCCGTGGTGGCCCCACAGGTCGGTGACCCACCATTCGAGGCTCGCGGACTCGTTGAACTCGGTGCGCTGGCCGAACTCGCAGCCCATGAAGATGAGCTTCTTGCCGGGGAACGCCCACATGTAGGAGTAGAAGGCGCGCAGGGTGGCGAACTGCCGCCAGGTGTCCTGCGGGATCTTGTTGATCATCGACCCCTTGCCGTGCACGACTTCGTCGTGCGAGATCGGCAGCACGAAGTTCTCCGAGTACGCGTAGACCATCGCGAAGGTCATCTCGTTGTGGTGGTACTGCCGGTGGATCGGCTCGAGCGCGAGGTAGCGCAGGGTGTCGTTCATCCAGCCCATGTTCCACTTGAAGCCGAACCCCAGTCCGCCGTTGTGGACGGGCTTGGTCACGCCGCCGAACGACGTCGACTCCTCGGCGATCATGACGACGCCGGGGACGCGCTCGTAGAGGTGCTTGTTCACGTAGCGCAGGAAGTCGATGGCCTCGAGGTTCTCGTTGCCGCCGTAGATGTTCGGCACCCACTCCCCGTCCTCACGGGAGTAGTCGAGGTAGAGCATGGAAGCGACCGCGTCCACCCGCAGCGCGTCGATGTGGAACTCGGTGACCCAGTACAGCGCGTTGGAGACGAGGAACGACTTCACCTCGCTGCGGCCGTAGTTGAAGATGTAGGTGCCCCAGTCCTTGTGCTCGCCCTGGCGCGGGTCCGCGTGCTCGTAGAGCGCCGTGCCGTCGAACCGGCCCAGGGCCCACTCGTCCTTGGGGAAGTGCCCGGGCACCCAGTCGAGGATGACGCCGATGCCGGCCTGGTGCAGGCGGTCGACGAGGTAGCGGAACTCGTCGGGTCGGCCGAGCCGTGACATCGGTGCGAAGTAGTTGGTGACCTGGTAGCCCCAGGACGGCTCGAACGGGTGCTCGGTGATCGGCATCAGCTCGACGTGGGTGTAGCCCTGCCAGGTCACGTACTCGACGAGTTCGTCGGCGAGTTCGAGGTAGGTCTTGCCGCGACGCCAGGAGGCAAGGTGCACCTCGTAGGTACTCATGGGCTCTGCGTGCGGCTGCGACTTCGCGCGCCTGGTCATCCAGTCGCCGTCGTCCCACAGGTACTTGCTGGTGTAGACGATGGAGCTGTTGGCCGGCGCCTGCTCGGCGAAGAAGGCCATCGGGTCGACCTTCTCCCGCCAGACCCCGTCCGCACACAGGATGTTGAACTTGTACATCGCACCGGTGCCGACGCCCTCGACGAAGATCGCCCACACGCCGGAGCCCGGGACGAGCGTCATCACGTCGCCGGTCCACCAGTTGAAGTCGGCGTTCAGCCGCACTTCGTGAGCGTTGGGTGCCCAGACGGCGAACCGCGTGCCGTGGAGCTCGCCGCGTTCGTCGTCGAACACGGTGACCTCATGGGCACCCAGCCGTTTCCAGCACTCGGTGTCGCCGCCGTTGTGGAAGCCCTCGAGGCTCCATCCCGTCAACTCGCCTGCCACGTCGTGTGCCATTACTGCTCCTTGTCGGTTGGTGCCGGGGGGTTGAGCGAAACCCTCCTGGCCTCATCTTGGACCGCTCGCCACGGAATATGTGCCCAATCAGGACGATTGCGCATTTCGTAGACCACCTCGTATACGGCCTTGTCGAGCTGGTATGCGCGGAGGAGGGCCGGCTCCTCGCGGTGCTGCCCCGCGTACCCGTCGAGGAAGGCCTCGCCGGCCTGCGCGCACCACTCGCGTGCGGCGTGGCTCTCCGGGTCCGGGTGGGCGCTGCGGGCGTAGTCGAGGCTCCGCAACAGCCCGGCGACATCGCGCCAGACCGTGTCGAGCTCCCGCCGTTCGGCCAGGGTCTTGAGCGGCTCGCCCTCGAAGTCGATGATCACCCACGAGTGGTCGGCCTCGCGGTAGAGCACCTGCCCCAGGTGGAAGTCGCCATGCACCCGCTGGGTGGCGACCGGGCCTGCTCCGGCGCTGGTGAACAGCAACCGGGCGGCCTGCCGGTAGTCCTCGAGTTCACCGACCTGGTCTGCTGCCGCGTCGAACCGGCGCTGCATCGCAGCGGCCAGCTCCGTTCCGGGCAGCGCCGCCGTGCCGAAGGCCGTTGCCAGGCGGCGGTGGAGATCGGCGAGCTCAGCACCGAGCCGGCGACACTCCTGTGTGATGTCGACCCCGGCAGCGCATGCTGCCGTCGCATGGAGCCAGCCGTCGGTGACGCCCTGCACCCGCTGGCAGAACATCGCCAGGTCGTACCCGCCGGCTGCGAGGACGCCGTAGAGGTCCGGCGTGATCCCGGACCCGCTGAGGGCGCGCAGCACCTCTGCGTCCAGGTTGCGCCCCGGTTCGAGCTTGCGGAACAGCTTGAAGAGCGTCGAGGCGCCGACCATCACCGTGGTGTTGCTCTGCTCGCCGGTGAACAGCCGCATGGTTGCTGTCGCGTCGAGGGGCGCCGTGTCCAGCCAGTCCATGCCGTCCGGCGGGACGGAGAGGAGTGCCCCGATCAGGGCGGTCATCGCCGGCGGGTACGCCGGGGCGTCCACGAAGTCCACCTCACCGAGGTCGGCGACGGTCGCGCGGCCAACGGGCAGCCCGGCCGGTGCTGTACCGGGCTCCACATAGGCGACGAGGAGCTGGTAGTGCTCGACACGGCCGTCGGCGTAGCTGATCCTCGCGATCTCTGAACGCACGGCCGGCCACTGGCCGGGTGCGGTGTACCAGGGCATCGGTTCGATCGCAGTGACCGACGCCGCCAGCCCCTTGCCACCGAACCAGCGCGCCTGGCGCAGGTAGGCCTCCCAGGCCGTCGCGGTGCTCACGCCCTCGCCCTTACCCACCAATGACGTGCAGGATGTGGGCGGGGTTCGCCGGGGTCAGCCGGACGAAGTTCCGTTCGCCCCAGGTGAAGCTCGCGCCGGTCAGCTCGTCACGCAACTGGACGGTGCTCCCCGTGACCCCGAGCCAGGCGAAGTCGAGGTAGATGTCGGTCTCCACGCCCTGGTCGGGGTCGAGGCTGCAGATCACGATGACGGTGTCGTCGCCGTCCCGCTTCGCGAAGGCGATCACGCCGTCGTGCGGCGCGTGCTGGAACTGGATCTGCCGCAGCTGCTGCAGCGAGGGATGCGTCCGCCGGATGAGGTTCAACGTGCCGAGCAGCACGTTCAGGTTGGGCTCCGCGGTGTAGTCGCGCGGCCGGAACTCGAACTTCTCCGAGTTCCGGTACTCCTCACCGCCGGGCTTCAGGGCCTCGTGCTCGAACAACTCGAAGCCGGAGTAGACACCCCAGGTGGGGGAGAGCGTCGCTGCCAGCACCGCCCGGATAGCGAAGGCCGCCGGGTTGCCCGACTGCAGGAAGAACGGGTTGATGTCGGGGGTGTTGACGAAGAAGTTGGGCCGGTAGAACGAGTCCATGCCGGTGCTGAGCTCCGTCAGGTACTCCTCGAGCTCCCACTTGGTGTTGCGCCACGTGAAGTAGGTGTAGCTCTGGTGGAAGCCCACCTTGCCGAGGGCAGCCATCATCTCCGGCTTGGTGAACGCCTCGGCGAGGAACAGCACGTCCGGATCGGTCTCGCGCACCTGACGCATGATCCACGCCCAGAACTGGACCGGCTTGGTGTGCGGGTTGTCGACGCGGAAGATGCGGACGCCGTGGGCCATCCACAACTTCAGGACGCGCAGCGCCTCGTGGTAGATGCCCTCGGGGTCGTTGTCGAAGTTGATCGGATAGATGTCCTGGTACTTCTTCGGAGGGTTTTCCGCATAGGCGATGGTGCCGTCGAGCCGGGTGGTGAACCACTCCGGGTGGCTGGTGACCCACGGGTGGTCGGGCGAGGCCTGCAGGGCGAAGTCCAGCGCGACCTCGAGGCCCACATCGTTGGCCTTGGCGACGAACCGGTCGAACGCTTCCCAGTCGCCCAGTTCGGGGTGGATGGCGTCGTGGCCGCCGTCGGGGGAGCCGATCGCCCAGGGGGAGCCCGGGTCGGTGGCTGCAGGGATCAGCGTGTTGTTGCGACCCTTGCGGAACGACGTGCCGATCGGGTGGATCGGGGGCAGGTAGATGACGTCGAACCCCATCGCCGCCACCTGCTCGAGCCGGTCGTGGCAGGAATCGAAGGTGCCTGACGCCCAGGTCTTCGCCAGCTCGTCGAACACCGCACCCTGCGAACGGGGGAAGAACTCGTACCAGCTGGAGTACAGCGCCTTCGCGCGGTCGGCGAACAGCGGGTAGTTGGCGGTGGGGGAGACCATGTCGCGCGGCCCGTACTGCTCCATCGCGCGGGTGATGCCCTTCGCCGTCGCGACCTCGAGCAGGTCGGTGGCGGGACGCTCGGGGATCAGCAGCATCGCCGTCGCCTTCAGTATCGACGCCTCCACCGGGTCGCCGGCCTTCTCTGCCGCGGCGGCCGTGCGGTCGAGCAGGTCGCGGCCCTCCAGGCAGACCAGGTCGATGTCCACGCCGGCCGGCAGCTTCGCCTCTGCGTTGTGCAGCCAGGTCTCCCAGGGATCGGACCAGCCCTCCACGCGGAACGTCCAGGCTCCCTCGGTGTCCAGGCGCACCCACGCCTCCCACGGGTCGAGGCCACGCGGCTCGACAGGGGTCATGTCGACGCGCTGCTCGCGTCCGTCCGGGGCAGTGAGGATCACCGAGGCGTTGACGGCGTCGTGTCCCTCGCGGAACACCTTCGCGCGGATCGGGATGAGTTCGCCGACGACAGCCTTCGCTGCGTAGGCGCCACCCTCGATGACCGGGCTGACCGCGCTGACGGGGATCCGGCCGAAGCCGGCGGCGATCGTCGCCACCGGACCGAGTTCGAGGGCGGTGGCCGGGGCGGAAACGGTGACGGCTGCTGCTGCCGGAGCCGGGGGCGTCGGTGCCGGTTGGCTCACCTTGGCCTGCGGCTGGCGCTTGCGGGACGGGTTAACGGTTGCGCTCACGGTTTCAACCTAGCGAATGCACCCCTGGTTCGGGAGGCATGTTGCCCGCCTAGCCGCGAGTGGCTTTCCTGCTGTTTCCCACATCGTCCGGCGTCACCGGCGAGGCAGCGACCACACGGGCGCCGACGCGCACGTCCGCTGCGAGCACGGCAACGGTCCGCCCGGGAAGGATCACGGTCGATCCGGGAGCAAGGTGCTTTCGTGGGAGTTCTCCCGGAAGCCCGGTGTGGGCGACCACCCGGTAGCCGAGGGCCCAGGGTGCGCCGGGCAGCGACAGCTCCACCGGTTCTGCACCGGCGTGGAAGTAGATGAGGAAGGCCTCCGTGCGGTCGGACACGTACATGGCCAGCGTGCGCCGTCCCATGTCGTGCCAGTGCTCGGTGGTCATCTCCGTGCCCGATTCGGCGAACCAGGCCACCCGCGAGCGGCCGAGGCCGTGGCCGGCGTTGTCGGTGACCTCGCCGTGGTAGCGCCATTGCTCCGGACGCAGCAGGGCGTGCTCGGCGCGGAGCTTCAGCAGGGTGCGGGTCAGGTCCTCCTGGGCGGACCACTCCTGCTGCTCGTACCAGTTGACCCAGGAGACCGGGGAATCCTGGCAGTAGGCGTTGTTGTTGCCGCCCTGGGTTCGGCCGCTCTCGTCGCCGGCGAGGATCATCGGGATGCCGGCGCTCAGCAGCATGGTGGCCATCAGGTTGCGGGCGGTGCGCTGGCGGGCAGCGATGATCTCGGGGTCGTCGGTCTCGCCCTCGTAGCCGTGGTTCCAGGACCGGTTGTCGTCGGCCCCGTCACGGTTGCGCTCGGCGTTGGCCTCGTTGTGCTTGAGGTCGTAGGTGACCACGTCGCGCATGGTGAAGCCGTCGTGGGCCGTGACGAAGTTGATTGAGGACGTGGCCGGGCGGCCACCGTGGTCGAAGATGTCGGAGGAGCCGGAGAGCCGGGTGGCGAGTTCCTGCACGCCGCCGATCGCCCCCCGCCAGAAGTCGCGGGTGAAGCCACGGAAGCGGTCGTTCCATTCCGACCAGCCCACGCCCCAGCGCCCCACCTGGTAGCCGTACGGGCCGAGGTCCCAGGGTTCGGAGATCATCACCAGGTCCTTGAGGACCGGATCTTCTGCCACCAGCTTCTTGAACAGGTGGTTCTGGTCGACGTGGTGGGCGTGGTCGCGGATCAGGGTTGTCTGCAGGTCGAAGCGGAAGCCGTCCACCCCCATGTCGACGGCCCAGTAGCGCAGCGAGTCGAGCACCATCTTCAGTACGCCGGGGGTGGAGGTGTCGACGGCGTTACCGCAGCCGGTGACGTCGTAGTCGTTGCGCTGGTCGTCGGTGAGCCGGTAGTACGCCCCGTGGTCGATGCCCCGGAAGCTGAGCGTCGGGCCGTCGTGGCCGCCCTCGCCGGTGTGGTTGTAGACGACGTCGAGGATCACGGCGATGCCGGCCTCGTGCAGGGCCGCGACCATCTCCTTGAACTCCGCGACCTGCTCGCCGAGCGTGCCCGAGGAGGAGTAGGCGCCGTGCGGGGCGAAGAAGCCCAGCGTGTTGTAGCCCCAGTAGTTGGTGAGTCCGCGCCCGACGACGAACGGCTCCGACACGAAGTGCTGCAGCGGCAGGAACTCGACGGCATTCACGCCGAGTTCCACCAGGTGCTCGACGACGGACGGGTAGCCCATGCCTGCGTAGGTGCCGCGCAGGTGTTCCGGCACGGACGGGTGCTGGCGGGTGTAGCCCCGCAGGTGCGCCTCGTAGAGCACCAGCTGGGACATGGGGATCGTCTCGGGAAGGGGAGGCGGCGGCGGCGAGTCGGCCACGACGACGCTGAGCGGCACTGCGGCGAACGAGTCGGTGGGGTCGGGCAGGAAGTTGGACTCGGGAGTGTGGTCCGTGATCGGTCCGGAGTAGTCGACGCCACCGGTGATGGCCCGGGCATACGGGTCGAGCAGCAGCTTGGCCGGGTTGAACCGCTCGCCGGCCTCCGGCGACCAGCGCCCGTGCACCCGGTAGCCGTACCGCTGGCCAGCGGTCACCTCGGGGACGTGGACCTCCCAGACGCCTTCGCCGACCGGCAACAGGTCGTGGTTGGTCTGGCGCCGGTGTTCGTCGACGAGGGCCAATTCGACCCGGGTTGCGCGTGGTGCCCAGAGCGAGAACCGGGTGCCGTCGGCGTCGACGTGCGCGCCGAGGCGCGTGTCGTCGGCAGGTGACGGCTGGACTGTCGGGTTCATGAACTCACTCTCTCCGAACGGATCGGCGCACAATAGTCTGACCTAATCTGGCGCGAACGGTCGCATTCGACCCACGCATCTTGAAATCGATTGACCAACGTCACCCGAGGGGAGGAC
>JAOATP010000065.1 GCA_030158185.1 Propionicimonas sp.
ATCAACCTCGTCGACGCTGATGCCGACCGTGCGCTCGATGTCGGCCGGGTTGCGCCTCTCGCTCTCGCACCACTCGTTGAGCACGCGGTTCTTGGCAGCGAAGTTGTCCGGCGGTCCAAAGGTGTTCCAGGCGTCGGCGTGCTGGGCCACCAGCCGCAGCGTGACCTTCTCCCCCGAGCCTCCGATGAGGATCGGCATGTCCCCGACCGGGCCGGGAGTGAGCTGGGCCAACCGGTCCTTGATGATCGGAAGGTCGCGCTCCAAGTCGGCCAGGCGCTGGCGGGCGGTGCCGAACGGAAACCCGTACTCCTCGTAGTCGCGCTCGAACCAGCCCGAGCCGATGCCCAACACGAACCGGCCATCGGCGATGTGGTCGATGGTGCGGGCCATGTCGGCCAGCAGGCTGGGGTTGCGATAGCTGTTGCAGGTGACCAGCGCCCCCACGGTGGCCGACGTGGTGTCGGCGGCCATGGCGGCCAGCAGCGTGTAGGCCTCGAAGTGGGATGCGTCGGGGTCGCCGTAGAGAGGGTAGAAGTGGTCCCACAACCAGATGCTGTCGACGCCCAGGGCATCGGACGCCCGCCAGGCCGATCGAAGTTCTTCAACGCTCGTGTCCTGGGGATGGAGTTGCACGCCGATCTTCATGACTTCACGGTAGAACACGTCAGACTTGGGAAATGGTCGCCCACCCCACGCCCAAGAGCTCGACGCCAACCTCGCCCAACCGGGAGGTGCTCACGTCGACGGTCGCACAGGTGTGGAACGACTCGGCGGTCCCGGCGATCGAGGCCCACATCGCCGTGCCCGCTCTGTCGCCCGCCTTCGACCCCAGTTGGGCCGAGGCGGGCCACATCGACACCGTGCTGGTCGCTGCGTCCAACTGGCTGGAGTCGCTCAGCGTGCCCGGGCTGACGGTGCATCGCCGGGACCTGCCCGGCCGGACCCCGCTGCTGCTGGTCGACGTGCCTGCGACGGACGGAGCCTCCAACGACGGCACGGTCCTGGCCTACGGACACCTGGACAAGCAGCCGGAGATGGTCGGGTGGGACGACGACCTGGGCCCGTGGACGCCGGTGCGCAAGGGCGACCGGCTGTACGGCCGGGGCGGCGCCGACGACGGCTACTCCGTGTACGCGTTGGGAACTGCGCTCGTCGCTCTGCACCGGGCCGGCGGCGAGCACGGCCGCATTGTCGGGGTGATCGAATGCTCGGAGGAGTCGGGCAGCCCGGACCTGCCCGCCCACCTCGAGGCGTTGGGCGACGAGCTGGGTTCCCCCGAGTTGGTCGTGTGCCTGGACTCGGGTTGCGGCGACTACGAACGGCTGTGGGTGACCACCTCGCTGCGGGGCCTGGTGTCGGTCGACCTGCGGGTGGACGTGCTGACCGAAGGCGTCCACTCCGGCGCCGCCGG
>JAOATP010000066.1 GCA_030158185.1 Propionicimonas sp.
GTGCGGGCGGGTCCAGGTGCCCGGTGCTGGTGGATGAGCTCGGCGGCCCGGGCGAAGCTGTCGGCGATGCTCTGCAGGCGCGGGTCGGTGGGGCCGGGGCCAGGCCACCGGTGTGTCCGGCTGCCGCGGTGTAGGGCAGCGGTCATCGCCGCCATCCGGGCCATGGGGTCAGGGGCCGAGTGGGGTCCGGTCGCGGGCACCTGCGCTGCCACGGGTAGCAGCGACCACAGGGTGGCCGCGGTCTGTACCACCTCAGGCCACGTGCGCAGCATCGCGGCCGCGTCGAGGTCACCCACGTCCGGCAAGAGGTCCCGGGCGGTGTGGTCGGCGTCCAGCAGGACCTCACCCACGCTGCGGTGGTCGCGCCGAGTCATGGCCTGGACCGCCCGATCAGGGCGCTCAGGTCGCCGAGCAGCGTCGCGGTCCCCGGCGGCAGGTCCTGGATCGGGTGCCCGCGAAGCAGCTGTCCCGCGCAGCGCAGCAAAGCCACCGGGTCCTGCTCTGGCGGGGCGGCAATGTCGTCGACCGTGACCCCCGCGGGCAGCAGCTGCAGCGCCTGCGAGGTCAGCAGAGCCACGCAAACCGCGAAGTCGCACTGGTCTGCGTCGCTCCCGGGCAGGTCGACAGCGCGCACTTCTGCGGCGACCAGCGACCGGGCGACGCGCTGCATGATCAGCACGCCCTGCGCGTCGGCGGGTGGGGTGGTGGTGTTCACGGCCTCTCCTTCACTGTGGTTCTTCACGGTGCGCCTCCCGGCGGGCGGCACTGACGGTCGCGGGGTCGACGTGTGGATGGCCGACGTCGGCCCCGTCGGATGTGGACGCGTCGTCGCCCCGGCCCACCGGTAGCCCCCCGGCGCCGTCGTCGGGGAGGGCTTCGGCGAGCCGTCGCAGCCGGGCGACCTCCCGGGTGGTGACCGCCCCGGCGCACCACTGCACCGCCTCGGCCGCGCCCACCGCCTCGTCGACGACCAGCGCCCGTAGCGCCTCGCCGGCCTGGCGCTCGTAGCGCTGCACCAGGTCGTCACGCTCGCGCAGCGCGGCGACCACCTGAACACCCAAGGCGGCGCATCGCCGGTCGCGCTCGAGCCGGGCCCGCATCAGCGTCGCCTGCGCCTCCGCCGCGGCACGGCGTGCCGCCTGCCGCGTGGCCTGCTTCCCCGGTGTCGACCCCATCGCCGTGCTCCCTTCCGCTCGATCGCTCACCCCCCAAAGCCCCCGAACCCGCACTTGTGGACACGCCGCCCTCCCCCACTTCCAGCGACGCGCTCCTCCGAGCCGGAGCGAACCACCGCCGCGACGACCTCAGCACCAACGTCCCTGCCCCGAAAACGCAAATCTCATGGCCCACACACCTCTTGCACTGACGGTCACAACGCCGCCAATCGCCTTTGAGTTGACT
>JAOATP010000067.1 GCA_030158185.1 Propionicimonas sp.
GTTCCGAGGCGACGGCCAGCGCCATCTCGTCCTGTCCTTCACGTGCCACGACCTGGACCGCGAGCGGCAGGCCGTCTTCGGTCCATCTCACCGGGACGATCGCCGCCGGCATGCCGGTCGCGTTGAAGGGTGTTGCGTAAGGGATCTGAGTCAGCGGCATCCAGGTGCTGCCATGGCGGCGCGGACGGGTGAGTAGCAGCGGGCAGAGCAGCACGCCGTCCCCCATCGCCTCCTCCATGTCCAGCTTGTACTTCTCGAGCCGCTGGAAGCTGTCATCACCGGTCAGTCGCCCGAGCAGGCCTCCCCACCGGATGTAGGCCGAGACGGCAAGGGCCTCCCTGGAGATGTGCTCCTCGCCGCGGATCCCCCTCAAGAGCTCCCGCGGGGTCGAATAGTTGAAGCCACCACCGAGTTCGCGGCGAATGTCGGGCATCGCGAGTTCGCGCAGCATGAGGGTGTAGAGGGTCCCGAGCCGGTCGATCGGCAACCGGTCGTTCCTCTCCACCACCATTCCGGCGGAGCCGAGCGCGCCGGCCGCCAGCAGGACCGTCTCGCGGACCTCGCGCGAGGCGAAGTACGGCCCGCTTCTCAGGTTGACGAGGCACTGGACACCAGCCACCTCCGGGACCCCGGCCTCGGCCTCACCGGCAAGTACCGTGAGCGCCAGCGCGAGGTCTTCGACCCGCCTCGCGATCGGTCCCGCGACGTTCCAGTTCTCGATCGCTCCTTCGGCGGCCGGCATGTGTCCGTCGGTCGGGATCCTGCCGGCGCTCGGCTTCAGGCTCACGCAGCCGTTCATCGCCGCCGGGTTCCGGAGGCTGCCGCCGATGTCGCTGCCAAGTCCGAGCGCAGAGCCGCCGGCGGTGACGATCGAGGCCTCCCCTCCGCTGCTGCCGCCGGCCGAATGATCCGCCGATCTCGCGTTGTTGGTGCGCCCGAAGACGGGATTCACCGACTCGAACCCCCAGCACATGTCCGGGCAGTTGGTCTTGCCGAGGATGATCGCCCCGGCGTCCCGCAGACGGGTCACGGTGGCTGCGTCGCGCCCGGCCACATCGTCACGGTGGAACCAGGAGCCGCTGGTGAACCGGACTCCTTCCACCGGCCAGCAGTCCTTGACCGTGACCGGCACCCCGAAAAGCGGCGGCAGGGAATCGGTGCCGGCACGTTCGATCCGGTCGTCTGCCGCACCGGCCTGTGCCCTGGCCGCGGGGAACATCGTCGTCACCACGGCGTTGAGTCCGGGGTTGACGCGCTCGATCAGTTCGATGTGGCTGTCGACCACGTCGGTGACCGTGAAGTCGCGGGCCCGAATTGAACGGGCCACTCCGGCCGCGCCGAACTCACGCGGGTCCATCAGCCCCGTACCGTCCCGGATCCTT
>JAOATP010000068.1 GCA_030158185.1 Propionicimonas sp.
TAGCGCACCTGTCTTGTAAACAGGGGGTTGAGGGTTCGAGTCCCTTCGCCAGCTCAACGTAGGTCTTGCCGAAAAACCCTGTCCTGTGCTGATATTGAGGCAGCGACAATGCTGTCGCCACGGGGACAGGAGTGGACGCAGATGGACAGGAATTGCCACCGTTGTTGCACGTATGTTGCACGCCAGCGGCAACAGACAGGTGCATCGAGGTGACTGCGGGCAAGTCCCGGAGGGGGTTCGGGAGCCTTCGGAAGCTGCCTTCGGGGCGCTGGCAGGCAAGTTTCGTGGGCCCGGACCTGGTCCGGCGGCCCGCTCCGCAGACCTTCGAGACCAAGGGGGACGCCGAGGGTTGGCTCGGGCGACGTCGTGGGGAGGTGATGGCGGGCGAGTGGCAGCCGCCGGTGAAGGTGCCCAAGGTGGCACCGCTGACCTTCGACGCGTACTCGGCACAGTGGTTGCGAGAGCGTGACCTCAAGCCCCGGACGCGGGAGGGCTACGAGCACCTGATGCGCAGCTACCTGAGCCCGGTGCTCGGTCCGCTGGTCATCGACACGATCACGCCCAGCGTCGTGAGGACGTGGTGGTCGAAGCTGCCGGCGGACAAGCCGACCGTGCGGGCTCGTAGCTACGCGCTCCTCAAGGCGGTCATGAACACGGCGGTCGCCGACGAGGTGATCGACAGCAACCCGTGTCGAATCCGGGGCGCGGCGAACACGCCTCGAGCCCGGGAGATCCGCCCGGCCTCCATCGATGAGCTGGCGGTGATCGTCGAGGCCATCCCGAGCCGGCACCGTGCGCTGGTGCTGCTGTGCGCGTGGTGTGCGCTGCGCAGCGGTGAGGTGCTCGAGCTGCGGCGCAAGGACGTCGACATCGCGGCGGGAACGGTGAGGGTCGTCCGTGCGGTGTCGTGGGTCGGTGGCCAGCCCATCATGGGGACGCCGAAGTCGGCGGCGGGCACGAGGGTGGTGTCCATCCCGCCGCACATCATCCCTGCGGTTGCCCAGCACCTCGAGACGATGACGGCTGCGAGCCCGGACGCGTTGCTCTTCCCAGGGCGCGACGGGGTCTCGCACCTGCAGCCGTCCACGCTGCACCGGAACTGGCGGATGGCGCGCGAGGCTGCTGGCCGCCCGGACCTGCGGGTGCACGACCTCCGCCACACTGGGGCCACGATGGCTGCCCGAGCGGGTGCGACCCTCGCGGAGCTTCAGCAGCGGCTCGGCCACAGCTCGGTCTCCGCGGCGCTGAGGTACCAGCACGCGGCCCAGGGACGCGACAAGGAGATCGCCGCCGCCCTCTCGGCGATGGCCGACCGCGAGAGCCACTAGGGCGTGTCTCCATAAGTTGAGCGTGGTCGTCGGTGATTGTTGGGCCCAT
>JAOATP010000069.1 GCA_030158185.1 Propionicimonas sp.
GGGACCGCTGGGCATATCGGAACTCCTTCGCGCGATGCCTTCAGCGTCCTGCACGGGAGTGGCGTCCCCTCGCCCGCGAGGCCTGAATCTGGCATCCGAGACGCCGGGAGCCGGTGTGCCTAGGCCCGGGGTTCGTGGACGGCCGGGGCGCTGCCATTGAGTGCGCCTTGGGCGTCGACGCGCCGGTGAGTACCTCGCGCGCGGGGCGGCGATCCTGCGCAGCGACGCCGAGCCATATCCACCGGGGAGTACCTCGCGCGCCCTGGGCGGCGATCGGCAGCGGGCGATGTACGCCGCTGACGGCCTCGAGTACCTCGCGCGCGGGGGGCGGCGGGCGAGCTCGGCCCGGTCGGGCAGGTAGTCGGGTCGAGTCCCGCGCGCGCGGGGGGCGGCGGTCCATCCACGCCCTGGTGGTGAGGACGGGGGAGCGCCTCGCGCGCGGGTGGCCTCGATTGCCAGACCCTCCAGGGCCACGTCGGCGTCCAGGCGCGCCTCGCGTACGTGGCGTCGCTGGACGCCCGGCGGCGCTTCGTGCAGCCCCTGCCGCGCGAGGGGCCAATCGGCGCTGGGCGGGGTTGAGCGGGTGACGCTCCGGCCGCACCTGTGGATAACTGGCTGGGACTTCGGCGCCGTCCCGCCCGAACATGCAACACTCGTCGCACCACCCACCCCAGGAGGTCTCATGCGGCGAGCTGCCGTGGCGACTGCCATTCTCGGGCTCCTGCTCGGCTGCACCCCGGCGCCGGCAGTGACGACCCCCGCGCCCACGCCGACGTTCGCCTGCACGCCGGAGGCGGGCGGGGCGCCCAAGCCGTGCTCGCAGGCCGAGTACGACGCGATGGTCAAGAAGGACGCCCTGTACGCCGAGGCGGAGGCCCTGTACCGGCGCTACTTCGCCGAGGAGGTCCGGCTGGACAAGCTCGGCGGGGCCAAGGACGCCACGCCCGAGTTCAAGGCCACCCTGGCGGAGGACTTTCTCTCTCAGACGGTCGCAGTTCATCGCCAGGACTACGAGGCCGATCGGCGCGCCACCGGCTCGCAGCGTCTGGTCTGGATCAAGCGAGTGCCGGGAGTTTCGTGGCTCGGATCCTTGGTCGCCATCGCCGCATGCCGGGATGCGACGGCCTTGAAGG
Organism: Propionicimonas sp.; assembly: GCA_030158185.1. Classification (GTDB taxonomy): domain Bacteria; phylum Actinomycetota; class Actinomycetes; order Propionibacteriales; family Propionibacteriaceae; genus Propionicimonas. The sequence continues at coordinate 1,134 of JAOATP010000069.1, forward strand.
TGTACGAAGGCACCAAGTACATCGGGCACGGCCGCGCGGGCACCGAGACCGCCTACGCGAAGCAGTTCAGTGATGGACTACGCCTCTTCTCCGTCGAGTCCGAGGAGGTCACGTCGTGCGACTGAGCATGCGCGCTGCTGCAGCGCTCGCGGGGAGACTCCTGGTCACGACCTTGGCTGCGCTTCTCTGGCTAGGACGCCGCTGAAGAAGTCGGCTGTTGGGCGTGGCGACGGGCAAGGAGC
>JAOATP010000070.1 GCA_030158185.1 Propionicimonas sp.
AGCCGAGGCGTCCGAGTACACCTACCTCACCAAGAACCGGCGCATCGATGGGGTCATGTACTCCTGTACCTCGTTCGGCGTGAAGCTGGGCGGCGGAATCGGGACGGCACTGGCAGGATGGCTGCTCGCATGGAGTGGCTACGTCGGTGGTGCGGACACGCAGCCGGAGTCCGCGCTGCAGACGATCAGCTTCATGTACCTGTGGATCCCGGCCATCATGAACTTCATCATCCTGCTGCTGCTGACGCGCCTCGACGTGGAGAAGGCCAATAGGAGGCTCAAGGCGGAGATCGCCGTCACCGCGTGACGCCTCGCGCTCTTTCCGAAGACCCTGCTCGAGTCTGCTTCTTCACGGGATGGTTGTGCTGGGGTTCCGCAGCTGATTTCGGGCTCTTCCCAGATGAGGGTGTAGCGCACGTCGCGCGGCGGGCCGGCGCGTCGGTGGCCGGATAGAGGTCGAGGTCTCCCGAGGATGAGAGCTCCTACACACTCAGCCCGAAAGACCTCGACGTGCACGACGCTACCGTCGGCGGGCGCGCTGATGCGTTCGCCAGCCCCGACCTGACTGCCTTCTGCCGCCTCGACGAACTCGGCCTCGTTGTCACCGGGCAGCGACTCGAGCCGGATCGTGCCGTATTGGCCTGCCAGGTGGTCGAGCCCGACCAGTGGTGCCGGCGCTGCGGCTGCGAAGGGAGACCACGTGACACCGTGGTCCGACGGCTTGCCCACGAACCACTGGGCTGGCGGCCCACGACGCTGGAGGTCGTCGTGCGCCGTTACCGCTGCAGCGGCTGCGGGTATGTGTGGCGCCAGGACACCACCGCCGCGGCCGAGCCCCGGGCCAAGTTGTCTCGGCGCGCTCTGCGGTGGGCGCTGGAAGGGATCGTGGTCCAGCACCTGACCGTGGCTCGGGTCGCCGAGGGGCTCGGGGTGGCCTGGGACACCGCCAACGACGCCGTCCTGGCCGAGGGCAAGCGGGTGCTGATCGACGAGGAGCACCGCTTCGAGGGGGTGAAGGTCGTCGGGGTCGATGAGCACGTGTGGAGGCACACCCGTCGCGGCGACAGGTACGTCACCGTGATCATCGACCTCACCCCAGTGCGAGATGGCACCGGCCCGGCACGGCTGCTGGACATGGTCGAAGGACGCTCCAAGCAGGCGTTCAAGACCTGGCTGGCCGACCGCCCGCAGGAGTGGCGCGACGGCGTGGAGGTGGTCGCGATGGACGGGTTCACCGGCTTCAAGACCGCCACCACCGAAGAACTCCCCGACGCCACCGCCGTGATGGATCCGTTCCACGTGGTTCGGTTGGCAGGCGACGCGCTCGACCAGTGCCGGCGCCGCATCCAGCAGGAACTCCACGGACACC
>JAOATP010000071.1 GCA_030158185.1 Propionicimonas sp.
CCGGCGGTGAGCAGCCAGACCTCGTTGCCGTCCCACACCGGGCCGATGGTGTTGACCATGACCCGCTTCTCCTTCTCGTTCTTGGCGAGGAAGGGGATAAGCATGCCGATGCCGTAGTCGAAGCCCTCGAGGACCAGGTAGCCGATCCAGAGGACGGCGATCAGGATGAACCAGAGTGCCTGCAGGGCGAGGGGCGCGTTGCCGGCGATTTCCAGTGCGAACATGTTCGGCGCCTCTCTCAGTACGCGAAGGAAAGGGGAGCGTCTTCGTCGGTGAGCACCTTGGGCTCACTGACGTCGGGCAGTCCCAGCTTGATGTAGTGCATGAGCAGGCCGACCTCGACAACGGCGAGGGCGCCATAGATGACCGTGTAGAGCACCATGGTCAGGCCGACTTCGAAAGCGCTGACACCAGGGGAGGCCGCGGACATCGTCGGCAGCACGCCGAACACGATGAACGGCTGGCGACCCATCTCCGTGAAGATCCAGCCGAACGAGATCGCGAACAGCGAGGACAGCGGCGCAGCGAACATCAGGCCGGTCCAGAGCTTGCCCGGCTTCGGCAGGCCGTCCTTGCGGGTGATCCACAAGACGAACGCCCCGATGGCCATCGAGAGGAAGCCGAGGCCCATCATCAGGCGGAAGGTCCAGTAGGCGACGGGGATGTTGGGCACCCAGTCCGTGACGCCGAGCTTGGCCAGCCGGTCGGCGGACTCCTTCTGGAGTTGCACGTTGGAGTTGGTGAACGCCTCGGTCTCCATCTTCTTGACCAGGTCGTTGATGCCGAGGACCTTGCCGTCCCAGGTGCCGGTGGCGAGGAACGACAGCACGCCGGGAACCTTCCAGGACCAGACTTCCTGCGATCCGTCCAGGGTCCCGATGGTCAGGATGGAGAAGCTTGCGCCGTTGGTGCCCGGCCCGCCCTCGGTCTTCCAGAGGGCCTCGGCGGCGGCCATCTTCATGGGCTGCACGTCGGTCATGATCTTGCCCTGGATGTCGCCGGTGACGATGCTCAGGGCGCCCGCGCCGATGAGGATCCAGGCACCGAACTTGGTCGCCCAGCGGTACGCGGAGGCGTCCTTCTTCAGCTTGTCGGTGTCGGGCTTGCCGATCTTCGCGAGGTGCCAGCCGGCAACGCCGAGCATCATGCCGCCCGCCACCATGTAGGCGGTGAAGATCACGTGCGGGATGGTGACGAGCGCAACAGGGTTCAGCAGCACGTCCATCAGGGAGGTCATCTCAGCGCGATCGGTGCCCGGCGTGAAGGTGGCGCCCACGGGGTTCTGCATCCACGAGTTCGCGGCAAGGATGAAGATCGAGGAGATCATCGTGCCGATGGCTGCGAGCCAGATCGTCAGCAGGTGCACCTTCTTGGGCAGGCGATCCCAGCCGAAGATCCAGATGCCGAGGAACACGGACTCGAGGAAGAACGCGATCAGGGCCTCGAGCGCGAGCGGCGCACCGAAGATATCGCCGACGAACCGGGAGTACTCACTCCAGTTCATGCCGAATTGGAATTCCTGGACGATGCCCGTGACCACGCCCATGGCGAAGTTGATCAGGAACAGCTTTCCGAAGAACTTGGTCAACCGCAGCATGTTCTCGGCCCCGGTGCGGACCCAGATGGTCTGCATGATTGCCACCAGCATCGACAGTGCAATGGTGATCGGAACGAAGAAGAAATGGTAAACCGTCGTGATACCAAACTGCCATCTGGCAAGGGTTTCCGGGCTCATGGCGGGCAATCTACTACCCGGTGTCGTAGACCGCAACGATTGACGTAACATGATCTCATGGCGGTGTTGGGAGAGCTCGAGCAGGCGGTGATGGACATCCTCTGGAATCGTCCGGACCCCTTGTCCGTGCGCGACGTCCACGAATTGCTCGCACATGACCGCGACCTCGCGTACACGACGGTGATGACCGTGCTCGACCGCCTGGCCAAGAAAGGCTTCGTTCTGAGGAATTTGGACGGACGTGCCTGGCTGTACCGTCCGGCCACCTCCCGGGCCACCCAAGTGGCCTCTGAGATGCTGGATCTCATGGATCGGCTGTCGGCCGATGAGCGTCGCGAGGTGCTCTCCAGGATCGTCCCGGCCCTCGGCTGAGGGCAAAAGGCTGAATACCCCCACGGGTGTCCAGAGACGTATCTCCAGCCGTCCGGGCGATGCTGGTCGTAACGTGTGGCCATGACGCTTCCCGACTGGCTGCAGCCGTTCGTGACCATGGACATCTCGTTCTGGGAGAAGGTCCTGCGCACCGTCGCGGTCTACGTCGGCATCCTCATCCTGATCAGGTTTGCGGGGAAGAGGCTGCTGGCCCAGATGAACTCCCTTGACCTCGTGGTGATCCTGCTGCTCAGTAATGTCGTGCAGAACGCGATCATCGGACCCGACAACTCTGTGCTCGGAGCCATGATCGGTGCTGTGGTCCTCGTCGGGTTCAACGCCGTGCTTGACCGGTTCGCCGCCACACCGGTGGGCCGCAGGCTGCTCGTCGGCCACGCAACCGAGGTGATCCACGACGGCCAGGTCGAGACGGCGGCGCTGGCACGGCTCGGGATCAGCACGGCCGAACTCGACCTCACCCTGCGCCGCCAGGGTTCGGACGATCCGGCGCAGGTCGAGTCGGCATCGCTCGAGCCCGAGGGCGAGATCGTCGTCACCATGAAGCCGGGCGATCGCGCGGCGACCAGGGACGACCTAACCAACGCCGTTGCCGAGTTGAAGTCCCTGATCGCCGCTGCCCACTAACGGTCCCTGAGGAGCCTTCGTGAGGAACGAGCGATGGCGTCACGAAGGGCCGCTGATCAGCCCGCGAAGGCGTCCAGCCGGTCAGCCAGCACGAGCGCCTCAGCCTCGAGCGAACGTAGAGGTTCACGTGACGTGAAGGTCAAGCAACCTTCTCGCGACCGCTGCGACGGTGGGGTCGTCGAGGGCTTCCTCCATGGCCGGACGGGCGTCGGGGCCCAGCTCGCCGAGGGCAAGGAGGGCTGCCAGTCGCACCACGCGGTCATCGTCGGCCAGCGCAGCGGCGAGGACGGGGATCGCGTCCGCACTGCCCAGTCGACCGAGCGCCTCTGCTGCCTGCGCGCGGGTCTCATCTCCGCCGCCGGCGAGGCGTTCGGCGACAGCGGGGACGGCCTCAGCGCCGAAGCCGGAGAGCGCATCGATCAGGTCGAGCTGACGCACGGCAGGCGCGCCGAGGAGCTCGGCGAGGGCAGGCGCCGTGGCGGGATCGCCAAGCCGGCCGAGCGCGTTCACGGCTGCGTTCACCACGTGCGGGTCGGGGTCGTCGAGGACGGCGGCGACCGCTGCGGCCGTCCCAGGGTCGCGCACCTTGCCGAGCACGCGCACCATCAGGCTTCGGACGCCCGCGTCGGGGGAGGCGAGGAGGCCGATGGCAGCGGCACTCGCGTCCGGCTGGCGCGCGAGAGCCCAGACCAGCACCTCCTGCACGGCAGGGTCGGTCTCCGCAGCGAGGGCGGGGAGGAGCTCGGCCGTCGTGCTGCCGGGTGACTGCAGGGCGGCGCGCAGCCGCACGATGGGGTCAGGATGGGCGAGGGCCTGGGTGAGCGAGATCGCGTCGAGGACGTCCTCCCAGCTGCGTTCGGCCGCACCGGCCAGCGAGCGCAGCCGGTCGGCCAGCCGGGCCTCGGACTCGATGCGGTCCTCCAGGTGGGCAAGGTGGGAGCGCAGCGTCGCAGCGGCGTTCATGGCCGGATCGGCAAGGACGCCGGCGACCTCCGGCAGGCTGAGGCCGAGCGCCTTGAGGCTCTGGATCTGGAGCAGCCGCAGGAGATCGGCCTCGTCATAGAGCCGGTAGTCGCCCCAGCTCCGTCCTGAAGGCACCAGCAGCCCGAGCTCGTCGTAATGCCGCAGTGTTCGCCGGGTCAGCCCGGTGCGCTCGGCCACCTCCCCGATCCGCCACGTCCTGCTCATGTCGCGAGCCTAACCGTCCCCAGGTTCGAGCCAGCCCTGTCGGGTCAGGCGGCGTCCTCCTCGTCGGTGATCGCTGCCGCGAACTGGGTCTGGTAGAGCCGGTGGTAGTGACCCTTGGCCGCCAGCAGGACGTCGTGGGTGCCCTGTTCGACGATCGCGCCGTCCTCCATGACAAGGATCACGTCGGCGTCGCGGATCGTGGAGAGGCGGTGGGCGATCACGAAGCTGGTGCGATCGGAGCGCAGCTTCTTCATGGCCCGCTGCACCAGCAGCTCGGTACGGGTGTCCACAGACGAGGTCGCCTCGTCGAGGATCAGCAGGGACGGGTCGGAGAGGAACGCCCGGGCGATCGTGATCAGCTGCTTCTCGCCGGCGGAGAGGTTCGAGGCCTCCTCGTTGATCAGGGTGTCGTAGCCCTCAGGCAGGGAGTGCACGAAGCGGTCGACGTAGGTGGCCTTCGCCGCTGCGAGGATCTCGTCCTCGGTCGCGCCTTCCCTGCCGTAGGCGATGTTGTCGCGGATCGTGCCACCGAACAGCCACGTGTCCTGCAGCACCATGCCGATCTCGCTGCGCAGCGTGCGCCGCGGGATGCTGGCGATGTCCACCCCGTCCAGGGTGATCCGCCCCCCCTGCAGGTCGTAGAACCGCAGCACCAGGTTCACCAGGGTGGTCTTGCCTGCGCCGGTGGGTCCGACGATGGCGACCGTCGAGCCGGGCTCCGCGACCAGTGAGAGGTCGGTGATCAGCGGCTTCTCGGGGGTGTAGCTGAAGGTGACGTTCTCGAACGCGACCCGGCCAACGACCTCGGGCAGCTCGCCCTGCTCCTCGGTCGGCTCTTCCTCGGCGTCCAGCACCTCGAAGACGCGCTCGGCCGAGGCAACGCCCGACTGCAGCAGGTTGGCCATGGACGCGAGCTGGGTGATCGGCTGGGTGAACATCCGGGAGTACTGGATGAACGCCTGCACCGAGCCGAGCCCGAGCGTCCCCGACGCCACCTGGAGGCCGCCGATGACGGCGATGACGACGTAGTTCAGGTTCCCGACGAAGAACATGACCGGCATGATGATGCCGCTGATGAACTGGGCCCCGAAGGCGGACTGGTACAGCTCCTCGTTCTTGGCGCGGAAGGTCGTCATGACCTCGCGCTGCCTGCCGAACACCTTCACGAGGTCGTGGCCGGTGTAGGCCTCCTCGATCTGGGCGTTCAGCTCGCCGGTGGACTTCCACACCTTGGCGAACAGCTTCTGTGACCGCTTGCCGATCACCATCGTCAGGCCGAGCGCTATCGGGATCGTGACAAGGGAGACGACGGCAAGGATGGGCGAGAGCACGAACATCATCACCAGCACGCCGAGCAGCATGAAGATGTTCGTGAGCACCTGCGAGAGGGTCTGCTGCAGCGACTGGGCGACGTTGTCGACGTCGTTGGTCACGCGGCTGAGCAGCTCGCCGCGGGGCTGGTTGTCGAAGTACTTCAGCGGCATCCGGTTGATCTTCGCCGACACCTGCTGCCGCATCCGGTACACCGAGCGCTGCACGACACCGTTGATCAGGATGCCGGAGCTCCACGTGAACAGGCCGGCCACCACGTAGCAGGCCAGCGCGAGGAGCAGGACGTTCCCGAGCGCTGTGAAGTCGATGCCGGAGCCGTCGCGCACCACGCCGTTGAAGATGATGTCGGTGGCGCGGCCGAGGATGGCCGGGCCGACGGCGTTGGCGATCGTGCCGAGGATCACCATGGCGATCACGGCGTAGACAATTCCGATCTCCGGACGCAGGTGGCCGAGCAGCCGCCGCAGGGACGGTCCGAAGCTCGCCGCCTTCTCGCCGGTGCCGACGCCGTGTCCCATCGGGCCGCCACCCCGCTGCTGCGGGGCGTACTTGGGCCGCTCGTTGGCCTTCACCGGCACGTTCCCGGGCTTCACCTGGGTGCTCATGCGGCCACCTCCTCGCTCTTGAACTGGCTCTCGACGATCTCGAGATAGGTCGGACAACGGTCGAGCAACTCCTCGTGCGTTCCGATGTCGATGATCCGGCCGTCGTCGAGGACGATGATCTGGTCGGCGTTGCGGATGGTCGAGACCCGCTGGGCGACGATGATCACCGCTGCGTCCTTGACCTCCGGCGCGAGCGCCGCGCGCAGGGCTGCGTCCGTGGCCACGTCGAGGGCGGAGAAGCTGTCGTCGAAGATGTAGATCTCCGGCCGCCGCACGAGGGCCCGGGCGATCGAGATCCGCTGGCGCTGGCCGCCGGACACGTTCGTGCCGCCCTGGCTGATCGGGGAGTCGAGGCCGTCGGACATCTGCTCGACGAAGTCGCGGGCCTGGGCGACCTCGAGGGCACGCCAGAGTTCCGCGTCCGTCGCGTCGGGCTTGCCCAGCCGAAGGTTCGAGGCCACCGTCCCGCTGAACAGGTACGGACGCTGCGGCACGAGCCCCACCCTGCCCCAGAGCAGGTCGGGATCGAGGGCGCGGACGTCGACGTTGTCGACGCTCACCGTCCCGCCGGTGGCGTCGAACAGGCGCGGGATCAGGTTCACCAGCGTGGTCTTGCCCGCGCCGGTAGAGCCGATGATGGCCGTGGTCTGCCCGGGACGGACGGCGAAGTTCAGCCCGGAAAGTACCGGCTGTTCGGCGCCCGGGTAGCTGAACTCGACGTCGTCGAAGCGCACCTCAGAGTGCCGGGCGAGGCTCGTCACCGGGTTGGCCGGCGGCACGACCGTCGACGGCGTGGACAGCACCTCGTTGATGCGTCCGGCGGAGACGGAGGCGCGCGGCGCGATCATCAGCATGATCGTCGCCATCATCACGCTGAACAGGATCTGCATCAGGTACTGCAGGTAGGCGGTCAGCTGCCCCACCTGCAGCACGCCGGCTGCGACGCGGTAGGAGCCGAACCACATCACAGCGACGGAGGAGAGGTTCATGACGAACATCACGGCGGGGAACATCGTCATCATGCGCCGGCCGACGCGGGTCGCCGTGTCGGTGAGGTCGTAGTTGGCCTTGTCGAACCGTTCCGCCTCCGTGGGCTCGCGGACGAACGCGCGGATGACCCGCAGGCCGGAGATCTGCTCGCGCAGCACCCGGTTGAGGGTGTCGATCTTGGTCTGCATCGCCTTGAACAACGGGGTCATCTGGATGACCAGCGAACCGATGATGACGCCGAGCAGGACGACGGCGACCACGATCAGCCAGGACAGCCCGACGTCCTCGCGCAGGGCCATCACGATTCCACCGATCATGGTCAGCGGCGCGGCGACGATCATGATCGCTGTCATCAGCACCATCTGCTGCAACTGCTGGACGTCGTTGGTGTTGCGGGTGATCAGGCTGGGCGCACCGAACTTGCTCACCTCGCGGGAGGAGAAGCTCAGCGTAGAGTCGAAGATGGACGACCGCAGGTCGCGCCCGAAGGCCATCGACGACTTCGCGCCGAACCAGGTGGCGCCGATCTGGCCGACGATCTGGATCAGGGAGACCCCCAGCATGACGAGACCGAGCTGCCAGATCAGGGCCGTGTTGCCGGTGGCGACACCGTCATCGATGATCTGGGCGTTCAGGGTGGGCAGGAACAGCGAGGCGACCGACTGCACGAGCTGCAGGACGATCACGCCGACCACCAGCCAGGTGTAGGGCTTCAGGTACGTCATCAAGAGGCGGATCATGAGTCTCCTTTGGCGATGCCATGGAGGACGGCGTCGCTGAGTTCTTCGGAACTGATCGGTGCCTCGTCTTCGGTCAACGTGAAGCTGCTGGCGAATGCGAGGGCGGAAAGAAGATTGGTGGCGAATGCTGTGGAAACAGCGAGTTCGCCGGAATACGGCTGCAGTGCTGCGGCAACTGCTGTGTGCAGCCGGGACTTGGTCTCGTGCGGGTTGAACGGCGGCCGGATGCCCCCGAACGGCGGGCGCGCAGGGACGGCGGCGGGCGCCTGTGCGGACGGGCGTGCGAAGTGCGCGAACAGTGACCGCGTCCGGTGGATCTCGTCGCGGAGCAGCTGGATGATCGCTGCGACCCGCTCGGTCAGGGACTGGTCCTGCGGCAGGGCAGTGAGCTGCGCGATCGCTGCGTCCGGCATCAACGCGGTGTGGATCGTTGCGTGGATGAGGTCCTGCTTGGTCTCGAACGCACGGAAGATCGTGCCCTCTGCGATGCCGGCGGCCTGGGCGATCTCCCGGGTACTCATGTCCGTGCCCCGCTCGAGGAGCAGCGGGAGCGTCGCGTCGATGATCGCCTGGCGGCGATCCTCCGGTGCCATCGGTGTTGCTCTGCTCACCCGGCCATAGTAATGAGTGAGCACTCACTCAGCAAGGCGGGGACCCGAGGAGGGATCAATTGCTGATTCACCGGCGCGCACCGGGGGCGTCAGGCCGGAACTCATCTTCCCCGCGGAGCGGAGCGCCACTTTGCAAGGATATTCGTCACTCTACGCAGGCAATAAATGCAAGCGCTTTCACCTGACGAATTCGAAGGTTCCCGTCAACGACGCACGGAGGGATTTCCTCAGGGGTTAGGCTGCCTGCGTGCTTGCCGAAAACCTGCCCCTGTTGAATATCGTTTCCCATCCGGCCCTGCACCCCGACCGACATCATGTTGTCGTTGCCGTGACGCGTCCCGACTTTGCCGCCGATGCCTATGTCGGCCAGTTGTGGCGGGTTCCGCTCGACGGTTCGGCACCTCGTCGCATCACTCGGGGATTCCGCGACACGCGCCCCCAATTCAGTGCCGACGGGCGCCTGCTCGGCTTCCTGCGGGCGGACGCGGGAGGCCCGCCGCAGTTGGCCATCGTCAGCGCGAATGGCGGCGAACCGATGGTGGTCACCGACGCACTGCTGGGCGTCCGCGACTTCGTCCTCAGCGCGGACGGCACGCGCGCGGCCTTCATCGCCGCCGTCGCGGAGCAGGATCGCTACGGCACCACTGACGGCGTTTCGGCAACGCAGGAGGACCCGCGGCTGATCAGGTCGTTCCAGTTCCAGCTCAACGGCACCGGTTACACAGCCGACCAGCGCACGCAGGTGTTCGTCGTCGACCTGCCGGATCCGGGCAGCGAACCGCCGGTGCGGCCGGTCGGAAGGGCTGCGAAGGGTGGCGGGCAGTTCCACGCCGTGCCGGCTGCGCGGCAACTCAGCAGCGGCGACTTCGACCACCACTCCCCTGCGTGGGACGGCGAGGCGGTCCTGGCCGTCGCCGCACGTCACAAGAGCTGGGACGACGACCTTCGCGAGGACGTCTACCGCTTCGGCCCCGACGGTGCGGAACCGGTACGGCTGACCGACTCCTGCAGCGGGCACAGCGCCAACGGCTCGCCCGTCGTCGTCGGAGAGCAGGTCTTCTTCGTCGGCTTCCGGTGCGGCCTCGACGGTCGGTCCTTCTTCGGTGAGAGCCCCGGGGTGTACGTCGTCCCCCGTGCCGGTGGCGACGTCCGCCGGCTGACCAGCGCGGAGAGCGCGCACGTGAGTGGCGACCTCGTTGCCGACGGGGACGGCGTGCTGACCGTCGACCTCGTCCGCGGCCGGGGCGTTGCGCTCCGGGTGGACGCGAGCGGGGAGGCGGCCCGCTGGGAACTGCCGGGCTCTGTGCAGTGCGTCGCGGCGGCGTCCGGCGTCCGCGTCGCCGTGCTGGGCACACCCTGCAGCCCGGGCGAGGTGGTGCTGCTGGATCGTCCCGAGCCCGCCCTCACCGACTTCGCCGCAGGTCTGCGCGACGCGTCCGCGCCCCTGGAACCGATCGAGCTGGTCGCGAGGACGTCCGACGGCCACCCGGTGCACGGCTGGGTGGTGCGTCCGGAGGGCGCCGGGCCGCACCCCGTGCTGCTACTGATCCACGGCGGCCCGTTCAGCGCGTTCGAGGAGGCCTTCTTCGATGAGGCGCAGGTGTACGCGGCCGCGGGGTATGCGGTGGTGATGTGCAATCCGCGCGGCTCGGCCGGCTACGGGCGTGACCATGCCATGGCGATCCACAAGGCCTTCGGCGACCGGGACGCCGTCGACGTGCTGGCCTTCCTCGACCATGCCATCGCAACGGTGCCTGGGCTGGCCGCCGATCGCGTCGGCATCATGGGCGGCTCCTACGGCGGCTACCTCACGGCGTGGCTGATCGCAGGAGAGCACCGGTTCTCCGGCGCGATCGTCGAGCGCGCCTACCTCGACCCGCGCTCCTTCGTCGGCCCGTCCGACATCGGCTGGCACTTCGCGGTCGGCTGCCACGGCGACGAGGTGACCATGGACGCCCAGTCGCCGCTGCGCCTTGTGGGGCAGGTGCGGACGCCGACGCTGGTGATCCACTCCGAGAACGACCTGCGCTGCCCGCTGGCGACCGCGGAGCAGTACTACACGGAGCTGAAGCTGCACGGCGTGGACACGGCCCTGCTGGTCTTCCCCGGCGAGAACCACGAGCTCTCCCGCTCCGGCACCCCGCACCACCGCAAGGCCCGGTTCGACCACATCCTCTCCTGGTGGGGCGAGCACCTGCCCGTCGGCTGACCCCGTCCCCAAACCCCCGGCCAAGGAACGTTCGCTCCCGAAATTTCCTCTCGCTCCCGAAGTTCCGGGAGCAAGGGCACCTTTCGGGAGCGGGAAGCGGGGAGTGACCGGGAAGGGACCCGGAAGGGCAGCCACGCGGGAGTCGCTACCCTAATCCGGTGACCGAGCAGAGCGCCGCGACCCCGTCCCTCTCCGAGCAGGAGCAGGTGCGCCACGAGAAGCGCGCCCGGCTGCTGGCAGAAGGCGTTCCGCCCTACCCGATCGAGGTGCCGCGGACGCACAGCGCTGCCGCCGTCCACGCAGCCTGGGGCCACCTGAGCGCCGGCGAGGAGACCACCGAGGTCGTGTCGGTCAGCGGCCGCGTCGTGTTCATCCGCAACACCGGCAAGCTCTGCTTCGCCACCGTCCAGGACGGGTTCACTTCTGTGGATTCCGGCGTCCGGCTGCAGGTGATGCTGTCGCTGGCGGAGATCGGTGAGGAGCGGCTCGAGGCCTGGAAGGCCGATATCGACCTTGGCGACTTCGTCTCCGTGACCGGAAGGGTGATCTCCTCACGGCGCGGTGAGCTCTCCGTGCTCGCGTCCGCCTGGCAGCTGGCCAGCAAGGCGCTGCGCCCGCTCCCGACCCTGCACAAGGAACTCGGCGAGGAGACCCGCGTCCGGCAGCGGTACGCCGACCTGGTGGCCCGGCCGGAGGCCCGCGACATGGTGCGGATGCGGGCCCTTGTGACGCGGAGCATCCGCGAGACGCTGCATGAGGACGGCTACCTCGAGCTGGAGACGCCGGTGCTGCAGCTGGTGCACGGCGGGGCCGCTGCCCGGCCGTTCCGCACGCACCTGAACGCCTTCGATATCGACATGACCATGCGGATCGCGCTCGAGCTGTTCCTGAAGCGCGCGATGGTGGGCGGCGCCGACCGCGTCTACGAGATCGGCCGCATCTTCCGCAATGAGGGCATCGACTCCTCGCACTCCGCCGAGTTCACGATGCTGGAGGCCTACCAGGCCTGGGGCGACCAGAAGTCCATCGCCGCCATCACCCAGAAGGTGATCGTCGCTGCAGCGGACGCTGCCCTCGGCACGCGGGTCATCCAGACACCGGCCGGCGAGATCAACCTCGATGGTGAGTGGGCCTGGAAGCCGGTCTACCCGACCCTGTCCGAGGCCGTCGGCCATGAGATCACCCCGGCAACGGACGCAGCGGTCCTGCGCCTGGTCGCCGATGCCCACGGCGTCGCGCACGACGCGGCGTGGCCGGCGCAGAAGCTGGTGATGGAGCTGTTCGGCGAGATCGTCGAGCCGCACCTGCTGCAGCCGACCTTCGTGTGCGACTATCCGCCGATCGCGCAGCCCCTTGCGCGCCAGCACCGCGACGACCCCGACCTGATCGAGGCCTGGGACCTCATCGTCGGCGGCGTGGAGCGGGCGACCGGGTTCTCGGAGCTGATCGACCCGGTGATCCAGCGCGAACGGCTCGTCGCCCAGTCACTCAAGGCTGCCGCCGGCGATCCCGAGGCGATGCAGCTGGACGAGGACTTCCTCGCAGCCCTCGAGTTCGGCGCCCCGCCGATGGGTGGCCTCGGTCTCGGCCTCGACCGGCTGATGATGCTGCTGACCGGCTCCGGCATCCGCGAGACGATCCTCTTCCCGCTGCTCAAGCCCCAGGGCTGATTCCGCCGGGTGGGGCTACTTCCAGAGGGTGGCGAGGACGAAGGCGAGGCCCATGCCGCCCATGCCGATCAGCACGTTCCAGCCGCCGAGTGCGGTCATGACGGGGACGTCGATCTGGGTCGAGGCGGTGATGTAGTACACGACCAGCCACAGCACCCCGAGGAGGCCGACGGTCACGAAGGTCGGCACGACCCACTGCCGGCTGCCCGGTGCGGCAACCGTTCGGGTGCGCTCGGCGCGCTTCTCCGCGACCTGCGCCTGCGTGTTCAGCTTCTTCTTCTCGGCTGCGGTCTTGCGAACCCTGGATTCGGGCACCGGACACTCCTGACCAACTCGACGACCTGACAAGGATAACCGAGAACGCCCGATCCCCCGCCGTCGGGGACCCTCCGGGGTGGACCGGCGGACGCGGGAGTGCCGACCGTGGGGGAGAATGGCGCCATGGCGCGGATCCTTGTGGTCGACAACTACGACTCCTTCGTCTACAACCTCGTCCAGTACCTGGGCCAGATCGGGGCCGATGTCGAGGTGTGGCGCAACGACGACCCGCGCTTCGACGAGCCCGGCTGGACCGACGGCTTCGACGGGCTCCTGCTCTCCCCCGGTCCCGGCACCCCCGAACAGGCCGGCGTGTGCATCGAACTCGTGCGGACGCAGGGCGGCCACCTCCCGATCTTCGGGGTGTGCCTCGGCCTGCAGTCGATCTCGGTGGCCTTCGGTGGCGTCGTGAACCGGGCGCCGGAGCTGCTGCACGGCAAGACCTCGCTCGTGCACCACGACGGACGCGGCGTGTTCGCCGGGCTCCCGAACCCGTTCACGGCCACCCGCTACCACTCGCTGGCACTCGACCCGGACACGGTCCCTGCCGAACTCGAGGTCAGCGCAACGACCGGGTCCGGCGTGATCATGGCCGTCCGGCACCGCACGCTGCCGATCGAGAGCGTGCAATTCCACCCCGAGTCGGTGCTGACAGAGCACGGCTACCAGATGCTGGCCAACTGGCTCGTCACCTGCGGGGACGCGGGGGCGCCGGCACGTGCTGCCGGGCTGACCCCGCTGATGGCCCTGCGCTCCTGAGCCGACAGGCGACCGCCTGTCAGGCGGTCAGGCGGTCCCCGTGGGGCTCGGCGACGGCGACGGTGTCGTCGGCGGCGCCGTGGGAGCAGCCTTGGCCAGCTTCAGGTGGAGGGTCGTGGTGCGCTTCACGTTGGAGCCGGCGCCAGGGTTCTGGTCGAACACCTGCCCGACGGGCAGCGTGGACTCGGCCTCGGTGAAGTCCAGCTTCGTGAAGCCTGCGTTCTTGGCCGTCTGGACGGCTTCCTCGCGGGTGAGGCCCCGGAAGTTGGGCACCTGACCCATGCCGGTGGCATAGAAGATCGTCACCGGGGTGTCGAGGGTGACAGAAGCGCCCTCGGCCGGCTCGACGCTGACCACCTCGTCGGCCTTGGCATTCACCGGCTCGTTGGTCGCAGGAAGCGGATTCACGTTGGTGAAACCGCTGGCGTTGAGCGTCTTCACTGCGTCGTTGTAGTCCATGCCGGCGACAGCGGGGATCACGCCCTTGGTCGGCCCGATGTTCACCGTGATGACCACCTCCGTGCCGATCTGCACCTTGCGGTCGAACACGCTCTGCTTGGTGACGCGGCCCTTGGTGGTGTCGTCGGGACCGGTGGCCTGCACGACGCGCGGCTGAAGCTTGGCCTGCGTCAGGACCTCGATGGCCTCCGACTCACGACGGTCGACGACCCACGGGACGGTGACGGTCTCCACCTGGTTGGCCTGCACGAGGTAGTAGACGCCGATGCCGGTCGCGGCGAGGATCAGCGCGATCACGAAGGCCAGCAGGCCCCAGCGGCGCCGTGGTTTGGCCGTCTCGTAGACCCGCGAGGCCGTGTGGTGCTCGTCCGCGGAGAGAACGGTGGTCTCCGATCCGGGGGAGGTGGGTGCGAGCACCGTCGCCCCTGCCGGAACAGCGACCGGCGCAACCGGGACGCGGGCTGTGACCTCCTGGCCGGCGAGCAGCCGGGTGATGTCCGCGCGCATCGCGTGAGCGGTCTGATACCGGTCGGCGGGGTCCTTTGCGAGCGCCTTCAGCGTGATCGTGTCCATGCCCTGAGTGATCTCGGGATCGAGGTGGCTCGGCGGCACCGGGGCCTCGCGGACGTGCTGGTAGGCGACGCTCACCGGGGAATCGCCGATGAACGGCGGACGCCCGACGAGCAGTTCGTACAGCAGGCAGCCGGCGGAGTAGATGTCGCTGCGGTAGTCGACGGTCTCGCCGCGGGCCTGCTCGGGCGAGAGGTACTGCGCCGTGCCGATCACGGCGGCGGTCTGCGTCATCGTCGCAGAGGTGTCGGCGACGGCACGGGCGATGCCGAAGTCCATCACCTTCACGACGCCACCGGTGGTGAGCATGACGTTGGCCGGCTTGATGTCACGGTGCACGATGCCGGCCTTGTGGCTGTAGCCCAGGGCCTCGAGCACGCCCTGGGAGAACTCCAGCGCCTTGGCCGGCATGATCTGGCGTCCGGTGCGGAGCAGTTCACGCAGGGTGTGGCCCTCGACCAGCTCCATCACGATGAAGGGCACCATGACGCCGGAGTGGGGGTCGGGCTCTTCGCCGGTGTCGTAGACGGAGACGATGTTGGGGTGGTTCAGCCCCGCGGCCGCCTGGGCCTCCCGCCGGAAGCGGGCCTGGAAGGTCGGGTCGGACGCGAGGTCGACGCGCAGCTGCTTGATGGCCACGTCGCGGCTCAGTCGAAGGTCGCGCGCACGGCGCACTTCGGCCATACCGCCACGGCCGATCACCGGGCCCAGCTGGTAGCGACCCCCGAGAAGCCTCGGCTCTTCGGTCATCCGCAGTTTCCTTTCCGCCTGCTCATCCGGAGAACTGTGGCAGCAGCCCAACTCCCCCATTGTGGCCGACACGACGCAAAACCCGTTAGGCGGCTCATCGGAGGGCCTCGATCACGGCTTTGGCGATGGGTGCTGCCACGCGTCCGCCGGCAATGTCCGTCGTGGGAATCTCCGCGTCCTGGATGAACACGCACACGGCGACCTTGGGGTTGTCCGCCCACGCCGTGAACCAGGCATAGGGGCGTCGCAGGTTGTCGGAGTGCGCCGTCCCGGTCTTGCCGCCGACCGTGACGCCGGGGACCTGTGCCCTGAACCCGGTGCCGTTCTCGACGACGGAGACCATCATCTGGCGCAACGCGGCTGCATTCTCCGAGCTCATCGCCACCGACTGCTGCTGCGGGTGCGCCTGGCTGGTGACCCGCAGGTCCTTGTCGAGCACCTTGTCGACGAGGTAGGGGTCCATCACCACGCCGTCGTTGGCGATGGCCGCCGAGACCAGCGCCATCTGCAACGGGCTGGCGGCAACCTCGAACTCGCCGATGGCGCTCATCGCCGTCTGCGCCTGGTCGATCTCCTCGGGGAACTTGCTCGCCGCAGACCCGATCTCGTCGAGGAACTTCGTGCCGAACCCGAACTTCTCGGCCTGGGTGCGCAGCGCCTCGTCCCCGAGCTTCACGCCGAGTCGCGCGAACGCGGGGTTGCAGGACACCTCGAGGGCACGGGTGAGCGTGATCTTCGAAGCGCCGCAGTTCTCGGTGAGCACCTTCGTCGAGCCGGGCAGCTTGTACGGGGAGGCGTCGATGAGGGTGTCAGGGCTCATCCCCGCGTCGAGCGCAGCAGCTGCGGTGACGACCTTGAACGTGGAACCCGGGGGGTAGATCTCGCGGGTCGCGCGGTTGGACAGCGGACGGTCGGGGTCGGCGTTGAGCCGCTTCCAGGCCGCGCTCGAGGCGGCCAGGTCGTGGGTGGCGAGGTCGTTCGGGTCGTAGCTGGGGAAGCTGACGAGGGCCTTGATCGCGCCGGTGGAGTAGTCGATGGCCACGACGGCCCCCTTGCGTCCGGCAAGGCCCTCCCAGGCCGCCTTCTGCGCCTTGGCATCGATCGTGGTCTCCAGCGCTGCACCGCGCTTGGTCGATCCGGTCACGGACTCCAGCAGGCGGGAGAGGAACTGGCTGTCGTCGACGCCGGAGAGCTGGCTGGAGTAGGACGCCTCCAGGCCCGACGTGCGGTAGAGGTAGGAGTAGTAGCCGGTGACCTGCGCGTACAGCTCGCCGGGGGTGTAGGAGCGCTGGAACTTGTAGCGGTCCTTCACCTTCTCCGACTCCGCGATGGCAGTGTTGCCGACCATGATCGGGCCGCGGTCCTGCGCGAAGCGGGCGTCAGCGACGCGACGGTTCTCCGGACGCTCGTTGAGGTAGTTCTGCTGGCCGATGTACAGGTAGCTGAGGTTGATCATCAGCGCAGCGAAGATGACCATCGACGTCACGGCGACGCCACGGATCGGACGGTTCATGGACGGCCTCCCGGCAGCTGGACCACCTCGGTGGGCTCGTCGCCCCCCTCGTCCGGACTGATCGGTGTGATCGGTGTGATCGGCGCGGTCTCCTCTGAGCCCACGCCACTGCTGGCTGAGCCTGTGGAAGCCCCTGGCCTGGGCGAGCCCGCCCCCGCCCCAACGGGGATCAGCTGAGTGGTCTCCGCCTCCAGCCACTGCTGCGGCTCGAAGGACTGATCAGCCACGGGGCGACGCACCTGGTGGGTGACGATCAGCAGCAACCCGACGGTCACCCAGTTGGCGATCAGCGAAGAGCCGCCCTGCGACATGAACGGCGTGGTCAGGCCGGTCAGCGGCAGGAGGCGGGTGACGCCGCCGAGGATGGCGAACACCTGGATCGCGAACACGAAGGCGATGCCGGCTGCGAGCAGCTTGCCGAACGGGTCGCGGGCCACCAGCGACGCCCGCAGGCCGCGGGCGACGATCAGGCCGTACAGCAGCATGACGGCCAGCAGCCCCGCGACGCCGAGCTCCTCACCGATCGCAGCTGCGATGAAGTCGGTCTTCGCCAGCGGGGTCAGGTTGGGACGCCCGAGGCCCCAGCCGGTGCCGAACGCGCCGCCGAAGGCGATGCCGAACTGGGCGTTGATCACCTGGTAGTTCTGGTCGTAGTTGGAGAAGGGGTCGAGCCAGGAGGAGACGCGCACCTGGACATGGCCGAAGAACAGGTAGCCCAGGTAGGCGCCGAGCACGAACAGCAACGTGCCGAGGATCGGCCAGCTCGGCTTCTCCGTCGCAACGTAGAGCATCATCACGAACAGGCCGAAGAACAGCAGCGAGGTGCCCAGGTCCTTCTGGAAGACGAGGACGGCCAGGCTGACCAGCCACATCACGAGGATCGGGCCGAGGTCCCGCGGCCGGGGCAGGTCGATGCCAAGGACGCGTCCACCGGCCAGCGCGAGCACCTCCCGCTTGTCGACGAGGTAGGAGGCGAACGCGATCGACAGCACGAGCTTGGCCAGCTCCGCGGGCTGGAAGCTGTAGTTGCCGAGGTGGATCCAGATGCGGGCGCCGTTCTTCTCCAGGCCGAGCCCGGGCACCAGCGGCAGCAGCAGGAGCGCCATGCCGGCGAGGAACATGGTGTAGGTGTAGCGCTGCAGCACGCGGTAGTCGCGCAGGAAGATGATCAGCAGGCAGCAGGCTGCGGCGGCGATCACGAGCCACATCAGCTGGAGTTCTGCGCTGTGCATCACCGGGTCGGTGCCCAGGTCGAGACGGTGGATCATGGCGAGCCCGAGCCCGTTGAGCAGCATCACCAGCGGCAGGATGAGCGGGTCGGCGTAGGGCAGGCGCCACCGGACGACGATGTGCACCACGAGCCCGATGCCCGTCAGGGCAGCCACGGCCCAGGGCCACTGGGCGGGCAGCTCCGCGTCCCGGTTGAGGTGGATGAGCACGTACCCGCCCAGCCCCAGCGCGATGGCGAAGATGAGCATGAACGCTTCGACGCCACGGCGCCTGCGGTAGCCGACGACGTCGCTCATCAGCACTCCATGGGCGCTGCCGGCGTGGACGTGTCGGACGGGGTCGGGCTGGGTGTTGGGGTCGGCGAGGGGCTGGCCGACGGCGAACTGCCCGGCTTCGTCGTCGCGGACTTGGACGGGGAAGGCGTCGGCGTTGGAGTCGGCGTGGGGGTGGGCGTCGACTGCGGCATGGTGCGCTGGCGAATGCACTCGGCAGCCTTCAGCCGCAGGGTCGCGAGGGTCGAGCGGGCGGCGTCAAGGGAGTCGGCGGGCATCGTCTCGAGCACCCGCTCCTGGTAGTACGGCGGGAGGTCGACGACCCGTGTCGTGTCCTCCTCGACGACGTGCGACAGCGGCAGGTTGAACACCGGCTCGGGCACGCCCTGGAAGATGGCAAGGGTGGTCTCGTGCGCGCCGAGGTAGTACTGGCCCTGCGTGTAGGAGTACCAGAGGGTGCCTGCCCCGCCGATGGCAAGCACCGGGATCATGACGGCGAGCACGACCTTCACCCAGGTCGAGGCCCGGCGGCGGGCGACCGGGGCGTAGCGCACGAGCTCGCCTTCGCCGGGGTCGGGACGGGGAGTGGCTTCCGCCGCGACGGCGGCCTGGCGCGCGGTGGTCTCGGCCGGGTTGTCCAGGTCGAGGGTTGCTGCTGCGCCCAGCACCTCGGGTGCGCCCTCCGCGTCACCGTCGATGACGTCGGCGAGGATGATCGTGATGTTGTCCTGGCCACCCTCGTGGTGGGCGATTCCGACGAGGGCCGCGAGCACGTCCTCGCGCTCGCCGTCGAGCGCTGCCGCGATCACCGCGTCCGTCACCATGCCGCAGAGGCCGTCGGAGCAGATCAGCAGCCGGTCGCCGACCCGGACGTCGACGAGCTGCAGGTCGGGCTGGTGGTGGGGCTGGCCGTTGATGACCTTGAGGATCAGCGAGCGGTGGGGGTGCTCGAGGGCTTCGGCTTCCGTGATGCGGCCCTCGTCGACGAGCGTCTGTACCCAGGAGTGGTCGCGGGTGAGCCGGGTGAGGACGGCGTCGCGGTACAGGTAGGCGCGGGAGTCGCCGATGTTGGCGACCCCGAGGTGTGTGCCGTCGAACATGACCCCGCACACGGTGCTGCCCATGCCGTCGAGGCTGGGGTCTGCATCGACGAGTTCGCTGATGACCTCACCGGCGCGGTCGATGGCGTCTGCGACGACGTCCAGCATCTCCTCGCCGGCGAAGGTGCCGTCGGCCGCCTTGAGTTCGCGGATGGCGACGGCGGAGGCCAGGTCGCCGGCTGCTGCGCCGCCCATGCCGTCTGCCACCATCAGCATGGTGGGTGAGACGTAGGCCGAGTCCTGGTTGTTCTTGCGAACAAGACCGATCTCGGAGTGCGCGACGTAGCGCAGCGCCAGCGTCATCTACTTCTCCACGATCATCAGGGTGCGGCCGATGCGCAGGGTGTCACCTGGTCCGAACGGGGTCGGCTGGGTGAGGCGCTGGTTGTTGACGAACGTGCCGTTGGTGGAGCCGAGGTCCTCCACCTGGTAGCCGCCGGCCGAGAGCGTGATGCGTGCGTGGCGGGTGGAGACGTAGTCGTCATCGAGCAGGAGTTGGCAGTCGCTGGACCGGCCGATGAGGACGCCGCCCTCGAGGGGGAGCTGCAGTCCGGCCTGCTTGCCGTGCGTGACGGTGAGCGTGTGGGGCAATTGCTTGAGGGCGCGGCGCGAAAGCCGGGGCTGGTTCGGGGCCGGGGCTGCGCCGGAAGCCGGCTGGGCGACGAGTTCCGCCGCGGGCACCTTGCGTCCGAACAGGTCGGTGCGGATGACGTTGCCGGTGAAGAGGATGAACAGCCAGAGCAGCGCGAGGAACCCCAGCTTGAGGCCGAGGACGACCAGCTCAGACATCGGTCACCGGCGAGACGATCGCCAGCCGGGTGGATCCGATCTCGATCCGACTCCCCAGGCCGAGCGTCGCGTGCCGGGTGCGCTGGCCGTCGACGGTGACGCCGTTGGTGGAGCCGAGGTCCTCGATGGAGATCAGCTGGCCGCCGCCGCTGCCCACCACGGCGATCCGGGCGTGCAGACGGCTGATGCCGGGGTCGTTGATGCGAAGGTCGGCTTCCGTGCCGCGTCCGATGGTGACGCCGGGTGGGGTGAGCGGGTGCCGGACGCCGTTGACCTCGACGACGAGGTTCGCCGTGCGGATGGCGGTGGGCGTGGGCTCCTCCGTCGCGTCCACCCCTGCAACGGCTGCGGAGGTGACGGTGAAGCGTCCGACGGGCAGCGCGGTGTCGAGCGCGTACTCGATCATGATCGGGCCGTTGAAGATGTAGCCCGCCTCGGATGCGTAGTCGCGGAGCTGGGGGCCGATCTCTGCGTTGAGGGTCTTGCTGTACGGGGTGAGCCGGTCGTAGTCGTGCTGGGAGAGTGCGACGTGGAACTCGTTGGGGACGAGCTTGCGCTCGCGGCTGAGGAGCTTGGCCTCGGAGTCGAGCTCGCGCTGGAGCCTTGCGGTGATCTCCACGGGCTGCACGTCACCCTTGAAGGCGCGCGCGAAGGCTCCGCTGACGGCGTTCTCGAGCTTCTTCTCGACGCGGTCGAAGACCCCCACGGTCCCCTCCTTCCCCAGTTGACGTGACGCTCAAGACTATCCAGCGCAGAACCTCCAGCCTACGCGACGGTCCCGCTTGGGCACTCAGACTCCAGTCGGGAGTGAGGGGGGACCACCGGTGGGGTCCGGTCATCCTCGGGAGCGATGTGATCGGGCTTTCTGGAGCCTGCCTGAGGGTGCGCTCCCTTGTCGTGGGGGTCCACAGCCGAATCGGATCAGCCCGGGCACCTGTGCTAACCTCTTTCGGCTGGCTCCTCAGGGAGTCGGGCGCGAGTGGCGGAATGGCAGACGCGCACGGTTCAGGTCCGTGTGTCCGAAAGGACGTGGAGGTTCAACTCCTCTCTCGCGCACTTTGAGAATGTGGCTCTGGCTAGGTTAAATAGTCAGAGCCGCTGTCGTCTCCGGACTCTTGCACGACATGTGCACAACCATGACTGCCCCTTTCGTCACAACGATCTCCCCGGGCCAGGATGCACAGGGTGTGTGGCAGAAGGCGTTTGTGTTCTGGGGTACGGCGTGGCGAGTGTTGTCGGTCAGGCGACAGAAGATGCGAGCGCGTCGAGTTCGGCGCGGATGCGGGCGATGAGGGCCTTGGTGGAGGTGTCGGACGCGGCCAGCTGGCCCAGGAGTAGGTCGCGGAGAGTCGTTGCCCCGTTGCCCTCCCGACGTCGCCCTGGGTTTCGAGACCCTCGCCGACGACGTGTTGGTAGATCATCGCCAGAGCAGGTGTCGCGTGGCCGAGCCGGCCCATCAGGTCGGCCCTGGCGCCGGATTGGGCGGCAAGGACGGCGCCGGTGTGGCGCAGGTGGTGGGACTTCGTCTGACCGAAGGAGATGGCTGCAAAGTCCCGAAGTCCGAGGCTCCTGGGCTTTGGCTGAGAGCTCAGTAGCGCAGGAGCAGGTAGGGGGTCGCGATCGCCAGTGTG
>JAOATP010000072.1:0-4183 GCA_030158185.1 Propionicimonas sp.
TCGCCTGCGACGCCGGCATGGGCTCCTCCGCCATGGGCGCGTCCGTCCTGCGCAAGAAGATCCAGGCTGCCGGGTTCGGCGACGTCACGGTGGTCAACAAGGCCATCGCCAACCTCGATGACACCTACGACGTCGTGGTCTCCCACCAGGACCTCATCGATCGGGCGAGGCAGAAGACCCCGTCGGCCGTGCATGTCGCGGTGGACAACTTCATGGCCAGCCCCCGGTACGACGACGTCGTCGAGATGGTCAAGGCGGCGAACTCCGACCCAAAAGCGTCTGAGCCTGCCCCGGCACTGACCGCAGCAGCGGTCGCCCCCGTGGCAGTGGAGACGACCCCGGCGCGGGCGATCGTGCCCGAGCCCACGGCTGAAGCCGCCCCGGTGGCGACAGCAACGGACTCCGGCGTGTTGAGGTTGTCCTCGATCGTGCTCTCGGGGACGGCCAACGACCAGGTGTCCGCGATCGACGAGGCGGGCAAGCTGCTCGTCGACGCCGGCGCGGTGGACGCCGGCTACGTCACCTCCATGCATGACCGGGAGAAGTCCGTGTCGACGTACATGGGCAACTTCCTCGCCATTCCGCACGGCACCAACGAGGCAAAGGGACTGATCAAGTCCTCCGCCATCTCCGTGGTGCGGTACCCGAACGGCATCGACTGGAACGGCAACCCGGTGAAGTTCGTGATCGGCATCGCCGGTGCGAACGACGAACACCTGGAGTTGCTCAGCAAGATCGCCGAGGTGTTCCTGGACACCGAAGCGGTGGCGGCCCTGGAAAAGGCCGGCACCCGCGAGGAGATCGCCGACACCTTCAAGGGAATGAACAACTGATGAAAGCAGTGCACTTCGGGGCAGGAAACATCGGACGCGGGTTCGTCGGGCTGCTGCTCGTCAACGCCGGCTACGAACTGGTGTTCGCAGACGTCGCTGACGCGCTGATCGCGAGGTTGAAGGACGCCGACAGCTATGAAGTGCACGAAGTCGGGGAGAGCCCGCGGACCCATGAGGTCCGCGGGTTCTCCGCCCTCAACTCTGCAACGGAGGCGGAAGCCCTTACCGCTGCGATCGCGTCCGCCGACATCGTCACGACGGCCGTTGGCGCGCACATCCTCAGGTTCGTGGCCCCGGCCATCGCAGCGGGCGTCGCAGCGCGCCCGGCCGATGCGCCGAGGCTCGCGGTGATGGCTTGCGAGAACGCCATCAACGGCACGGACATCCTCGCCGGCGAGGTTCGCAAGGCCTACGCCGGTGCGGACCTCGACGACCGGGTCATCTTCGCCAACACCGCCGTCGACCGGATCGTGCCCAACCAGGACCCCGACGCCGGCCTCGACGTCACCGTCGAGAACTTCTTCGAATGGGCCATCGAGACCCCGCCGTTCGGCGAGGCCCACCCCGAGATCCCCGGTGTCACCTGGGTGCCCGATCTTGAGCCCTACATCGAGCGCAAGCTCTTCACCGTCAACACCGGCCACGCAACGAGCGCCTGGTTCGGCTACGCGGCAGGCATCGAGAAGATCTCCGACGCGCTCGCCGACCCCGGCGTCGCAGCAAAGGTCGCGGCCGTCCTCGTCGAGACCGCCTCGCTGATCGTTGCCAAGCACGGTGTGTCAGCGGAGTCCCAGGCTGCCTACGTCGAGAAGATCCTCAAGCGGTTCGCCAACCCCTACCTGCCGGACACCACCCTGCGGGTCGGGCGTGCGCCGCTGCGCAAGCTCAGCCGCAACGAGCGGTTCGTCAGCCCCGCGTCCCAGCTGGCAGAGCGCGGCATGGGCCGCGCGGCGCTGGTGGAGGCGATGGGTGCCGGCCTGCGCTTCGACACGGCAGACGACCCCGAGGCGATCGAACTGCAGCAGCTGCTGGGCACGGCATCCGCCGCAGAGGTCGTCGAGAAGGTCACCGGGCTGGGCACGGATCACCCGCTGTACGCCGACGTCCTCGCCGTTGTCGAGGCCCGTCAGGCGCACTGAACGCACTGGTAGGATCGCCCGGGCCGAAACGCCGGAAATCGGCGGCAACCGGGAGGATTCTTGATGCAGCAGACCGTGCTCGCAGAGACCCTGCTGGGTGACGGCCGCCGCCTGCGACTGGTCGAGCCGACGCCTGAGGATGCGCAGGCGATCTGCGACCTGATCGTCGAGGCGTTCGGCAACCGTCCGCCGGTTGATCCGCCGCCCCCGGCGCTCTCCGAGACGCCGGCAAAGGTCAGCGCAGCGCTGGCGGAGGGGTTCGGGGTCCTGGCCATCGTCGAGGACGAGCCGGCGGGCATCGTGATCGTGAGCGTCGACGGACCCATGGCCGGTATCCATCGCGTGTCCGTGCGCCCCGGCTACCAGCGACTGGGGATCGCCGCAGCCATGGTCGAAGTCGCCATCGAGGTACTCACAGCCCGTGGCGTCGCAGCCGTCGAACTGATCGCCCGGGCCGAGTTCCCGAAGGTGGTGGCCTGGTGGCAGCGCCACGGCTTCGCCGAGGTCGACCGGCAGGGCACGAGCCTCACCCTCGCCCGGCAGTTGCCGGTGCGCAAGGCAGCGCCGACGGCCGAGGACACGACCGAGCTGGGCCGCCGCCTCGCCGCCGTCGTGCGGGCGGGCGACGTGATCATCGCCTCCGGCGACCTCGGTGCCGGCAAGACCACCTTCACCCAGGGCCTCGGCGCAGGGATGGGCGTGGCCGGGTCGATCATCTCGCCCACCTTCGTGCTCTCCCGCGTGCACCCGTCGACCACGGGCGGGCCCGGCCTCGTGCACGTGGACGCCTACCGGCTGGGCTCCTTCGCTGAGCTCGAGGACCTCGACCTGGAGATCTCGCTCGACGACTCGGTCACCCTCGTCGAATGGGGCGCCGGGATCGCGGAGGGCCTCGCCGAGGACTATCTGGAACTCGACATCCGCCGCGGTCTCGATCCCGAGGACGAGACCCGCTGGATCTTCCTCACCCCGATCGGTGACCGCTGGACGGCGTCCCGAGACGAACTGGAGGCACTGTGACCACCCCCCTCTCCGACTTGTCAGAAGCACAGGTCGCTCTGGCGACCCCTGATTCTGACAACTCGGTGGTTTTGGGCATTGATACGGCCACCGATGTCCGGGCGGGGGTGGCGCGGGACGGTGCCGTCGTGGCATCCGATGTGTTCGGCGACCGTCGGGCCCACGCGGAACAGCTGCTGCCGCTGGTGCAGCGTGTGCTCGCTACTGCCGGTGCGACCCCGTCCGACCTCACCGGCGTTGTCGTCGGTGTCGGGCCGGGCCCGTTCACCGGCCTGCGGGTCGGGGTGGCGGCAGCGATCACCCTTGCCGAGGCTCTCGGTGTGCCGGTGCGTGGCGTGTGCAGCCTCGACGTGGTCGCGCTCGCGTGGGCCGACCGCGGCGACGCCCCTGCGGAAGGCTTCGCCGTCGTGGCGGACGCCCGACGCAAGGAGGTCTACTGGGCCGTGTACGACAGCGCGGGCGCCCGGGCGGACGGGCCGTTCGTCACAGCCCCCGGCGAGGTGTCGGCCCTGCCCCTCGCCGGACCCGGCGCGACGCTCACCGGCCGCGAGTGCGCCGGCCCCGACGGCATCGATGCCGGCCTGATGGCTGCGCTCGGTGACCGGCTGGCAGACGCCGGCCTCGAGCCGCTGTACCTGCGCCGTCCGGACGCCGAGGTGCCCACCACTCGGAAGTCGACCCTGCTCCAGCCCCGTCTCGCCATGATGGTGAAGCCATGATCATCTCCCACGCCCGCCCCCACGACCTCGCCGGCATCGTCGCACTCGAGCAGGTCGCCTTCGACGCGGGTGAGCAGTGGTCGGAGACAGCGTGGGCGGACGAGCTCGCAGGGCATGACCGCTACGTGCTGGCCCGCTTCGACGTCGACGACAGCATTATCGGCGTCGCGACGTTCAGCCGCGTCGCGGAGATGTCCGACCTCAATCGCGTGATCGTGCACCCCGACTTCCGCGGCCGGGGCATCGGAGCTTCCCTCGTCCGCGCCGGCATCGACTGGGCCAGCGCCGTCGGCGCCCGGCGGATGCTGCTGGAGGTGCGGCCCGACAACGAGCCTGCCGTCGCGCTCTATCGGCGCCTCGGCTTCGCTCCCGTCACCACCCGGCGCGACTACTACGGTCCCGGCCACCACGCCCTCGTGATGCTGCGGGCGCTGCGCGACGGCGACGCCTGGGCGGTGGAGTGCGCATGAAC
>JAOATP010000072.1:4283-21304 GCA_030158185.1 Propionicimonas sp.
CGCATGAACGGGCCCTTGATCCTCGGCATCGAGTCCTCCTGCGACGAGACCGGCATCGGCATCGTGCGGGGCAACGAGCTGCTGGCCAACGCCGTCGCCTCCTCCGTCGAGGAGCACGTCCGCTTCGGCGGCGTCGTGCCCGAGGTTGCCAGCCGCGCCCACCTGCAGGCGCTGATCCCCACCCTGCGTCGCGCCTGCGAGACAGCGGACATCGACCTCTCCGAGCTGGACGGGATCGCGGTCACCGCCGGTCCCGGCCTGATGGGCGCGCTCGTCGTCGGCCTCGCCGCTGCGAAGGCGCTCGCCGTCGCGCTGGACAAGCCGCTGTACGGCGTGAACCACCTGGTGGGCCACGTCGCCGTCGACCTGCTCGACCACGGGCCCCTGCCGCAGCCGTGCGCAGCGCTGCTGGTGTCCGGCGGGCACACGTCGCTGCTGGCGGTGAACGACATCACCGGTGACATCGTCGAGCTCGGCGCGACCATCGACGACGCCGCCGGCGAGGCCTACGACAAGGTGGCGCGCCTTCTCGGCCTGCCGTACCCGGGTGGCCCCGTGATCGACAGGGCTGCCGCGGACGGCGACCCTCGCGCGATCGCCTTCCCTCGCGGGCTGACCGCGAACAAGGACCGGGCGTTGCACCGGTTCGACTACTCGTTCTCCGGCCTGAAGACGGCCGTCTCCCGCTGGGTGGAGATCCGGCGCCGCGACGGTGAGGAGTTCGCGATCGCCGACGTCGCAGCGTCCTTCCAGGAGGCCGTATGCGACGTGCTGACGGCAAAGGCCGTCGACGCCTGCCACCACCTCGGCACCGACCACCTGCTGCTGGGTGGGGGAGTGGCCGCCAACTCGCGCCTGCGCGCCTTGCTGGAGGAGCGGTGCGCAGCGGAAGGCATCACGCTGCGCCGGCCGCGTCCGGCACTGTGCACGGACAACGGCGCCATGATCGCCGTGCTGGGCGCCCAGGTGGTCACCGCAGGCCTGCGCCCGTCCTCGCTGGAGATCGGCGCCAACTCCGGCCTGCCGGTCAGCACCGTCCTGGTCTAGCCGTGGCCTACACGCCCATCGTCGCTACCCTCGGCTACCTGGTCGCCGACGGCCGGGTGCTGCTCGTGCACCGCGGACGCGAGGGCGACGTCCATGCCGGCAAGTGGAACGGGCTGGGCGGCAAGCTCGAGCCCGAAGAGGACATCTACGCCTGCCTCTGCCGCGAGCTGAAGGAGGAGGCCGGGATCACCGTCACGTCCGCCAGACTGCGCGGCACGGTCTCCTGGCCGGGGTTCGGGACCGGCGGGGAGGACTGGTTCGGCTTCCTCTTCGTCGTGGACGCCTGGGAGGGCACCCTGCCGGAACGCAACGCCGACGGTCCGCTGGTGTGGCACAGCATCGAAGAGCTGGACGCCCTGCCGATGTGGGAGGGCGACCGGAACTTCCTTCCGCTGGTCTTCGCCGAAGGGCCCACCTTCCACGGCGTCATGCCGTACGTGGACGGTGAACCGGCAGGTTGGAGCTACTCCGAGGCGTGAGCACCGCTAGCGTGTGCCCATGATCGGGCTCCCGTTCGCCGGCAGCGGGCTGGTGCACGGGCTGTTCATGGGCCTGGGCATCGCTGCAGGGCTCGCCCTGTTCGCCTACGAGGTGCGACGCCGCAACCTCCGCGACGACCGGCTGTGGGTGATCGCAGGCATGTGCCTCGCCCTCGCAGCGATCGCCTCGCGGATGGGCACGTGGTGGCAGCAGCTCGACCCCTCGCAGAACGAGCCGCTCCTGCAGTGGTGGAGCGACGGGAACCGCAGCGTGCTCGCGGCGCTGGTGGGGGCATGGATCGGGGTGCTCCTCGGCAAGCGCATGACGGGCTACAAGGAATCCACCGGCGACCTGTTCGCTCCCTCGGTCGCGCTCGCGATGGCGATCGGCCGGATCGGCTGCCTGCTCACGGAGCTTCCCGGGCATCCCACGGGCGGACCCTGGGGCATTGTCGTGACCCCCGAGCAGGCGGCCATCATCGGCGGTCCCGCAGGCGTGGGGCTGCACCCGACCTTCGCCTACGAGATCGCCTTCCAGGCCATCGCCTTCGTCTGGCTGTGGCGGCACCGCGACCGACTGCCCCGTCCCGGCGACCTCTTCATCGTCTACGTCGCGGCCTATGCCCTCTTCCGCTTCTGCGTCGAGTTCTTCCGTGCGAACGAGCAGGTGTGGTTCGGCATGACCCGTCCCCAGTGGTTCCTGCTGTGCACGCTGCCCCTGCTCGCGTGGCGGGTCAGCCGCATCTGGCGCCCGCTCCCCACCCCCGTCGACGAAGTCCCGGCAATCATCGGAGGCCAACGTGACTGACCAGAACCCGCCCCAGGGCCAACCCGACTTCCAGCCGCCCGGCGGCGACCCGGCGGGTCAGCCGCTTCCGCCCGTCCAACCACCGGCGCAGCCGTTCCCACCGCAGGGCCAGCCCTTCCCGCCGGCCCAGCCGTACCCGCCGCAGGGCCAGCCCTACCAGGCGCCGCCGCAGCGCCCGGCAGGTGGCCGTGGTTCCATCTGGCTCGGCATCGGCATCACGGTCGCCGTGCTGCTGGCGTCCTGGGGCCTCACCACAGCGGTGCCGTACGACAGCCCGCTGGCCTCCGTGACGAACCTGCTCGCCGGCGTACTGCCGTTCGCACTCGTTCTCGGCGGCATCGTGATGGCCGCGATCCCCAGGACCACCCGAACCGGAGCCGGCATCCTGATTGCCATCGGGGCGGGGATCCTGATCGCCGGGGGACTGTGCTTCGCACTTGTGCTGGGCCTCGGCGCCTTCGGGGGCTGAGTGTCCACAGCACGTGTGGCACCGTCTACGGTTGGCTCCGACAAGGAGAGACACCGATGACGAACCTGCTCAACACCCCCACGCGGGCGCTGGCCCTCGGGCCCGGCCAGCCCCTGCGCGGCGACCGGATCCACAAGTACGTCACTGCGTACTGCCCCGAGTGCCACGAGCCGGACGCTGAACTGGCGGGCGTGCAGCGACTCTCCGGCGTCCTGCTGGTGCGGGAAGACCGGGTCTGGCTGCAGCGCGCCTGTCCCACCCACGGCCTCGTCGAGACCCTGTACGACGAGGACGCGAACATCCTGCGCTACCTCGAGCAGTGGCAGGCGCCGACGAAGGTGCACGTGCCCGACCAGGCGGGAAACTTCCGGCAGATGCCGGAGGCCTTCGCCTACGGGCTGCCGGCCTTCCACACCCAGCACACCTGCATCCTGATCCAGGACGTCACGGAGCACTGCAACCTCAAGTGCCCCACGTGCTTCACGGCTTCCGGGCCAGCGCTCACCGGGGTGGCTCCGCTGGCCGACATCCTCGCGAACGTCGACGCTCGGCTCTCCCGCGAGGAGGGCCGCCTCGACGTCCTGATGCTGTCGGGCGGGGAGCCCACCCTCTACCCGAGGCTCGCGGAACTGCTCGACGAACTCGTCGCGCGCCCGATCGTGCGGATCATGGTGAACACCAACGGCCTCCTCGTCGGCTCCGACGACGCGCTGCTGGAGCTGCTCAAGAGCCACCGCGACCGGCTCGAGATCTACCTGCAGTACGACGGGCCGTCGCCGGAGGCGTCGAAGCACCACCGTGGCGCCGACCTGACCCGGTTCAAGGAGGCAGCCATCGAGCGGCTCTCCGCCGCCGGCATCTTCACGACGCTGGTGATGACGGCAGCCCTCGGTGTGAACGACGGCGACATCGGTGCCGTCGTCCGCAAGGCCCTCGACACGCCCTTCATCGGCGGTGTCGCCATCCAGCCGGTGTTCGGCTCGGGACGGGGTCAGGGCATCGACCCCATGTTCCGGCTGACCCACACCGGCGTCCTCGCACGGCTCGGCCCGCAGACCGACAACGTGGTGCAGTGGCACGACCTGACGGCGTTGCCGTGCTCGCACCCGCACTGCTCGTCTGTCGGCTACATGTTGAAGGACGACGCCGGGGTGTGGCGTTCGCTGACAGCCCTCGTCGGCCACGACGAGCTGTTGCGCTGGCTGGAACTCGACCCCGAGCACCTCGCCAACCGGGTGGCCGACCGTGACCTGCCGGCGCAGCTGCGGGAAATGATGAAGAGCTCGATGCTCGACCTGCTCAGCGAGCAGGCCACCCTCACCAACCCG
Source organism: Propionicimonas sp. (assembly GCA_030158185.1). GTDB lineage: Bacteria > Actinomycetota > Actinomycetes > Propionibacteriales > Propionibacteriaceae > Propionicimonas. The sequence continues at coordinate 8,415 of JAOATP010000072.1, forward strand.
AGCACCGGCCAGCTGTGGAAGAACATCTGCACCCAGTGCGACCTGGGCATCAGCACGCTGGCAACCCTCGCTGCCGGCAGGCTGCCCGGCCAGGAGGACCGGATGCGCCGGCTGCTGGCCGAAAGGGTGAAGCGGATCACCGTCAAGCCGTTCATGGACATCTCCACGATGCTGGAGGAGCGGCTCACCCAGTGCTGCGTCCACGTCGGTACCTTCAGCGACGAGGGTGCCCCCCAGTGCGCGCCGTTCTGCGCCGTCCAGGCGTGGGGCAAGCTCGGCGACCAGCGCGTCAGTACCTCGAGAAAGGGCCACGCATGAGCGACACCACCCCCGAGGCGGCCTCCCGGCTCGCAAAGGGGCCACGGCCGTCGGACTTCATCGCCGGCGGAACCCCGTCAGCACCGCAGCCCGCCGAGGACACCAGGCCGTTCGACCCGCTGCGGCTGTGCATCTTCGCCACCATCTCGCTGCTGGGCTGGGTCTTCGGACCCCTCGCCGTCGTGGTGTTCGCAGGCGTCGGCTTCGCCGGGTACTGGAAGGCGCGCCAAGCCGGACTCACCCGGTCACGGTGCTACCTGCGCGACACCCGCCTCGTGCTGGGCTACCTTGCGGCGCTCGCCGCAGCGGGGGTGTGGGGCCTGGTGCTGGTGGTCCAGCGCTGGCTGGTCTGAGTCAGGCGGTCGGTTCGGCCGGCGGCACCGGCGCGATGACCTTGCGGGGACGGCCAAGGGCAAGTCCGACGAGGAAGCCACCGAGCAGGAGGCCCACCCCGCCGATCGCGAGGGGCAGGGTGGCCGTCTGGACGTCGGCGCTACGCAGGGCGTCGAGGGCGAGCCACTGGCGGTACGAGACCCAGCCGGCCCAGCCCATGCCGCCGAGGCCGGCGAGGACCAACAGGACGCCGAAGAACGCGCTCACCGCAGACATTGCCTTCATTCCCCTGATCATAGGAGTCCCGGGCCGCTGATCGCGTCCGACGCCCACTAGGTTTCACGTGTGGATGCAGATCTGGCGCGCTGGCTGGTGTCGACCGACGCCCTCGACGCCCTGGCCGAGGCTGCCGCCCAGTCCGACCCCGGATCGATGGCTGCCGCAACTGCAGTGCGCCGCAACTGGACGCCGGGGCAGGCCGCGGCCGTCCTCACCCAGGCGGAACTGCGCCGCAGGGCCGTCACCAAGTTCGGGGAGGCTGCCGGCCGGCTGTTCTTCACCCGCGACGCGCTCGAGCAGGCCACCCGCGCGGACGTGGCACGGTGGCGCGCCGAACGTCTCCGTGACGCGGGTGCAACCGACGTCGTCGACCTGGGGTGCGGCATCGGCGCTGACGCCCTCGCCTTCGCCGCTGCCGGCCTGGACGTGGTGGCTGTGGAGTTCGACCCGGCCACCGCCGTCCTCGCAGCAGCGAACCTGGGCGATGCCGGCCGCGTGGTCTGCGGGGACGCGGTCGAGGTGGCCGGCGACCTGCTCGCCGACGGGGCTGCCGTGTTCGCTGACCCGGCCCGCCGCACCGCCTCCGGCCGCACCTGGCGGGTGGCCGACCTGACCCCGTCCTGGGACTTCGTGACCGGCCTGCTGGCCGGTCGCATCGGCTGCATCAAGGCCGCGCCCGGCCTGCCGTCGAACGTCATCCCCGACGGCATCGCGACAACGTGGGTGAGCCACCGCGGCGACCTGGTCGAGGCATCGCTGTGGTCGGGGCCATGGGCTCCGGGCTCGCGGACGGCCGTGCTGCTGCCGTCCGGGCAGGAACTGGACGCGGGCGAGCGGCGCGACCCGCCGGTGGGCGCCGTGGGCCGCTACCTGTACGAGCCCGATCCGGGGGTGATCCGGGCCGGGGCCGTTGGTCGTCTCGCGGAGATCCTCGCCGCGCGGAGCCCGCAGGCAGGCATCGCCTACCTCTGCGCCGACAGCGTTCACACGACGCCGTTCGCCACAGCGTTCGAGGTGCTGCAGGAACTGCCCTACGACGAGCGGGGGTTACGGCGCTGGGTGCAGGAGCAGGGCGTGGGCATCCTGGAGATCAAGGTGCGCGGGATCGACGTCGACCCGGCTGTGCTGCGCAAGAAGCTCAAGCCCGCTGGCAAGGCGTCCGCGACACTGGTTCTGACACCCACCAACGATGGTGCCCGTGCCCTCGTGGTCAGGCGGGTCGAGGCCGGTGCAGCGTGAGCTTCGCGAAGTGCCGGTGTGGTGTGCCGGCTGCGAGTAGCGTCTTCTCAGGGAGGTGCGCGATGGCTGTTCGGCGGTTCCTGTTGGGGGTCGGGGCGATCGTCCTGCTCGGCCTGATCGCCGGGTGCGCTGCCGGGCCCAACCCCGTGCAGGGCTCCGGTGCTGAGGCAGGGTTCTGGCTCGGCCTGTGGCACGGGTTCATCTCCCCGATCGCCTTCATCGTCTCCCTCTTCAACCACCAGGTCGGCATCTACGAGGTGTACAACAACGGAGGCTGGTACAACTTCGGCTTCGTGTTCGGAGCGTCGGTGTTCTTCGGAGGCGGTGGAGGGGCGGGAGCGAAGGCCAGCCGTCGCCGCTGACTAGCTCACCGTCCACGAATGGGGCGCGACGCCGTCCACCGGCTCCTCGCCGATGTTCAGGCGGAGCGTGAGGTGCTGGCCGTCGCCGTCCAGGTGGATGGCGATCGACGTGTTCGTCACGTCGCTGGTTGTCACCACCGCGTCGGTCAGCCACGGATGGCGCCTGCGGATGCCGATCAGTTCCTGGTAGACCGCCAGCGTGGGCTTGCCGAAGGGCAGCAGCCCGGACGGGTCGGCGGGGAAGGGCGGACGCACCGCGTCGTCGCCGGCACTGTGCTCCTGCTTCTCGCCGGTGAAGCCCTGCTCGTCGCCGGCGTAGATCGAGGGGATGCCGGGCAGCAGCAGCAACAGCGCTGTCGCCAGCGGCACGTCGGCCGGGTCGGTGAGCTGCGTCGCGATGCGGGTGACGTCGTGGTTGCCGATGAAGGTCTGCGGCCGGAAGTGCTCGCAGAACTCGCGGTGCCGCTTCAGCGTCCAGTCGAGGGAGAAGAAGTTGCGATCGTTGAGGGAGTCCCAGATGGCGTGCCACAGCTCGTACTGGGTGACGCTGGCCACGCCGGACTCGGCGACGAACTCGCTGTAGTCACCGTGGATCACCTCGGCGAACACCCAGGCGTCCGGGTGGGCAGCCTTCACCTTCGCAAGGATCGGCGCCCACACGTCGGCGCCCTGGGCGTAGGCGGCGTCCAGGCGCCAGGCATCGATGCCGCGGGATAGCCAGTGGGTCATCACGTCGGCGATGTAGTCGGCAACCACGGGCTGGCGGAGGTCGAGCTCGACCAGCGCCTCGTGGCCCTCGAAGTAGTACGGGTAGGGGCCTTCCCACCGGATCCAGCGACCGGCGTCGGATTCCGGCCCGCCCTCCAGGGCTGCCCGCACGATCGGGTGCTCGCCGGCGACGTGGTTGAAGACGCCGTCGAGGCAGACCCGGATGCCCTTCTCGCGACAAGCGACGATCAACGCATCGAAGTCGGCGTCGTCACCGAGACGCGGGTCGATCCTGAAGTGGTCGAGGGTGTCGTAGCCGTGGCTGGCGGAGGCGAACACGGGTGCGAGCAGCAGGCCGTTGGCACCCAGTTCGATCACGTAGTCGAGCCATGCCGACAGCTGCGGCAGGCGGTGGTGGACCTCGGTGACGGCCGCACGTTCCGCGCCGACGAATCCCAGCGGGAACGCGTGCCACCAGATGACGCTGCCCGGCCAGTCCATGCCGACTCCTTCCCCTCAGCTGCGATGTTCCTGCCCAGCCTAGCAAGGTCATCGCTGGCACTCGGCTTGATCGAGTGCTAAGGCCGCGATAGATTCGCTTTAGCACTCTCACCACGAGGGTGCCAACCAGACTCCGGCGGCACCGCGACGACGCCGGGTCTCACCACAGCTGACCATTCAGGGCGGTTGCGCCCTGCAGAACGAAAGGGTTTTGACGTGGCAGTCACGATCAAGCCTCTCGAGGATCGCATCCTCGTCCAGCCGCTGGAGGCCGAGCAGACCACCGCTTCCGGCCTTGTCATCCCGGATACCGCCAAGGAGAAGCCGCAGGAGGGCAAGGTGCTCGCCACCGGCCCCGGTCGCATCGACGACAACGGCAACCGCGTCCCGCTCGACGTCGCCGAGGGTGACGTCGTCATCTTCAGCAAGTACGGCGGCACCGAGGTCAAGTACGACGGGCAGGAGTACCTGTTGCTCAACGCCCGCGACATCCTCGCCGTCGTCACCAAGTAAGGAACTACATACATGCCAAAGATCCTTCAGTTTGACGAGGAGGCGCGTCGCTCTCTCGAGCGCGGCGTCGACATCCTCGCCAACACCGTGAAGGTGACGCTCGGCCCGAAGGGCCGCTACGTCGTCCTCGACAAGAAGTGGGGTGCGCCGACCATCACCAACGACGGCGTCACCGTCGCCAAGGAGGTCGAGCTCTCCGATCCGTTCGAGAACCTCGGCGCCCAGCTCGCCAAGGAGGTGGCCACCAAGACCAACGACGTGGCAGGCGATGGCACCACGACCGCCACTGTCCTCGCCCAGGCTCTCGTCCACGAGGGCCTGCGTGCGGTTGCGTCCGGCGCCAACCCGATCGCCCTCAAGCGGGGCATCGACGCGGCCGTCGAGGCTGTCGTCACCGAGCTCCGCAGGCTTGCCCGCGACATCGAGACCACCGACGACATGGCCCACGTGGCCACGATCTCGGCTCGTGACGAGCAGATCGGCGCCCTCATCGCGAGCGCGTTCGACAAGGTCGGCAAGGACGGCGTCATCACCGTCGACGAGTCCCAGACCTTCGGCACCGAGCTGGAGTTCACCGAGGGCATGCAGTTCGACAAGGGCTACCTCTCCCCGTACTTCGTGAGCGATCCGGAGCGCATGGAAGCCGTCCTCGACGACCCGTACATCCTGATCCACCAGGGCAAGGTCTCCTCGATGAACGACCTGCTGCCCCTGCTGGAGAAGGTCATCGGCGCCGGCGGCACCCTGTTCATCGTTGCCGAGGACGTGGACGGCGAAGCGTTGTCGACCCTCGTGGTGAACAAGATCAAGGGCACCTTCACCTCGGTCGCAGTGAAGGCCCCGGCCTTCGGTGACCGTCGCAAGGCCATGCTCGAGGACATCGCGATCCTGACCGGCGCGAAGGTCGTTGCTCCCGAGGTAGGGCTCAAGCTCGACCAGGTCGGTCTCGACGTGCTCGGTCGCGCTCGCAAGATCACGGTGACCAAGGACAACACGACCATCGTCGAAGGCGCCGGCAAGTCCGAAGAGGTCGCCGGTCGGGTTGCGCAGCTGCGCGCCGAGATCGAGCGCACCGATTCTGACTGGGATCGGGAGAAGCTGCAGGAACGGGTTGCGAAGCTCGCCGGTGGCGTCTGCGTGATCCAGGTCGGTGCTGCCACCGAGGTGGAGCTCAAGGAGAAGAAGCACCGCATCGAGGACGCTGTCTCCGCCACCCGTGCAGCCATCGAGGAGGGCATCGTCGCCGGTGGCGGCTCCGCCCTCGTCCACGCTGCCCGCGTGCTGAAGGACGGTCTCGGCCTCGATGGGGACGAGAAGACCGGCGTCAGCATCGTGGCGAAGGCCGTCGGTGAGCCGCTCCGGTGGATCGCCGAGAACGGCGGCGAGCCCGGTCTCGTCATCGTCTACAAGGTCGCAGAGATGGAGCCGGGTCACGGCTACAACGCTGCTACCGGCGAGTACGTCGACCTGGTTGCCGCCGGCATCATCGACCCGGTGAAGGTCACGCGTTCCGCGCTGGCCAACGCCGCTTCGATCGCTGCACTGCTGCTCACGACCGAGACCTCGGTCGTCGAGAAGCCGGCAGATGACGAGGACGACCACAGCCACGGGCACAGCCACAACCACTGAGTCCGTCAGCGCACAGGACCCCAGCCCCCTTCGGGGGGCTGGGGTTCTTGCGTTTCCCGGGCCTGGCTGGAGGTCTGCTGGGGGTTGGCTGGAGGCAGGCTGGCGGTTTGCTGGAGGTCGGCCGAATCCTGGTGCGGAGCCGGTCCCCGGGCAACAGGATGGCGTCATCCACTACTCCAGAGGAGAGATGACAGCCATGTACAAGACCCTCCAGCTTGCAGCCTTCGCCGTCCTGAGCACCGGCCTCGGCGTGCTCACGGCACTGCCCGCCAGCGCTGAGACCACCACGCCGACGCCCGCCCCTGCGTCCTACACCTGCCACGGCTTCAAGGCCACCATCGTCGGCACCGATGCCGCAGATACGCTCACCGGCACCGAGGGCAGGGACGTGATCGTCGCGCTCGGCGGCGCCGACACCATCGACGCACTCGGCGGCAACGACGTGATCTGCGCGGGGACGGGCAACGACAGCGTCCTCGGTGGCGCGGGGAAGGACTGGATCCACGGCGGCCACGGTGATGACGTGCTCTCCGGCGGTGGCTTCGACGACCGCGTCTGGGGCGGCACGGGCAACGACAAGGTGAACGGTGACGACGGCTACGACGTGGTCGGCGGCGGCGATGGACGTGACATCGTCAACGGCGGCAACGGCGATGACAGGGTGTACGGCGGCACCGGCAACGACCACCTGCTGGGTGGCACCGGCCGCGACCGGCTCTTCGGCGAGCACGGCCGTGACCTGCTCGAGGGCCAGGCCGGTCGCGACGTGGTGCGCGGCGGCCGTCACGCAGACCTCGAGTTCCAGGGCAGCGCCCCCACGGCGGTCGTGACCGCCTGGTACGCCGCCCACGGCCCCACGCTCACCGTCTGAGCGCCACCCCTTCCCGACTTGTCAGAATCTCATTCGGCTATGGGCGCACGAGATTCTGACAAGTCGGCGTTGGGGGCGGTGGTGAGGCGCTTGCGGAGGATCGCGCGCCAGCCGATCAGGAAGGCGGCGAGGCTGATGCCGCCGACGATGACGAAGCCCAGTGCGGTGGAGCCGCCGGAGGCCAACCGCAGGGCCATCCCGCCGGCGAGGGCGACCACCCAGACGAAGATGCCCTGCACCCACCACGGCCAGTTCCGCCACGATGCGACCACCGACCCCAGGGCCACGGACACAACGAACGGCCAGGCCGTCGTCGCGATGCCTGCCAGGTCGAGGGACTCGGCGTGGCTCGCCCGTCCGATGACGGCGAAGACAGTGACGAGGACGATATCGAGGGCAAGGCTGCCGAGAATGCGCATGCGCCGACCCTAGCCGCCGGATCATCCTGGAGGATGACGAGGTTCGCCGCTCAGGATGACGCGATCACGCAGGGCGCTCAATAGGTTGGCACCATGAGCGACAACCATCCTCCCTCGGGAGACGGTCCGGCGCCGGGCATCGAAGCCATCGGCCTGAAGCGGGCCTTCGGCGAGGTGCGGGCCGTCGACGGGATCACCTTCACGGCACCGGCGTCAGCAGTGACGGCACTGATCGGGCCGAACGGTTCCGGCAAGACCACGTTGCTCCTGCTGCTGGCCGGCCTGCTCCAGGCGGACGCCGGGCGGGTGAACATTGCGGGCTTCGACGTGGCAACCGACAACCTGGAGGCCCGCTCGCGGGTCGGCTGGATGCCGGACTCCTTCGGCACCTGGGACGCGCTCACCTGCACCGAGATCCTTGCCACCTTCGCCCACGCGTACGGCATCGACCGTAAGGCCAGCCCCGCCCGCGTCGCCACGCTCCTCGACCGCGTGCACCTCGGCGAGTTCGCAGCCCGTCCCGCACGGGTGCTGAGCCGCGGCCAGAAGCAGCGGCTCGGACTCGCCCGTGCCCTGATCCACGACCCCGACGTGCTGCTCCTCGACGAGCCGGCGTCCGGCCTCGACCCGCGCAGTCGCATCGAGCTGCGCGACCTGCTGCGCGAACTCGCTCGTGACGGCAAGACCGTGCTGGTCTCCTCGCACGTCCTCTCCGAACTTGAGGAGGTCTACGACCAGGCGGTGTTCCTTTCCCGCGGTCGCACGGTGGACACCTCCGCCCAGCCCACGGAGGCAGCCAAGCGCGGCTGGCGCCTCGACGCAGCCGACCCGGTGGCACTGCGGACCTTCCTCGACGCCGTCGGCATCCCGTGGACCGGCCAACCGAACGGCGAGGTCCTCGTGCAACTGGCTGGCTACGAGTCGGCCCGCGAGCTGATCCGCGCAGCCGTCGGCGCCGACGTCCCGCTGCACACCATCACCCCCGTGGCCGGACGCCTCGAGGAGACCTACCTCTCGCTGAACGAGGAGCGCTCATGAACGCCTGGCGGTTGAGCGTGAACGGGCTGCGGACGGTCACCGAGCTGGAACTGAAGCAGCGCATCCGGTCGCGGCGCTGGATCGTTGCGTTGGTGGTGTGGTTCCTCGTGATCGGGGCCATCACGTCACTGGTGATCCTCGCGACGTCGCGCATGATCACGGGCGAGGACAACCTCCAGAACCCGGGCCCGATGGCGTTCGCCCTCAACGTCTTCTTCGTGCTCGGCATGGGACTGATCATCGCCCCGACGTTCACGGCCACCTCGATCAACGGTGACCGGAACGCCGGTACCCTCGCGACGCTGCAGGCCACCCGGCTGAGCGCTGCGGAGATCGCCATCGGCAAGCTGCTGGCCGCCTGGCTGACCGCCCTCGTCTTCCTCGTCGTCGGCCTGCCGTTCATCGCCTGGTCGATGGTCTCCGGCTCGATCTCGCTGTGGCAGGTGGTCGCCTGCTTCGCCGTCGTCTTCATGCTGGTGGCGGTGGTGTGCGCGATCGGACTGGGCTGGTCTGCGCTGCTCTCACGCCCCGCCGGTTCGACGGTGATGACCTACCTCTCGGTTGTCGCCCTCACCATCATCAGCACGTTCCTGATGGCGCTGATGTCACCGCTGGTCCGCAGCGACGACACCGTGCGGGTCTGGGGCCTCCCGCCGGCGGTCGAGTCCGAGTTCCAGACCAAGGTCGACCAGTACTGGCTCGACAATCCGGACGGGAACGGCACCGGCCAGCCGCAGCCGCCGGTCGACAAGTGCACCTGGAACACCCAGTCGGTGATGAACGTCCACATGGAACGCGTGTGGTGGATCACTGTCATCAACCCCTTCGTGATCGTCGCCGACGCGGCCCCGCTGCCGCCGGAGGCCTACGCCGACCTGAGCAGGTACGCGTCCGAGGCCGCCGATCCGCTTGCCGCGATCCGGCTGGGAGTGCGCTCGCTGTCCCAGCCTCCGGCGACCGAGCGCGACGATTGCATCGAGCTGTACGCGCGGGTCGGCTACAACATCGACTACGACGCTGACGGCACCGTCCGTGTCACCACAGCATCCGGCACCCCGGTGAATGTGGAGAGTCCCGTCAAGCGCCGTCCTGTCGTGGTCGACTCCCCGATCTGGCCCTGGGGCCTGGGGGCGAACCTGCTGATCGGCGCCACGTTCCTCTGGGTGGCCGTCCGCCGGCTGACGGTGCCCTACGGCCAGCTCCCCACCGGTACCCGGGTGGCGTGACCGGCGTCAGGCCGGGGTGCCCAGTGGCAGGGTGAGCTCGACGCGCCCACCCGGCTCGCCGGGCGCTGACGTCCGGACGCTGCCGCCGACCTTCGCGAGCACCCGTCCGACGATCTGCAGGCCGAAGCCTGACGAGCCCTGGCGCTGCGTGCCGGGAGACGCCGTGAACCCGGGGCCCTCGTCGGCGACGACCAGCAGGGCTGACGCCCCGGCGCTGGTGAGGGTCACCGAGAGACCGGTGCCCTCGCTGGTGTGGGCGAAGACGTTGTCGATGCAGATGTCCACGAGGTCGCCGAGGTCGGCCGCGCCGAGCGCCACCCGCACCGGTGCCGTCGGCAGGGCCACCCGGAGGGCGCGGTCCTGGTCCTCAGCCAGCGGCGTCCAGTAGGCCACGCGGGCTGCCGTCACGGCGACCGCGTCGCAGTCGGCGGGCAGGTCCTCGCGCACCGGTCTCCGGGCCTCCCGCACCAGGTCGTCGATCGCTGCCTGCAGCAGCCCGACGAGGCGGCCGAGCTCTGCGCGCGACTCGGCGTCCGGCACGTTCTCGCTCTCCAGCCGCAGCGCTGTGACCGGCGTCCGCAACCGGTGGGCCAGCTCGCGCACGGCCTCCCGCTCGATGACCAGCAGTTCCTCGATGCGGACGGCGAGCCCGTTCAGCGCCTCGCCGAGCTCCACCGTCTCCGGCGGCCCGTCCAGCGGTGCGCGGGCGTGCAGCTCGCCAGCCCGCAGTCGGTGGGCGGTGTTGGCAACGGCCAGCACCGGACGGCTGACCTGGCGGCCCACCTGGGCTGCGGCGACGACCGCAAGTCCTGCGAGCACGAGCCCGAGGCCGATGATGCTGGCCCAGGCCAGCGGGACGCCTTCGGACAGCTGGTCGGCCGTCATCGATGCGCGCGCAACGGCAACGCCCCCGTCGACGAGGATCGGCACGTACACCTGGCCACCGGTGGCATCGCGGACGGAGAACGCCTCGCCGTTCCTGGCCCGCAGGTACGACGCGTCGTTGGCTGCGTCCGGCCAGGGGGCGCCGAGGACGGTGCCGTCGGCGAGGACGACGCTGGTCAGGGCAGCCGAGTCGGTGAGGGTCGGCTGCAGGAGGGCGGCGAGCTGCGGGTCGTCGTGCAGGCTGGACACCACAACGGCGACGGTGTTCGCCTGCTGGCTCGCGACGGCCATGCCGCGGTCGGCAGCCAGCGTCTGCACCAGCAGCAGCAGGGGGATGACGAAGGAAGCGACGATCGCCGTACTCACAACGGCGACGAGAACGCTGACCTGCCGTCGCACCTCAGTGCTCGGTCCCCGGGTCGACAAGGCGGACGCCGACCCCTCGCACGGTCTGCAGGTAGCGGGGCTCCGCAGCGGTCTCGCCGAGCTTGCGACGCAGCCAGCTGAGGTGGACGTCGACCGTTCGGTCGCCGCCGCCGAACGGCAGCTGCCACACCTCGGCGAGCAGTTCGCGCTTCGTGACCACTTCGCCGAGCCGGGTCGCCAGTACCCACAGGAGGTCGTACTCCTTGCGGGAGAGGTCGACCGGGTTGTCGGCCATCAGGACGGTGCGGGCGGCCGGCTCGATCAGCAGTTCGCCGATCCGCACCTCCTGGGTGGGGCGCTGGCCGGGTTCGGTCCGGCGAAGGACGGCCCGCATCCGCGCGGCCAGTTGCTCGGTGCCGAACGGCTTGGTCAGGAAGTCGTCAGCGCCGGCATCCAGTGCCCGCACAACGGAGACGTCGTCATCCTGCGCCGTGATGATGATCACCGGTACGGAACTCACCCCGCGGAGCATCTCCAGCACCCGCTGCCCACCGATGTCGGGCAGCCCCAGGTCGAGGAGGACCACCTGCGGCTCGTCGGTGACGGCGAGCGCGAGCCCGGCGCCGCCCTCCGTGGCAACGGTGACCACGTGTCCGAGCTCGGTCAGGTTCCTGCGGAGCAGTCGTCCGATCTCGGGGTCGTCCTCCACAACCAGCACGCGCGTCATGGCCGTAACGTACTCCGGCCGGGGCCGCTGGATCGGGTGACATGATGGGAACGTGCCCATCAGAAGCGCCATCGCCATCACCGGCGTCTGGCTGATCACCGTCGTGGCAGCGTCCGCCCTGACCTGGAGCGTGATCTCGCTGGCCGGAGCCCGCGTCGGGCAGCCGTCGGTCGTCGCGATCCCGACGCCGGAGGCCACGCCGACCACCGGGAACAACCCCGCAACCTGGACGGGTGCGTCGGGCAAGGTCACAGCCCGCTGCAAGGACGAGGACATCTCACTGGTTGCCGCGACACCGTCCGACGGCTTCCGCGTCGAGGTGAAGGACCGTGGACCCGCCCAGCTGCTCCTCGAGTTCGAACGCAAGGACGACGCCGGCGGCGAGAGCTACATCCGCGCGACCTGTCTGGACGGCAGCCCGGTCTTCGCGAAGGACTGAAGCTAGCCGCCGCCACCCGGCCGCGCGATGCCGGACTCGTAGGCTGCGACCACGGCCTGCACCCGGTCGCGGACCCCGAGCTTCGCCAGCACCCGGCGGACATGCGTCTTCACTGTGGTCTCCGAGAGGAAGAGGCTGGCCGAGATCTCCGCGTTGGACTGGCCGCGGGCGATCAGTTCCAGCACTTCACGCTCCCGGTCGGTGAGGGTGGCGAAGCGGGGGTCCTCGGTCGGCGGGGCTTCGGGCCCGACACCGACGTGGGCCAGCAGCCGGCGCGTGGCCGACGGCGCGATCACCGCGTCACCGGTGTGGACGGTGCGGATGCCGCCGAGCAGGTCGGCGGGGGGAGCGTTCTTCAGCAGGAAGCCGGAGGCCCCGCTGCGGATGGCCGTGAGCAGGTACTCGTCCAGGTCGTAGGTGGTGAGCATCACGATCCGCGGCGGCAGCTCCATGCCGGTGAGGTCGGCTGCAGCGAGGATCTGGCGGGTGGCTTCCAGCCCGTCCATCCCGGGCATCCGGACGTCCATCAGCACGACGTCGCACACCGTCCGGCCGACCAGTGCGACGGCTTCCGTGCCGTCGCCCGCCTCCCCGACGACCACCATGTCGTCCTGGGCTGCGATCACCATCGCCAGCCCGGCACGCACCAGCTGCTGGTCGTCGACGAGCACCACCCGGATCTGTTCAGCCACGCAGCTCGGCCTCCTCTGTCAGGGTCGCCAGCGGGATGCTCGCGCGCACGCGGAACCCGTCCTCGGTCGGCCCGGCCTCCAGCGTGCCACCGACGATCTCCGCGCGCTCCCGCATGCCCAGCAGGCCCAGGCCCAACCCGGCCAGCGGCTCCTCCGCCTCCGGGTCGACGTCGGGCACGCCTGCGCCGCCGCGGTCGGTGACGGTCAGGACGGCTCCGGAAGCGCTCCAGCTGAGCGCGACGACAACGGAGACACCCTCGCCGCCGTGCTTGAGCACGTTGGTGAGCGCCTCCTGGCAGATCCGGTACAGCGCGAGGCGCGAGCCCGACGGCAGCTGACCCGGGT
>JAOATP010000073.1:0-16751 GCA_030158185.1 Propionicimonas sp.
GCCCGACGCCCGGGCCGCCGCCGCCGTGCGGGATGGCGAACGTCTTGTGCAGGTTGAGGTGGCTGACGTCCGCTCCGAACCGGCCCGGACGGGCGAGGCCGAGCATCGCGTTGAGGTTCGCGCCGTCCACATACACCTGGCCACCGGCCTCGTGCACGACCCGGCAGATCTCGGTGATGGTCTCCTCGAACACACCGTGCGTGGACGGGTAGGTGACCATGACGGCTGCCAGTTCCGCAGCGTGCAGGGCGATCTTGGCGTTGAGGTCGGACAGGTCGACGGAGCCGTCGGCGGCCGTTGCCACCACGACCACCCGCATGCCCGCCATGACAGCCGAAGCGGCGTTGGTGCCGTGGGCCGAGGCGGGGATCAGGCACACCGTCCGCCCGACCTCCCCGTTGGCGAGGTGGTAGGAGCGGATCGCCATCAACCCGGCGAACTCGCCCTGGCTGCCGGCGTTGGGCTGCAGGCTCACCCTGTCGTAGCCGGTGATCTCCGCGAGCCACTCGCACAACTGCCCGACCAGCTCCGCGTAGCCGGTGGCGTCCGCAGCAGGAACGAAGGGGTGCAGGCCGGCGAAGCCCGGGTAGCTGATCGGCTCCATGGCCGCAGCCGGGTTGAGCTTCAGCGTGCAGGAGCCGAGCGGGATCATGCCCCGGTCGAGAGCGAAGTCGCGGTCGGAGAGGGTGCGCAGGTAGCGCATGAGCTCGGTCTCGCTGCGGTACGCGCTGAACACAGGGTGGGTGAGGTAGTCGATCTCGCGGTGGTGGTCGCCGAGCCCGCCGGCGACGGCATCCGTGAGTGCGACGCCGAAGGCCGATGCGACGGCGAGGAGCGCGTCCTCCTGGGCGTCCTCACCGACGCTGACGCCCACGTGGTCGGCATCGACGAGGCGCAGGTGCACCTCCGCTGCCCGCGCAGCTGCGACGATCCCGGCAGCGCGTCCGGGGGCTGTCACGGTGAGGGTGTCGAAGAAGCTCTCCCCCGCCAGCTCGAACCCGGCAGCCAGGAGCGCTGCGGCGAGGCGCCGCGCCCGCAGGTGGACGGCGCCGGCGATCCCCGCGAGACCGTGCGGCCCGTGGTGGACGGCGTAGCAGCTCGCAGCAACGGCCAGCAGCACCTGGGCTGTGCAAATGTTCGACGTCGCCTTCTCACGGCGGATGTGCTGCTCGCGCGTCTGGAGGGCGAGGCGGAACGCCGGCACCCCGTCGGCATCCCTGGAGAGCCCCACGACGCGTCCGGGCAGCTGACGCTCGAGACCGGCGCGGACGGCGATGAAGCCGGCGTGTGGCCCGCCGTAGAACAGCGGGACACCGAAGCGTTGGGCCGAGCCGACCGCGATGTCCGCGTCCCACTCGGCAGCCGAACCGATGAGGGTGAGGGCGAGCAGGTCGCAGGCTGCGATCAGCTGGGCGCCGTTGGCGTGCGCCAGTTCCGCGAGGTCTCGCAGGCCGGCGGCCGACGGCAGGACGCCGTCCGCCCCCGGCACCTGCACCACGACGGCGAACGCCTGGTGGGCGCGGACGGTGTCGGTGAGCCCACCGGTGGCGACGACGACCTCGACACCGGTGGCGAGGCACCGGGTGCGCAGCACGGCGAGGCTCTGCGGCAGCAGGTTGGCGTCGACGACGACGACGCCGCCCTTGCGGGACACGCGGTGTGCGACGGCGACCGCCTCTGCGACGGCCGTGCCCTCGTCGAGCAGGCTCGCTCCGGCCATCGGAAGGCCGGTGAGGTCGGAGACCATGGTCTGGAAGTTGGCCAGCGCCTCGAGCCTGCCCTGGCTGATCTCGGGCTGGTAGGGCGTATAGGCGGTGTACCAGGCGGGGTTCTCCAGCACGGTGCGCCGGATGACGGGCGGCGTGATGGTGCCGTGGTAGCCGAGCCCGATCATGGCTGTGCCGGGGACGTTGCGTCCGGCGAGTTCCGCGAGCCGGCGCTGCACCTCGAACTCGCTGCGTGCCGGCGGCAGCTGCAACGGTTCGGTCAGCCGGATCGCCGCAGGAACGGCGGCATCGGTCAGCTCGTCGAGGCTGGTGTAGCCCAGCGCGGCGAGCATCGTGGTCTGGTCTGGCGTCGAGGCGCCCAGATGGCGTTGGGTGAAGTCGTCCATGGCAGGCACAAACCTATCCCGGCCCGCCGCAACCTCCGGCCATGACCGGCCGGTGTCCGCTCAGCCGGCGACGCGGGCCCGACGACGCAGCGACAACTCGTCGTTGGTGACGGGCGCATGGTCCTCTGCCCGCTCGGACGGTAGCTGCTGCAGTGTGCCTTCGATGTCACGCCACACGCCGCCGAGCGCGATGCCGAACATGCCCTGGCCACCGCGCAGCAGGTCGACGACCTGGTCGTCCGTTGTGCATTCGTAGACGGAGACCCCGTCGCTCATCAGCGTGACCTCTGTGAGGTCGTCGACGCCGCGCGCCCGCAGGTGGTCGATCGCCGTGCGGATCTGCTGCAGCGAGATGCCGGCGTCGATCAGGCGCTTGATGACCTTCAGGATCAGCAGGTCGCGGAAGCTGTAGAGCCGTTGCGTCCCGGAGCCGCCGGCGGTCCGGATCTCCGGAACGACCAGCCCGGTGCGGGCCCAGTAGTCGAGCTGGCGGTAGGTGATGTCTGCGGCGCGGCAGGCGATCGGGCCGCGGAAGCCGAGGTCGTCGGGCAGCGGGGAGAAGTTGCCGTCGAAGAGCAGGTCCTGGGCCGGGGGCACCTGGTGCTCAGCGTTCATGTCTTCCTCGTTTCGCTGCGACGAATCACTTCGTTGGGATTACGAAAGTAACCCTCAGCTCGCACGGGGGTCAACGACACGCCGGGTCCGGATTCTGCTCGCACGTGAGTCTCAAGCAGGACCTCAGGGTTTGCCTTCATCGCCGGTGAAGTCCTCCGGCGTGACCGAGTCGAGGAATTCCCGGAAGCGTTCCACCTCGTCCTCTGCGGGCTCCACAGGCGCGACGATCGCCTCCTGCGCGCTCACCCCGGCCTCGTCGAGGACGGCCTCTGCGCAGGTGATGGGGCAGCCGATCCGCAGGGCCAGTGCGATCGCGTCGCTCACCCGCGAAGGGATGGTGCGTTCGCCGAGCACGAGTTCGGCGTAGAACTGCCCGTCGCTGTAGCTGGTGATCCGTACCTCCTCGACCGGGTCGGTGCCCGCCTCGGCGAGGCGCCAGGCCAGGTCATGGATGTTGGGACGCTCGTCGTCGGGCTCCTCGGTTGCGCTGAAAATCGCTGAAGCGCCACCGTGGCTCATCCAGACCGGCAACAGCCGTCCGGGCGGCTCGACCTCCGCGAGCACGACCAGCGGCGGGGCGTCCCCGGTGGAGACGCGGATCTCGACCACCTTCACCTCACGCACGGCAACCTCACTGGACACTCACGGCGGCACTCATTGGGGTAGCTGGGAACGCATGATCGCGGCATGGGCGTGCAGCACCAGCTGCATCACCTCGGCCGGCAGGGTGCGGGCGGCAGGATTGCGCCGCAGGTGCGGCGCGATCGCCTGCTCGATGAGCCCCACCTCGCGCTCCGCGGCCTGCTTCACCACCCGCATGTGCCGGGCGTCCATGCCGAAGGCAGCGAGCTTGCGGGAGATGACGGCGACGGTCAGCGCGTCGCGTCCGTAGTAGATGGTGCCGCGGCGCGGCAGGACGAGCTGGTGCTTCTCCAGTTCGCTGAGCGCCGGTTCGTTCAGGCCGCTGAGCTCGAGCAGTTCGCGGCGGGTGATCCGGATGGCCCGCTTCGGCGGGTGCGGCTGCGGCGTCAGTGCCTGCGCCGTCTCGACGTTCTCCGCAGAACCAGTGGGACGCGGGGTGCTGAGCGGCGGCGGCTCCTGACCGCGATCCATCATGTCGAGGTGTTCGCGGATCACCTTCAACGGGAGGTAGTGGTTCTTCTGCACCTCGAGGATGTAGCGCAGCCGTTCGATGTCGGACTCGGCGTAGCGCCGGTAGCCCGAAGGGGCCCGTTCCGGGGAGATCAGTCCCTCGGACTCGAGGAACCTGATCTTGGAGATGGAGACATCGTCGAACTCGGGTTTCAGGATGGCCAGCACCTGGCCAATGCTGCGAAGCCCGAGCGCCATCAGTCCTGCCCGGCGAAGAACACCATGCGGAACTTCCCGATCTGCACCTCGTCGCCGCGCCGGAGGGCGACCTCGCCGTCGATCAGGGTCTTGTTCACATAGGTGCCGTTGAGGCTGTTCTCGTCGCTGACCCAGACCTGCCCGTCCCGCCGGGTGAAGCGGGCATGGTGCCGGGAGACGGTGATGTCGTCGAGGAAGATGTCGCAGCGCGGGTGGCGTCCCGCTGTGATCACGTCGCTGTCGATCAGGTAGCGCGCTCCGGCCTGGGTGCCCTTGAGCACGAGCAGGAGCGCCGATCCCGGTGGCAGGGCCTCGATCGCCGCAGCATCGGCGGCGTCCAAATCCTCGACCTGGAACTCCTCGACGACGGCGGGAATGACCCGGGTGGTGTCACCGGAGAGTTTGGCGAGGCTCGCGCCGCAGTGCGGGCAGAAGTTTGCTGCGGCCTCTGTCAGCTCATGACCGCATGCTGGGCAGTTCATCATCCACCGGCACCTTTCGCTCCTGCCTGCGAGCCGGTCTCGACCCGAGGCTCAACGACAGGTTGACCTTCAGCCTAGCCCGAGACCAGCTCTTCGTACGCGTCGGAATCAAGAAGGTCCTCAACCTCGCCCGCCTCGGAAAGCTCGAGCTCGAAGATCCAACCATCACCGTAAGGGTCAGAGTTGATGGTTTCGGGTGACGAGTTCAGCAGCTCGTTCACCGCTGTGACGACACCGGTGGCCGGGGAGTAGACGTCGGAGACGCTCTTGGTGGATTCGACCTCGGCGCAGGCGTCGTCAACCGCCACCTCTTCGCCGATCTGCGGCAGCGACACGTACACCACGTCGCCGAGAGCCTCGGCGGCATAGTCGGTGATGCCCACCCGCACGGTGCTGCCTGCGCCCTGACGGACCCATTCATGCTTGCTGGTGTAGCGGAGATCATCGGGGAACACGCACGCACTCCTTCTGGCAGCGAAGCTGCCGGTCAAGTCGCCACCAACACTATCGCCCGGGGGGTCGCTCAGCCCGCGTGTCTGCCGACCGCCCGACGAGATTCCAGCGGGAACCGCCGAATGACCTCGACGCCCTGGCCGATGTAGAGCAGGCCCGACCACCAGTAGAGGCCTGCGCCCCAGATGACGGAAGCCCAGCCGATCACCCGCACGACAACGTGCCACGGCTCGTTCCCTGTGCCGAGCAGCACAAGGGGGAAGCCGTAGAGCAGGGCGAAGGTCGCGGCCTTGCCGAGGAAGTGGACGGGGAGGCTCGCGAACCCGCGGCGGCGCAGCGCCGGCCAGATGGTGCTGGCCATCAGCCCGTCACGGGCGGCGAGCAGGACAACGAGCCACCACGGGACGATGCCGCGGATGGCGAAGCCGATCAGGGTGGCGAGGATGTACAGCCGGTCGGCCAGCGGGTCGAGCACCTGGCCGAGGCGTGACCGCTGGTGCCAGGAGCGGGCAAGGTACCCGTCCAGCCAGTCGGTGGCACCACCGATGATGAGGACGACGACAGCCCAGATCTCCGACTGCCGTTCCAGCAGCAGCCAGAGGAACAACGGCACGCCCAGCAGGCGGATGAAGCTGAGGATGTTCGGGACCGTGAGGATGCGTTCGGTGTCGTACGGCTCGCCGGCCACGCCCGTCATCACCCGTTCGGTGTCGTACGGTTCCCCAGCCACGAGCGTCATACTAAGCGCTGGTTGTCACAGGGTGGCCCATGCGGCGGCCAGCTGCTGCCGGGAATCCTCCAGGAGCACCGGCAGGGCCTTGGTCTGCGCGATCACCGGCAGGAAGTTCGCATCCCCCAGCCAGCGTGGAACGACGTGCTGGTGCAGATGCGCCGTGATCCCTGCGCCGGCCACCTGGCCCTGGTTGATGCCGAGGTTGAACCCGGTCGGGTGGGACACCTCCCGCAGCACCGTCATCGCCTGGCCGGTGAAGGCGGACAGCTCCGCGGCCTCGTCAAGGGTCAGCTCCGTGAAGTCGCTGATGTGGCGATACGGGCACAGCAGGAGGTGGCCCGGGGAATACGGATACAGATTCATCACCGCATACACGTGTTCGCCCCGGTGCACGATCAGTCCGTCGGCATCGTCGCGCCCCGGCGCCGTGCAGAACGGGCAGTTGCCCGCCGTCGCGTCGGCCGGCCTGTTCTCACCGGCGATGTAGGCCATCCGGTGCGGTGTCCACAGGCGCTGGAACGCGTCCGGCACACCGGCCAGCGTTCCGCCATCCTCGATGGACACCGCGTCGGTCATCGCTTCGGCGGCCTGGTTGACGCGATGATCTCCTCGATCGCTGCCTCGATGGTCACACCGTTGTTCTGGGTGCCGTCGCGGTAGCGGAAGGACACGTGCCCGGCTGCGGCGTCGGTCTCCCCCGCGATCAGCATGAACGGAATCTTCTGGGTCTGGGCGTTGCGGATCTTCTTGCCGAAACGGTCATCGGTCTTGTCGACCTCGACACGGATGTCGGCAGCGAGCAGCTTCGCCGCCACCTCGGCGAGGTACGGCTCGTACTCCTCCGCCACCGGAATGCAGACCACCTGGACGGGTGCCAGCCACGCGGGAAACGCGCCGGCGTAGTGCTCGGTGAGCACGCCGATGAACCGCTCGATCGAACCGAACTTGGCCGAGTGGATCATCACCGGCTCTGCGGGGTGCCCGTCGGGGCCGGTGTAGGTGAGGCCGAACCGGGCCGGCTGGTTGAAGTCGTACTGGATGGTCGACATCTGCCAGGTGCGTCCGATCGCGTCCTTGGCCTGGACGGAGATCTTCGGGCCGTAATAAGCCGCGCCCCCCGGATCGGGCACCAGCTCGATGCCGGACTCGCGTCCCACCTGCTCGAGGACGGCGGTGGCTACCTCCCATTGGGAATCCGAGCCGATGAACTTGGTCGACTTGGCGCCCTCGGTGTCGCGGGTGGACAGCTCGAGGTAGTAGTCGTCGAGGCCGAAGTCCTCCAGCAGGTTGGTGACGAAGGTCAGCAGGTGCTTCACCTCGTCCGCAGCACTGTCGGCTGTCACGTAGGAGTGCGAGTCGTCCTGGGTGATCATCCGCACCCGGGTGAGACCCTGCAGTACGCCCGACTTCTCGTTGCGGTACACGGTGCCGAACTCGAAGAGGCGTAGCGGCAGCTCACGGTAGGAGCGCCCGCGCGACTTGAAGATCAGGTTGTGCATCGGGCAGTTCATGGCCTTGAGGTAATAGTTCTGGCCATCGTCGTCCATGGGCGGGAACATGCCGTCGGCGTAGTACGGCAGGTGCCCGGAGGTGTGGAAGAGCCCCTCCTTGGAGATGTGCGGGGTACCGACGTACTGGAAACCCGCCCGGATGTGCGCGGTGCGGACGTAGTCCTCCATGACCCGCTTGATCACGCCACCCTTGGGGTGGAACACCGGCAGTCCGGCGCCCAGCTCCTCGGGGAAGCTGAACAGGTCGAGCTCCGCGCCGAGCTTGCGGTGGTCGCGCCGGGCGGCCTCCTCCAGCCGGGTGCGGTAGGCCACCAGGTCGTCCTTGGACGCCCAGGCTGTGCCGTAGAGCCGCTGCAGCTGGGCATTGGCCTGGTCGCCGCGCCAGTAGGCGGCCGAGCTGCGGGTGAGGGCGTAGCCGTTGCCGAGGTAGCCGGTGTGCGGCACGTGCGGGCCGCGGCACAGGTCCTTCCAGGCAACGGCACCGTCACGGCGGACGTTGTCGTAGATGGTGAGTTCGCCGGCACCGACCTCGACGGACGCACCCTCGGTGCTCGACGCCGAACCCTTGAGCCCGATCAGTTCCAGCTTGTACGGCTCGGCGGCCAGCTCGGCCGCAGCTTCGGAGTCGGAGACCGCGCGACGCACGAACTGCTGGCGCTCCTTGACGATCGAGCCCATCTCCTTCTCGATGGCCTTCAGGTCCTCGGGAGTGAACGGGGTGGCAACGTCGAAGTCGTAGTAGAAGCCGTCGGTGATGGGCGGGCCGATGCCGAGCTTCGCGTCGGCGTGCAGCCGCTGCACGGCCTGCGCAGCAACATGGGCGCAGGAGTGGCGCAGGATGGCGAGGCCCTCTTCGCTGGTGGCTGCAACACCGGCAACCTCGTCGCCGTCGGCGAGTTCTGTTGCCAGGTCGACAACCTTGCCGTTCACCCGAGCGGCCACGGTGGCACGGTCGTTGCCGAACAGTTCGAGCGCTGTCGTGGCCTCAGTGACCACCTGCTCGCTGGTCTGCGACGAAAGATCGTGCACGGTGATGGTCTTCGACACGGGTGTGGTTTCCTTCCTGGACTGCGGCCTCCTAGTCTGCCGCAGATTCAGCGGGCCCGTTCCCTCACGATGACCGGGTCGGTGGACGCCGATTCCAGGATCTGTTCGCGGTACCCCCCGCAGCCTGTCCGCACACCGGCGATGCTGACATGTCCGGACATTTCATGGCACGGTTTCCCCATGGCGACCGACAGCGAGCGGCTGTTCCCCGGCAAGTTCTTCATCAGCTCCGCCCTTGAGGCCCTGGAGACCAAGACAGCGATGTCGAAGGAGCTCAGCGTCCGCTACCTGCAGCGGGCAGGGATCGCCGGGGTGCTGATCGCCATCTTCTACGGGGCGTACTTCAGCACGATCGCCACGTTCGGCGCGATCAGTGTTGGCGGGACGCCGCTGACCGGGGTCGGCAAGTTCCTGGGCGCAATGGTCTTCGGCTGGGCGCTCGTCTTCATCTACTTCACCAAGTCCGAGCTGCTGACCTCGAACATGATGGTGGCTGCGATCGGCGTCTACTACCGCCGCGTGCGCTGGACGCGGGCCCTGCGCATGCTGGCCCTGTGCCTGCTCGGCAACTTCCTCGGAGGGCTCCTCCTTGCGGCCCTCGCGAAGTTCAGCACGCTTGCCAGCGGCCCGGTCCTGATCGAGATGGAGCACGCGGTGAGCATCAAGCTCGGCTACATCACCGCCGGGCCGTTCGGATGGTCGGACCTGCTGGTCCGGGCCATCTTCTGCAACCTGATGATCAATGTCGCGATGCTTCTCGTGTACAACGGCTACATCAAGGACGACCTCACCAAGAGCCTCGCGATGATCATGTCGGTCTTCATCTTCGCGTTCCTCGGCCTCGAGCATTCGGTGGCCAACACCATTCTCTTTACCATCGTCGGGTTCAAGAGCGGGCTCGACCTCGGGCTCGCGGCAGCCAACGTCGCGATCGCCCTCATCGGGAACTTCATCGGGGGCGGCGTGCTGATCGGCCTGTACTACGCCTACGTGAACGACGACACCAAGTTCCGGCGATGAAGGAGGCGCGGGCGCTGCGCCTCTCGGTGTACGCGTCCATCCTCGTCGGAACGGTCGGCATCGTCTGGGGACTCGTCGCCGACTCCCGGATCGTCCTCTTCGACGGTGTCTTCACGATCTTCGGGATGGCGCTGTCCGGCCTCTCGCTGCTGGCCTCCTGGACGGCCGGGCTCGATGCGGACGAGCGCTACCCGTTCGGCAGGGGCGCCGTCATTCCCGTGGCCATCCTGATCCAGGGCGCAGCGCTCATGGCAACCCTCGCCTACGCCGCCTTCGATTCGGTGTCCCTGATCCTCTCCGGCGGTTCCGAAGGCGCCCCGCTCAGCGTTGTCGGCTACGGCCTTGTCACCCTTGTGATCGCCCTCGGGATCACGATGGCCCTTCCGCGGGTGGCGCCGGGTTCCGAGCTCGCAGCAGCGGAAGCCGCCCAGTGGCGCGCGGGCGCGGTGCTGAGCGGCATCATCGCCGTCGGTGCTGCCGCTGCAGCCGCCGCTGACGCTGCCGGGTGGCACGAGGTCGTCGCCTACGCCGACCCTGCGCTCGTGCTCATCGCGGTCGCCGTCCTCGCGCCGGTGCCGTGGCGGCTGCTGCGCGCCGGAGGCCGCGAGATCCTCGAGGCGGCGCCGCCGCCGGAGGTACGCAGCGCCATCGACGAAGCGGCCGAACGCACGCGGGCGGAGTTCGGCCTCGGCGTGCCGCTCGTGCGGGCGACGAAGCTGGGACGCCGGTTGTACGTGGAAGTGGACTTCGAGGTGAAGGCCGGGGAGTGGGACGTCGCAGAGGAGGATCGCGTGCGTCGTTCGCTGATCGGCGGGTTGTCCTCACTCGAGCTCGAGATTTGGGCCAGTGTTGAGCTCACCACGGATCCAGACCTGGCACGGTGAGGAGCACGAAGAATGTCCGAGTCCACGCACTGGTGGCTGAAGCGCCCTGCACTCAACTGGGCGGAGCTGATCGGCATCGCTGTCGCGCTCGCCCTCGCCGGCGGCGCCCTCGGTGCGGTCGCGGTCGTCAAGCTCTCCCCCACTGCCGGCTCGTGTGACGCTGCCCGGCTCTCGACGTCCGTCCTTCCGTCGGTCGTCACGATCTTCGTCACCGGCCCCAGCGGGTCCGGCTCGGGCAGCGGCGCCGTGATCCGGGCGGACGGGGTCGTGCTCACCAACGACCACGTCATCGCTGCCGGCGCAACGGCCGGCACGATCGAGGTGATGATGAACAGCGGCGAGCGCGTCCCCGCAGAGCTGGTGGGTACCGACCCGATCACCGACCTCGCCGTCCTGAAGATCGACCGCAACAAGCTCCCGACGCTGCTGCTCGCACCGCGCGAGCGCCTGCAGGTGGGGCAGCCGGTCGTCGCGCTGGGTGCGCCACTCGGACTCTCCGGGACGGTCACCGCCGGCATCGTCAGCGCGCTCAACCGCAACGTGCCCGTGCCGAAGGCCAGCGGCGGCACCACCGTCCTCGTCGGGGCGATCCAGACGGATGCCTCGATCAACCCCGGCAACTCCGGCGGTCCCCTCGTCACGTGCGAAGGGCGCCTGATCGGGGTGAACACGGCCATCTCGACCGTCCCCAACGCGCAGGGCGTCACCGGTGGCGGCAGCGTCGGGATCGGCTTCGCCGTTCCGGCGACGACGGCGCAGCGGGTCGTCGATGAACTCCTCAGCACCGGACGGACGACCCACCCGTGGATCGGGGCGAGCACGGCGGAACTGAGCCAGGACATGGCCGACCGCTTCGGTGCACGGGCCGGGCTCTTTGTGGAGTCGGTGACTGCCGGCGGCCCAGCTGCAACGGCCGGGCTGCAGGCCGGCGACATCATCACGAGCCTCGCCGGCAGTCCCGCGACGGGCGCAGGCCTCGGCTGGTTGCTGGCCACGGGAAAGGTCGGCGACGTCGTCGGCGTCGATTACTACCGCGGCGGGGCCGTGCGTCAGACCCAACTCACGCTTGCGGAGCAGCCTGCAGGCTAGGCGGCCGGATCCGGGACGAGGAAGCGGCTGCGCGCCAGGCTGACCGCCACGAGGCGGTCGTGCACGCCGAGCTTGTCGTAGATGTTGCCGAGGTGCTTGTGCACCGTGCGAGGCGACAAGGAGAGCCGGGACGCGATCGACGTGGCCAGCATTCCCTGGGCGAGCAGTTCCAGCACCTCGAGCTCGCGGGCTGTGAGCCCGAACTCCCCCGCAGCCTGGTGGCCGGCTTCTTCGCGCTGGCGGCGCTGGCTGGCCGCGATGATGTGCGGCAGGAGGGCAACGAGGACGGGAACGGCTTCGCGGAGCAGCGCGACGTCGGCCTCGGCGAAGCCGTCGTTGCTGGCGAAGGCCACGCCCCTGGAGCCGACGACGCCGGGCGGCGGCTCGATCGCAGGGCGCGGCACCAGCACAAGGACCTGCCCGAGTGCGACGTGGTTCGTCAGCACGGGCGCGTCGTCGGGGACGCCCTCGACGACCTCGGGCAGCTTGTCGACCAGGTCGGCTGCGATGGCCCCGCGTGGATGGGTGGTGATGGGCTCGGGGCCCCCTTCGGGCTGCGGCGCGAAGCAGACGCCCACGTCAGCGCCGAGGGCGCCGGTCAGGTACACACACAGGACGTGCTCGACATCGGCATCCTCTTCCAGCGCCTTGGCTGCGCTGCTGAGCATGGACAGGATGGCAATCGCTCGCTGACCTCGGTCCATCCGAACCCCCGCCTGACGGCGCGGTGCACTGCGTCACCGCGAATCGAAAGCAATAACGGTGCAAATACCCCGCAGTATTCCCACCCATGCACTCGCGCCGGTCGACTCTCCCCCGTCACACCGATCAGAGGGACGCAAAACGGGGCTGCCAGTCAGTCGAGAGTGACCCCGATGGCTGCTGCGGCGTCCCGTGCCCGTTGGCGGGCCTCCGCAACGTCGGCACCCCGGGCGAGGGTGACGGCGACGCGTCGATGACCGGTCACCTTCGGCTTGCCGAACAGCCGTACCTGCGCCGTCGGGACGGCGAGGGCTGCATCGACGCCGGCGAAACGCGGGACGCCGAACCCGTGAGCCAGCACCGCACAGGAGGCGGCCGCCGGCTCCCTGGTTCCGCCCAGCCGCTCCGCACCCCCGGCGGGCAGGCCGAGGACGGCACGCGCGTGCAGGGCGAACTCAGACAGGTCCTGCGACACCATCGTCACCATGCCCGTGTCGTGCGGACGGGGACTCACTTCGGAGAACAGCACGTCGTCGCCGACGATGAACAGCTCCACGCCGAACAGGCCCCACCCGCCGAGGGCGTCGGTCACCTTCGCGGCTACGGCCTTCGCCGCTTCCAGCGCTGCTGCCGACAGTGCTGCGGGCTGCCAGGACTCGCGGTAGTCGCCGTCGACCTGGATGTGGCCCACCGGGTCGAGGAAGGACGTGCCGCCGCAGTGGCGCACGGTGAGCAGGGTGATCTCGGAGTCGAACGCGACGAAACCTTCGACGATGCAGCGGCCGCCTCCGGCCCGTCCGCCCTCCTGGGCGTACCGCCAGGCCGAGGCCAGCTCATCGGGCCCGTGCAGGACCGACTGGCCCTTGCCGGAGGAGGACATCACGGGCTTCAGCACGCAGGGGAAGCCGAGCTCTGCTGTGGCGGAGGCCAGTTCCTCACCCGTGTCGACGAAACGGAACGGGGACGTGGGCAGCCCGAGCTCCTCCGCAGCGAGGCGGCGGATGCCCTCGCGGTTCATGGTCAGCTGGGTGGCTCGCGCGGTCGGCACGACCCGGACGCCGTCGGCCTCCACGTCGGCGAGGACGGCCGTCGCGATCGCCTCCACCTCGGGCACGACGACATGCGGCCGCTCGAGGTCGATGACGGCGCGGAGTTCGACCGGGTCGAGCATGTCGACAACGTGGAAGCGGTGCGCCACCTGCATCGCTGGGGCATTGGGGTAGCTGTCCACGGCCACGACTTCCGCGCCGAGGCGCTGGAGCTCGATGGCCACCTCCTTGCCGAGCTCGCCGGAGCCGAGCAGCAGCACCCGGGTGGCCGAGGCGGACAGCGGGGTACCGAGCTGGACGCTCATCGCCTGCCCCCTTCGGGTGAACACAGCGGTGAGCAGGGACGGCTGAGGGCTTCGAGGTGCGGCACCCGGCTATCCAAGCACCCCGATCGGGCGCGAGGATTTCGCGCCCATCAACGGGCAGCTGGACGCGGCCGAGGGAGGGAAATGCCTCGGAAGGCGGAAGGGTGGCAGGGTTCTCCCGTGACCAGCAGCGATCCGGAACACACGAATGACCCCCGGCCGATCATCAAGGTGAGCGCCGTGGTGCTGCGTGACGACCAGGGCAGGGTGCTGACCGTCCGCAAGCGCGGCACGACCCGGTTCATGTTCCCGGGCGGGAAGCGGGAGCCCGGCGAGACCTTCGAGCAGGCAGCGGTGCGGGAGGCGGCCGAGGAGGTCGGGATCGTGCTCGACCCGGAGCAGCTGGTGCCGCTCGGGACGTTCACCACCGCTGCGGCGAACGAGGACGGCCACCAGGTGCAGGCGTGGGTGTTCGAGCACCCACGGGTGCAGACGGAGGCGCCGGGTGCCGAGATCGAGGAACTGCGCTGGCAGGATCCGGCGCTCCCCTACCCCGACGACCTGGCCCCGCTGCTCGCCGAGGCGGTCTTCCCCGCGCTCAACCGGGGCGCCATCGGGTGGGTGACCGTCTTCGCCGGCTCGTCTGCCGGTGTCGACCCCGGGTACGCGACGGCGGTGTCCGAGCTCGCAGCCCACCTCGCTTCTGCCGGTATCGGCGTCGTGTACGGCGGTGGTGGCACAGGGCTGATGGGTGCTGCCGCGGACGCAGCGCTCGCCCACGGCGGTTCCGTCGTCGGCGTGATCCCACAGGCGCTGATGGACCGCGAGCTCGGCCACCCGGGCGTGACCCGGCTGGAGGTGGTGGCGGATATGCACGAGCGCAAGAGCCGGATGGCGGCGCTCGGGGACGCGTTCGTCGCACTGCCCGGTGGCATCGGCACCCTCGAGGAGCTCTTCGAGGTGTGGACCTGGCAGCAGCTCGGCTTCCACGCCAAGCCGGTCGCCCTGTATGACGTCGGAGGTTTCTGGCAGCCTCTGGTGGCGATGGTGGAACACATGGTCGCTGCCGGCTTCCTCGGGGCGTCCCACCGCGACCTCCTGATCGTGCGCGACACCCCCGACGGACTCGTGGAGGCCCTGCAGGCCTGGCGTCCGACCATTGCTGGACAAGGCGCCTAAGTGACGGCGCGCCTGATGACGTCGGCGACCTGGGTCTCGACAGCCTTGGTCCACGTCAGGATCGCGAAGGCGGTCGGCCAGATGTCCCCGTCGTCGAGGTTGGCGACGTCCTGGAAGCCGATGTGGCCGTAGCGGGTCTTGAACTTCGCTGCGAGCTGGTAGAAGAAGACGGTCTTGCCGTCCTTGACGTAGGCCGGGTAGCCATACCAGGTCTTGCAGGTCAGCTCGGGGAACTCGCGCTTGACGAGGGCGTGCAGGCCTTCGGCGACGGGCTTGTCCTGCTCGTTCATCCCGGCGATGGCGGCGAGGAGCTCGGCTTCGCCGGCCTTGCCCTCCTGCTCACGCTTGCGCTCTGCTGCCGCCTGCCTGATCGCAGCCTTCTCCTCAGCGGAGAGGCTGCCGCTCGTTTCTGCCATGCCGCGATCCTGCCACGGGCCCTCAGCCGGAGCCATCCCGGCACTGCCCGGCGTGAGCGTCAGCTGGCCCGGGAGTGCAGCCCGCGGGCGTAACGGACATCGTCGGGACGCTGCCGCACGGCCTCGACGATCGTCAGCGAATCACCCTTCGCGACGAGCCGTGAGGCCTGCGAAGGCGTCCACTCGGCTGCGGCGAGAGCCGCTGCGATGTGTGGTTCGTCGGCGGCGACGCCCGCCGTCATCCATTGTGCGAGCTCGGCCGGCCCGAAGCCGTACTTCCGCCAGCCCGTCGCGAGCGCCTCGATCTCTCGAAGGCCGAACTCGCGGAGCATTCTTTCAAGCTCGGCAAAACCGTCTATTCCCATGCCACTACCCCCCGATAGCCATGTCCCCAGGGCATAGCTTGGTGCCTGCGGGCCGAGAACGCCAACATGCTGTCCACGTGTGTCGTTCCCCGTGAACCGTGACCTGCCGGAACCGGCCCGGTGCGAGGATGGCGTCCATGAGCCGACCGACCATCCGCGACTTCCACGACGACGATCTGGACGGGGTCGTGCGCCTGTACGAGGACGCAGCACACGGGAGTTCCCGGCCGGTCTACGCGCTGTCGGAAGTGATCGCCTCGTGCCGGGAGGACCACGCCGTTGTCGCTGTCGACGGTGAGCTGATCGTCGGTGCAGCGGTGGGCCGCGCGGCGCACGCCCAGGGCTGGATCGTGTTCTTCGCGCTGGCCGAGGATGCCGCAGGCACTGAACTGGGGGCTGGCCTCCTGGACAAGCTGGAGCACCGGATGGCCCCGCTCGGCCTGGGAAAGCTGTCGATCCTCGTGCCCGAGGATGCGGACCGCCTCGAAGGCCTGACGGCGAACGGGTTCGAGGTGCGCAACCACCTGCGGTACCTCGAGCGTCAGATGCCTGTCCAGCGACGCGAGCTCGACCTCCTCGCCGAGGTGGGTGGACGAATCCTCCCGCGCAATCTCTGGACGCGGGTCAGTGGGATGAGGCACGAGAAGGAACTGCTCGAGGAACGGCTGGTGACGCCACTGTCGAGACCTGACCTTGCCGAGCGGTTCGGAGTCGTCCCACCGAGCGCCGTGATGCTGTTCGGCCCCCCGGGTACGGGCAAGACGACGTTCGCCCGGGCCGTCGCGTCCAGGCTGGACTGGCCGTTCGTCGAGCTCTTCCCCTCACGGCTCTCCGATACGCCTGGCGGTCTCGCAGCGGCGCTGCGGGCCAGCTTCGAAGTGGTCGGACACCTGGAGCACGCGGTGGTCTTCATCGATGAGGTCGAGGAGATCGCGTCGCGACGAGGCGGGATTCCGCCGTCGCCGACCCAGGGGGTCACCAACGAACTGCTCAAGCTCGTGGCCGACTTCGGCGAGAACTCGGGGCGCCTCCTGATCTGCGCGACGAACTTCGTGCGAGCGCTCGACTCCGCGTTCCTGCGCCATGGGAGGTTCGACTACGTCATCCCGATCGGGCTGCCCGACCCCGAAGCACGTCAGGCGATCTGGCGGCGGTACATGCCCGCCAGCGTCGTGGATTCGATCGACATCGGTGCACTCGTCGCTGCAAGTGACGGGTTCACGCCCGCGGACATCGAGTACGCGGCCAGGAAGGCGTCACAGGAGGCGCTCGCCCGCGCCCTGCGGTCTGGCAATGATCCAGCCCCCGGCGACGAGTTGACGACCGAGGACTACCTGGCAGCCCTCGCAGGGACGCGCGCCACAGTCTCGGCGGGGACGGTGGCAGAGTTCCTCGAGGACATCACGACGATCGCGCGGCTCTGAGGCTGGGCCGTCCG
>JAOATP010000073.1:16851-21276 GCA_030158185.1 Propionicimonas sp.
GGGGCAGTAGTTCTCGGCTGCCGCGGGCCTGAGCGACGTCCCTAGAGTGAGGCATGCCCTACCTGCTGCGTGCTTCGACGTACACCACCAGCGTTGCGCTGCTCGTGGAATCGCCCCGCCTCTTCCGCCTCGAGACGCCTCTGGCGTACAGGCTCTCGGACATCCCCGACAGCATGAACCGCACCTACGACGACCTCGGTGTGACCGTGGCGGGTGGGAAGACCGAGATCGAGGTCCCGGCCTTCAGCGAGACTCCCCCGCCGACCGACCCGGACCTGGGACAGACGGACCTCGCCACCATCCCGCCGATGCTCTGGGGGGTGATCGGACCCTATGGGCGCCACCTCCTTGCAGCCCTCGTCCTCGACTATCTGTGCCAGCACGCCGAGACCTTCACCAGCAGGGCCTTCGCTGACTACGTGTTCTGGCGGGCCTGCCGCGACAGCGATCGGGTCGATCGCCCCCGGTTGCCGGACGGGTCGAAGCCGTCCACCGCACTCCCGCGCTCGGCAGGGACGCGAGCACTCCTGCTGTGGGCAGGTGTGTCGGTTGGACGCCTCTGGGCGTACCGCAGGCTCTCCATCCTGTGGCTCGTGCTCGCGCTGGCGGGCGGAATCACCGCACTGGTGCAGGCGCTTGCCGCGGTGGGCCGCTTCAATTGGCTCGGCGGACTGCCTGGATGGGTGTGGTGGACCGGTGCCCTGCTGATGGGCGCGGCGGCTCTGGCCACGTTGATCGCAGGGAAGATCGAGCTGCCGGTCTTCGTGTCGGTGCTGTTCCGCGTGGTCGCGATCGTTGGCGGGATCGGCCTCCTGGTCGCAGCAATCGCAGCCATCGCCGGCGTCCTTGCGCCGCTTCCGCCCCTGACAGGCATCCTTGCTGCCGGATGGGGAGTCGCGGCCTTCCTCGCCGGCAGCCTCGCGTTGCTGGTGAAGACCCCGACCAAGCGCGATGCCTTCCTGCCGCTGATCGCTCTGCTCGCACTGCTGGTGATGCTGCCCGTTGCTGCAGTGACCGTGTTCGCCCAGTGCCTGCTGTGGGTGCCGGACTCCCTGGAGGTCACCGTCACGACCCTGAGGCAGCCGAGCCTTGACAACCTCAAGCCCACACAGCGCCTGAAGGACCCGGCCCACAAGAGCACGCTGGGTGACCTGGCCCGGTACGGCAACTGATCGGAGGGATCCTCCCCCGCCCTGAAGACATCCCTTGCTTTGTGTATCATTTGACGTAATATCTTGCGTATGAAGGTGGACACCCGTGATATCCGGACAGCTACGCAGGCTGCCCGAAACTTCGGCGCGATCGTCGAAGAGGTCGAGTCCGGCCACACCATCCTCGTGATGAAGAACAACCGGCCGGTCTCCGTCATTGCCCCCGTCTCCATGATGGAACGCCTCGATGAAATCGAGGAGCGCGAAGAAGACGTCCGGCTCCTCGCCATCGCCATCGCCCGCATGGCCACCAGTGAAGGACCACTGCGAGACCTCGAGGATGTGGCTGCCGAACTCGGCATCGACTTGGACGAGCTTGATGAACCGGACGAGGAAGCCGAACCCGACCTGGCGCCAGCTGAGGGAGTTGCTGTCGTCGGGGTCGGACCGGTTCTCACCGAGCGCAAAGAGCTCGTGTGACGGACGCCAGGGTCAAGCTGCTCCCCGAAGCAGTCGATGACCTGAAGGCGCTCGATGGCTCGGCGCGGAAGATCGTGCTGGCCGGCATCAAGAAGTTGCGAACAGACCCCGCACTGCGCGGTGAACCACTCGGCTCGAAGTCGTCCGGGAACCTCACCGGCTGGCGCAAGCTCGTCGTCGGGAACCGCACCTACCGGATCGTCTATCAGGTTCACGAGGATGGCACGGTCGCGGTCGTGTGGGTCATCGGCAACCGGTCAGACAACGAGGTGTACGACGAGGCAATGGCCCTTCTCACCCGATATGCCGGCAGCACTGTGATGCGGGCAGCACTTCAGCATCTCATCGACCTCGCCTGGGGCAAGTAGCCCTCCAACCTCGCTGGCGGACTGCGCAAATCGCTCGTGCTCTGAGCGCCGTGTGGTTCGACACACCGTTGGCCGGCGGCCCGCACCTTTTGCTGTCATCACACCACTGGTCCGGCGACCCGGAATCAGGGCTTCAGCGTCGCGTAGTGGCACGCAGGTTGCACGCCCGAAAGAGAGACGAGCTCCAGAAACAGCAAAGCCCCTCGTGAGAGGGGCCTTACTCGGTGGGCGACACTGGGATCGAACCAGTGACCTCGTCCGTGTCAGAAAAGGCCCGGACGCCCAGTTACGCTCATGTTTACCCTTGTCGCTACCAGATTCTAGGGTTCGCGCATGCCTGGGCGGAACCCCCTAGGCAGGGCGTAGGCAGGATGTCTTCGAGGGCTTCCGTCCCCAAATGCCCCGCCCGCTCGCTCGCGCTCAGTTCACCTTCGGCTAGCCCATCGTAGGCCACCACTACCCTCCGAACTTCTGGCGAGGCGATTGGCGCCGAGGGGGAAAAAGGGGCACAAGACGCGCGAACAATCGTGCATTGGTTGTCCGCGCCGCGGTCAGTTACCGAGCGGCACCTCTGACTCGATTACCGGCACCGCGGCGAGCGCGTTTGCACCAAGCAGTGCCTCAATGGTTCCCCTGTTGTTCTGTACGTGCAACAACGGACCGAGCCGTACCGAGCGAATCGGCAGTGTCTTGCCGTTCACCAATCCCGGATCCTTGAGGTACACCACCTCGTTCGGGTCGCGCTGATTGATTGACTGGGTCAGCCGGATGTAACCAACCACTCCGTGCGGGGTGGCTCGGAATGCGGGCGCCCTCCACCACGACCAGGCGATGAGCCGAACCTCATGCTCGCCTTCGAACCCTGCGGACTTCATAAGTTGGGCAAGCCGGGCGAGATCGCCGGAGTGCGTATCTCGCATCATGTCCGCCTCGACCCGGTAGTCGTCCTCTGGCCAGCCCTCCGCTGTGGCGTGCTCGACCAGCTTGAGTCGCTCCGCCGTGATCCTCGTGACCAGCCGCCGCAGCGCGAGTGTCTTCTCTTCGTGGGTGTAGAGCACTCTCAGCCATGGGGACATGGCGACGCCATCCGGAATCCGTATTCGACGCTTCGCCGGGGGTAGCGCCGACTGATCAGGAAGTGGCTTCGGCCGCCGTCCGTCACTCACGGCTGACAGCCGAATCCGACCATCCAACTCGATGCAGTATCCCCGGGCAGCGTTGGCGTACAAACGCCACTGATTCGCGTCATCCGGGCGTGTGGAGGCGCAGCACATGAACACCCCATCGGTTGACCGCGCGGGGTGGTCGTATGGCGATAGTTGGTCAAGACCAGCCACGAACTTCAGATGATCACATCGTCAGTGGGATCCTGGTCCGTCATCCAATCTCGGATGAACGCCCAACCTTGCCGAACCTCAGCCACATCGTTCATGCCGGCGGCTTCTGTCGCCCAGAGTTCCTTTCTCTCCAAGATGTTCAAAAGGCCGGTAGGGGTTGTGTAGTGAAAAACGGGCCCCACGAACTCGGTGACCTCGCTCTCCACCGAGGTGGTATCCCCCGCATCAGCTGCCATGGGCGCAGCGTAGTGAGCGTTGCTCAACGCGAACAGGTCCGATGCAACCTGGACCGTTCGTCAATCACGGCGCGAGATGCAGTTAGCTGAGAGGTGACTCACTCCCTTCGGAGGATTGTGTCGGTCCCAAACCGTGCTTGGCGAGATAGGTGAGAGCGCGATCGATAGCGACGAGCTTCCGCTGCAGTTCCTTGAGTGTGGGTGCCGACTCATCGGAGAATGCCTCAAGACGTGCGCGTTCACGCCGAACTGCGATTCCCGTCTCGATCAGGCTGGACCAAATCGTCAGATCCTGCTCAAGGCCCTGGCGTTGTCGGAGAAGGGCGGCAGCCAGCTGTGCCCCGACCACCGCTTCTACGGTTTCTGCGGTCGTCCCAGGGCTGGCTAGGCTCAACGCGATTCCACCGCCTCCGGCGGTCACTAGAGTGCCGGCGGTGAGCAGGCCCCCGATCATGCCACCGGGCCCGAAGGCCGCCAAGGCGCTGGTGATTGCGGCTGCTCCCGCAACTCCCGGTGCGGCCACCAATGCCAGCCCTCCCGTCGCGGCGACCAAGGCTGCTACACCAACCCCGAGGGCCACCCACTTGAACCAGTTCGTTCCACCGGCGCTAGCGAGTGCCTTGCGTGCCTCGTCGATGGCGGCGAACACGTCCGCTCCGATTGCGCCACCCAGCCACATCTCGGCGGTGAGGTCCTCCATGGCCTTGCGGCGTGTTTCCGTGGGGACGGCGATTTCGAACGGACGAATCACGTTGGCTGCGGCGATACTCAACAGGGGTACGACGGCCTGGTCCTTGGACAGATGACTGATTGGGCGCGGTTCCGGTGCGAGCGATTCCGGATCGGACAGGTC
>JAOATP010000074.1 GCA_030158185.1 Propionicimonas sp.
GATCTGTGCCGAGATCGACGAGTACGTGGCGGTGTTCCTAGCCCGCCGCCTCGACGAGAATGACACCTGGTACCCCTACGTGTGGCTGGACGCCACCTACCTCGACGTCAGGCTGGGCAAGAGGGTCGCCTCCCAAGCCGTCGTGGTCGCCACCGCGGTCTCGGCCGCGGGCCGCCGCGAAATCCTCGGCATGGCGATCGGCGACGCCGAAACCACGGACTTCTGGACCGAGTTCCTCCGTGGCCTCCGCGAACGCGGGCTCAAGGTCGCCACCAGCAATGACCGGTGTGGGGTGGTGCTGGTCATCTCCGATGCCCACGCCGGGCTGAAAGCCGCGGTGAAGGCGATCCTGCCCGGCGCCGGCTGGCAACGCTGCCGGGTCCACTTCGCCCGCAACGTCACCCAGGCACTCGGCTCGGCCCGCTCCAAGCCGGTCAACGCCCTGATCGGGACCGTGTTCGCCCAAACCAACGCCGAAGCCGTCACCGCCTGCTATCAGCACGTCACCGACAGCCTCCGCGCCGGGTTCCCCGCCATCGCCGCCATGCTGGAGGCCGCCGAACCCGACCTGACCGCATTCGCGCCCATGCCACCCGAGCACTGGCGAAAGATCTGGTCCAACAACCCCATCGAGCGCGTCAACCGCGAGATCAAACGCCGCACCGACGTCGTCCAGATCTTCCCCGACCGCGACAGCGTCACCCGCCTCGTCGGCGCGATCCTCCTCGAGCAACACGAAGAATGGCAATACGGCGAACGCCGCTACCTCTCCGAAACCAGCATGCGACGACTCATCGACACCCTCAACAACGACCTACCCGAAACCCACGCCCGCACCCTCAGCCTCACCGGCTAAACCACACCACCGCGCGGGACTTGACCCCAAGCTCGTGGTAGGTGGCGTCCCGGGCCTCTGCCTCGGCAAGGAGTGCCAGCCAGCGCGCCTGCGCCCGGGTCGCCTGCACCTGGGCAGCCTCGAGTTCGGCGATCAGTCGACGGTCCGTCAGCCGCCACGGCTCCAGTTCCTCTACTGACGGGTCGGTGATCGCAGCAACCATCGCGTCCACCAGTTCCGCCGCCGCACTGGGACACGGGTCGATCAGGTCGGTGCCCGACCCCGCCACGTGTACCCCTGACTCGCTCACGTGTCCAACCTAGAACCCGCCTCTGACAGTCCTTCCCTGACGACTTCGTGGGTCATTTCCGAACCACTCGACCCAATTCGACAGGGTCTGGTGTCAGGCCTATGGTGCAAGTAAGCACTTACACGCAAGGATCACCAATGACACCGCAGGACTCGGCAACGAAGGTCCTGGACGCTGCGTCCAGCCTGTTCGCCCAGCGTGGCTACCAGGCCACCAGCACCCGGATGATCGCCGAAGCGGCAGGCCTCAACGAGGTCACGATCTTCCGCAACTTCACGAACAAGCAGGGCGTGCTCGCCGCTGTCGTCGGGAGGGTGGCAGCGCGCCAGCCCGGGAGGGCCCTCGCCGACCTCGACACCGTCCCGGTGAAGGAAGCGGTGCGGCAACTCGCGCAGCGCGAGGTTGCCAACGGCCTCGCCGACGGCGGCCTGATGACCCGGCTCGCCTTCGAGGCAGGCACCGTCCCCGAGGTGGCCGAGCTCTTCGCCGGCGGCCCGCAGGGCAACCTCGCAGCGATGGCCGGTTTCTTCGCCACCCGCCAGTCGACAGGGGAGGTGCGCGGTGACCTGCCGGCGGCTGTTCTGGCGGAGGCCTTCTTCAGCCTCACCTCGAGCTTCGTGATCATGCGGACGGTGCTGGGCTTCACGGCCCCGGACGCCGTGAAGCTCGAGGTTGCCGTCGACCAGCTGCTCGAGCTCTTCTGGGACGGAGCGTCGAAGTGACGGCGCGGGCCGCCCTTCGTGACGCTCGCTCGCTGCGCTCACGAGCTCCTCAGGGAACGGTTCGTGACGCTCGCTCGCTTGCGCTGTACTGCGGGTTCATCGGCATGGCCGCCGCGACGGCGTCCGCCATCGGGGTGTTCGCCCGGGGGAGCGGCGCCAGCGCGCCGGCGACCAGCATCCGCGGCGAGGCGTACCGCTACGCCACCGACGGCGTGTACGCCTACAACGCCGTGCGGGTGGTGGCTGAGGGGGTCGGCTGGGACGCGGTGACCCTGTTCGTCGCTGCGCCCGCGCTGCTCGTGGCTGCCGGTTTCATCGCGCGCGGATCGGTGCGCGGGCGACTGGCTGCCCTGGGGATCCTCGGCTACTTCGCCTACCAGTACCTGATGTACGCGGTGTTCTGGGCGCTGGGCCCGCTGTTCCCGCTGTTCGTGCTGCTCTTCCCCCTGAGCCTCGTCGGCATCGCCTGGCTCTGGTCGACGGTGGACGCGGAGACGCTGGCCGCGCACGCGGACGGGTTCCCGCGTCGCAGCCTGATCGCGTTCGGCTTCCTCGCAGCCGCGCTGCTGCTGGCGATGTGGGTGCCGCGGATCTCCACAGGGTTGTCCGGCGATCTTGCCGGCGCCGGGTTGCTCGGCACGCCGACCCTCTCCGTCCAGGCGCTGGACCTCGGGCTCGTGGTGCCGTTGGCCCTGGCAACGGCCCTGCTGGTCTGGCGTCGGCGTCCCGCCGGGCACCTGCTGGCGGCACTGTTCAGCGTGAAGGCCGTGACCATGGCCGGCGCGATCCTCGCGATGCTGCTCTCCGCGTGGATGGTGGAGGGCAGCCTCGAGGTGGTGCCGTTCGCGATCTTCCTCGGTGTGACCGTCTTCGCTGGATGGCTGGCCGTGGGGGTGCTTCGGTCGGTGCACTGAGCTGGCGAGGGTGGTGAAGGGTGGCTGCGGCCCTTCGTGACGCTTCGTTCGCTGCGCTCGCGAAGCTCCTCAGGGACCGTTGGGGGGCTAGCGGAAGTCGCTCTCCAGGAACTGGTTGTCGCGCACCTGTTCCGCCACACGCTTGGCTTCGCGCTCGCGAAGCTCGACGCGGCGGATCTTGCCCGAGATGGTCTTGGGGAGCTCCGTCACGAACTCGACGATCCGCACCCGCTGGTAGCCGGAGAGACGCTCGCGGGCGTGGGCGAAGATCTCGCGGGCAGCCTCCTGCTGGCGGGTGGCAGCGTCCATCGCGAGGGTGATGAAGGCCTTCGGCACGGCTGCCCGCAACGGGTCGGGGCTCGGCACGATCGCGACCTCGGTGACGTACGGGTGCTCCAGCAGGATCGACTCCAGCTCGAACGGGGAGATCTTGTAGTCGGAGGCCTTGAACACGTCATCGGCGCGACCGATGTAGGTGAGGTAGCCGTCGGCGTCACAGGAGGCGATGTCGCCGGTGTGGTAGTACCCGTTGCGGCAGGCTTCTGCCGTCATGTCCGGATCGTTGTGGTAGCCGGCCATCAACCCGAGGATCGGCCTGGAGAGGTCGAGGCAGATCTCGCCCTCCTCGGGGCTGGGCTCACCGGTCACCGGGTCGAGCAGGACAACGGGGTAGCCGGGCATCGGCCGTCCCATCGAGCCGTCCTTGACGAGCTGGCCGGGGGAGTTGCCGACACAGCAGGTCATCTCGGTCTGGCCGAAGCCGTCCCGGATCGTCGCACCCCACGCCTTGCGCACCTGGGTGATCACCTCGGGGTTCAGCGGCTCACCGGCGCCCAGGAGTTCACGCGGCGGCTTCGAGAGCTGGGTGAGGTCGGCCTGGATGAGCATGCGCCACACCGTCGGCGGCGCGCAGAAGGTGGTGACGTCGTGGGCGTCCATCACCTGCATCAGCTTGCCGGCGTCGAACCGCTCGTAGTTGAAGACGAAGACCGTCGCCTGGGCGAGGAAGGGCGAGAAGAAGTTGCTCCAGGCGTGCTTGCCCCACCCCGGGGACGAGATGTTCAGGTGCACGTCGCCCGGACGCACGCCGAGCCACCACATCGTCGAGAGGTGTCCGACCGGGTAGGAGACCTGGGTGTGCGCGACCAGCTTGGGCCGGGCGGTGGTGCCGGAGGTGAAGTACAGCAGGCTCAGGGCGGACGCCTTCGTCGCAGCGCGCGGCAGGTAGGACTCGGGTGCGTGGTGCGAGTCGGCCATCGAGCTCCAGCCGGACGGGGTGCCCTCGCCGACCCCGATCCGCAGGACCGACTTCGGCAGGCCCTCGAGCCGGTTCCTCAGGTTCGTCGGGGCGACCACGGCGCGCGCCTCGCCGTGCTCCACCCGGTAGGCAAGGTCGGCAGCAGCGAGCAGGGTCGAGGTGGGGATGGCGACCGCACGGATCTTGAGCAGCCCGAGCAGCAGCTCCCAGAGCTCGATGGTGTTGTTGAGCATGACGATGACGTGGTCGCCCTCGCCGAGGCCCTGGCCGCGCAGCCAGCGCGCCACCTGGTTGGAGCGGCGGGCGAGCTCGCCGTAGGTCCACGACTGGGTGCTCAGGTCCGCGGAGACGATGGTGACGGCAGCCCGATCGGGATGCTCGCCGGCGACCACGTCGAACCACTCGGTGGCGAAATTGAACTCTTCGACCTCCGGCCATTCGAAGCCGGCGACGGCGCCCGCGTAGTCCTGGCCGTGTGCGAGCAGGAAGTCCCGGACCCTGCGCACCGCCTCGGTGGCTTCGGTGGCGGGGCGGCCGATGAACGCCATTGTTCGGTCTCCTTCGACATGGTTCCGGGGGGTCACCCGACACCCTAGCGCCGCGAGCTACGCAACCGTAGGTTGTTTCACCGGGCCACCCGGGCCACAGAACACAGCAGAACGGCCGGCCCAGAAGGGCCGGCCGTTCTGTCAGTCGAGAGTGATCACCCGATCGTGAAGACCCTGCTGGTCCACGACTCCCAGTGCTTGCTCTTGGAAGACGTGCCCAGCGGCTTCAGTACCCGCAGCTGCATCTTCCAGGTGCCGTCGGGCACGGGGTAAGCCTTGCCCTTGGAGTAGAGGCCCTCCAGCGCAATGACCTGTGCACCGACATCCCTTGACTGCTTGTACAGGTGGGTCGACTTGCTGTTGATCCTGTACGTGCCATCGGTCTTGAAGGTGCTCCAGTCGAGGATCGCGTAGTAGGACTTCCTGGTCTTCTGGTCGGTGAGCTTCAACTGCACGTCGCTGGCCGGATAGTCCAGGTGGTAGATGGCGAAGGGCACGTCGAAGGTGTTCGGGTCATTCGTGTAGTTGTGCGGGTTGTCGGTCACGAACTGGAGGTATCCATCTCCGTCGAGGTAGCCGAGGCCGGGCATCGACGAGGGTGCATTGACGCCGTCGTCGTACTTGAACTTGTTGAGCACCTTGACGGCCTGGTAGTCGCCGCGCAGGCCGACGAACGGCACCGTGACGGTGTTGCCCGCGCCGGTGGTGGTGAACTGCACCCAGCCGCCGTACAGCAGGCCTGCCTTGCCCCTGAGCACGGACGGCGGGGTCAGCTTGATCTTCACCTTGACGGTCTTGCCCGCCTTGACGGTGACGCTCTTGCTGGCCTTGAAGCCGATGTCCGACCAGCCGTAGTTCGGCGTTGTGGTGCCGACATAGCTGCCACCGCTGGTGCTGGCGGCCGCGCTCACACCGGAGATCCGTGCCACCTTGTACTTCAGGGTGCCCGCGGTCCTGTTCGTGAGCGTGATGAACACCGTGTGGTTGGTGCCCTCACCGAGCTTGATCGTCGACGGCGAAGCGGTCACCGTTGCGCCGAGCGCGTTGGCGACGTTCACCAGGCCGGAGCCCTGACGGAAGACGGCCTCGGGCCTGGTCGTGCCCAGTTCGGTGTTCTTCAGCACCGGGTTGGCCGTGTTGTAAAGGAGCTGGGCCACCGTGCTCGCCTTGCCGACGAGTCCCCGAGCCTTCATGACTAGGGCTGCGGTTCCGGCGATGTACGGCGTTGCCATCGAGGTGCCGGAAAGGTTGCCGTGGCTGCCGAGCTCGACCGGGAGGGTGGAGTAGATCTTGGCGCCGGGGGCGCTGATCGTCGGCACGAGGCTCAGGTCGGCGGCGAGACCGGCGGAGCTGAAGGTCGAGATCTGGCCACCGTCAGGGTTGGTCAGGTCGGACTGGACGCTCATCCAGGTCATCGTCGGATCGATCGGGGTCGCCAGGGAGGCAGCGAGGGCATCACCTTGTGCACCACCGATGCTGATGGCAGGGATCGTGAAGTCGGGCCCGACCTCGTCGGCAGCGGTGAAGCTGTCCAGGCCCGGCACGTTGTTGTAGATCACAACAGCCGCCGCACCGGCGTCAAAGGCGTTCTGCACCTTCTCGCGGAAGATGCACGTGCCGCGCTTGAGCAGCACAGCTGTGTTCGGCGGGACTGCGGCAACGCCACCGTCTGCGGTGCACCCAGTCAGGGTGGAGCCCACAGCCAGCTGCATCGCGGTGCTGTTGTCGGCCGGAGCGATGGCCGTGCCGGCCACAGCGGTGTAGGCGTACTTCACGCCGTTGACCGCGATGGCCTTGGTCTTGATCTTCTCGCCCTCGTAGGACGCGACGGAGATGACGCCTGCACCGACGGCGGGCGAGCCGGCCGAGAAGAGGCCGGTGTCACCGGAGTTGCCCGCAGCGACCGCCACGACAACGCCGGCCTTTGCCAGGTTGGCGACGGCGACGGCGTCGGGGTAGCTCGGCCACGAGTCGAAGTCGCTGCCAAGGGACAGGTTGACGACGTTCATGCCGTCGGCCT
Source organism: Propionicimonas sp. (assembly GCA_030158185.1). Taxonomy (GTDB): domain Bacteria; phylum Actinomycetota; class Actinomycetes; order Propionibacteriales; family Propionibacteriaceae; genus Propionicimonas. The sequence continues at coordinate 6,608 of JAOATP010000074.1, forward strand.
TCGCCCTGTTCAGTGCCGAAAGGATGACGGCGGTGTCCGTGCTGCCCTCGCAGCCGAACACTCGGTAGGCGCCGAGCGTCACGGCCGGAGCAACGCCCCTGGCGGAGTCTCCGTCACCGGTACCGTCCGCGCCGATGATGCCGGCGACGTGGGTGCCGTGGCCCTCGCAGTCGTCGGGATCAGCGTCCTCGTGCGGGAAGGTGTCGGCGAGCACGCTGGAATCGGGGTTGTAGTCGTCACCGACGAAGTCGTAGCCGTACGCGACGCGTGGCGTCGGGAAGGTGGCGCCGCCACCGAGGTCGGGGTTGTTGTAGTCGATGCCGGTGTCGATGACGCCGACCTTGATGCCGGTGCCGTCCTGGCCGAGGCCGAGGGCCGCGATCTGGTCGAGCGCGCTCGAGACCGTTGTCGCGCTCCTGGTGGTCTTGGGCAGAGCGACCCGGAGCACCGGGTAGACGGCCTTGACGCTGGGCGACTGGGCGAGCACCTTGATCTGGGCTTCGGTTGCCGTGACGCTCACCCCGCTCCACAGCTCGGAGTAGCTGCTGCCGACCTTCGCGCCGGCCGCCTTTGCCGCCGCCGTCGTCGCCCTGGTCGTGCTGTCGTTGGAGAACCTGCTGCCACCGCGGGACAGCGGCGTCGCCACGGTCTCAACGAGGTAGCGGCCCGGGATCGCCCGGGAGGCTGCGGTGCCGTCGGGAAGCTTCAGCTTCGCGACGGACGGGGACGGGATCGGCGGAGTCGGCGCTGCCGAGGCCGGGATGATGGTTGCGCAAAATAGGGCAGTGACAGTGAGGCCTGCGGCCGCAACTGACAGAACCCGCGCGCGCGAGTTTGCTGACATGCTCTCTCCCTGAAGTACGGACTGGCTGGGGTACTCGTCCGCTCCCCCCGGAGCGCATGGACGCTCGCAGGATATCCGACCCCACACCCCTTGAGGAGTCCGCGGACAGACCAGTTTCCGGCCGTCCGCGGACCCCGTTGTCAGGGCGTCCGGCGCGGGATTCTCAGGGCGTCGTGCGCTGGATTGTGAAGGCCGGCGACACGTAGGTCTCCCAGTGACTCGACGTGCCCTTCCTCCCCAGGGCCTTCAGCACCCTGAGCTCGAGCACATAGTCACCGTTGGGCACAGTGAGGCCGGCGGCCGTGCTGTTGTTGAAGGGGATCTTCCCGTCGAACGGCAGGACGAGGTAGCTGTCATCCCTGCCGAACTCGCCGGTCTCTGCGATCATCCTGCGCCCGGGGAAGACCTCCGCGCCCTTCTTGCCGTTGGCCGTCGCCCTGTAGACGTTGAAGACCGCGTTGCTCACCGGGTAGTCGAAATGGAAGAGCAGGTAGGGACTGTGCGCAGCGTCGGCCATGGTGAACGTCGGCTTCGGATCCGTCGGGGAGACGATGTCCCCGACGTCATCCGAGGTCGAGAGCGCCGGCAGGTCGGCCACCACCTCGAGGGCGGTGCCGGCGCTGTTCACGTCCCAGGCGTCCTGGAGGACCTTCACCTTCTGGTAGTCGCCGTAGATGCCTGCGAAGGGGACGACGAGCGTCTTGCTCTTGTCCGACTTCGTGAACTTCACCCAGCCGCCGTAGAGCCAGCCCGTCTTCAGCGATGGCTGCTTGAGGTAGACCGCGACCTTCGCCGTCCTGCCTGCCTTCACCGTCACCGTCTTCGACGAGAACTTCGCGGACACCTTCCTGGTGCTGTAGTCGTACCAGAAGGTCGTCGGGCTCGGCCCGACACCCGCTGCGTCCTGCACGCTCAGGGTGTACTTCTCCGTCTTCGTGCCGTGGTTGGTGAGGGTCAGCGTCTTCTTGTAGTAGCTGCTGCGGTTCTCCCCGACGGAGATCTTGCCCGGGCTGACGGTCGTTGCTGTCAGCGCAGCTGCGATCGCCTTGTCGATCTGGATCAGGCCTGCGCCCTGACGCACCGTCGGCTCGTAGACACCATTGACGACCGCCTGGCCGAACTGGAACAGCGAACTGATCGGCTTCGCCGTGCTCTGCAGCGCAGAACGCACAGCAGACACGTCACCGTCCAGGTCACGATGGGCCAGGCGTGCGGCCTGCAGCAGGAGCGCAACCGACCCGGCAACGTGCGGTGCTGCCATGGACGTGCCGGAGAGGTTGGCGTAGCTCTTCTGCTCGATCGGGAAGGTCGACCAGATGTTGCCCCCGGGCGCGGCCACGTCCGGATTGAGGGTGAGGTCGGCGGACATCCCGAACGAACTGAAGTCGGATACCAGGCCGGCCGTCGGGTTGGGGGACGCCTTCGTCGCGGCCGTCCAGCTGAGGGTCGTTGCAGTGGAGTTGACCTGCGCAGCCAGTGACGCGCCGTCGCTCTGGGCGACGAGGACCACCGGAATGGTGATCGCCTGCGCGCCCTCGACGGTGGGGCTCAGGATGCCGGGAGCGTTGTTGTAGATCACCACACCGGCTGCACCACCGAGCTGGGCGTCAAGAGCCTTCTGGTAGAACGAGCAGGTGCCGCGCTGGATGAGCACGACCTTTCCCGCCAGTCCGGTCAGCGGGTCGCAGCCCTGGGTGTTGCCGCTCGGCGGTACGGCCAGCGGTGAAGAACCGGAGTCGGGCGGCAGGGGTGCCGCCTCGGCAGGCACGAAGCCGAAGTGGCCATCGGTGCCGGCGGGGACGGGGTCTGCTGTGAAGTAGCGCAGGGTGATGTTGGTGTTCTCCACGGACGCGACCGAGATCACCTTCCTGCCCACGCCGGGTGAACCGGAGGAGAACAGGCCAGACTCGCCGGAGTTCCCCGCGGAAGCGACGACGAGGGTGCCGGCGTCGGTCAGGGCGTCGGCCGCGGCTGCGTCGGGGTAGTCCGGCCAGGTGGCGAAGGCGTCACCCAGAGACATGTTGACCACGTCCATGTCGTCCTCCGCAGCCCGATCCATGGCCGCGAGGATCACCTCCGTGTCGGCGGAGCCTTCGCAGCCGAACACCCGGTACGCGCCGAAGGTCACCTGCGGAGCGACTCCCCGGGCATGTCCGGTCGCGGGGTCCCCGTCGGCGCCGATGATGCCGGAGACGTGCGTCCCATGCCCGTTGCAGTCGTCGGGGAAGGCGTCGGGGTCCGGCTGCGAGCCGGAGACGTTGGCGTCGTAGTCGTCGCCGACGAAGTCGTAGCCGTACTTCACGCGCGGAGCACCCGGTCCGAAATCGGCGTTGTTGCCCGGCGTGCCCGAGCCGCCGAGGTCGGGATGGTTGTAGTCGATGCCGGTGTCGATGACGCCCACCTTGATGCCGTCGCCGGAGTAGCCCTCGACCTGGGCGAGATCGGCACCGATCATCGGCAGCGAGTACTTCAGCTGGGGTTCCACCGTCCGGTCAGGGAGGGCGACCGGGAACACCGGGTAGATCGCGGTCACTCCCGGCAGCGTCCGGAGCTTGTCGACCTCAGCCTTGCTGGCCTTCACCGAGAAGCCGTTCCACACCCGGGTGTAGCTGTGCAGGACCGAGAGCTTCACACCGTCGTCGCGCGCAGCGCTCTGGACGCCGGCCTGTCGCGACCTGGCCGCCGACCGGCTGCCGCCGCGCAGGGACGGCGCCCCGGAGACCTGGACGAGCCACTTGTCGGGAAGGGCCTTGCCCTTGAGCTCTTCGGGGACGTGGCGGGCGGTGAGGTCCTCGCTGGTGCGGTCGAGCGGGTCCGCGGTGGCCGGGACGGCGAGTGCCGTGGCGATCAGCGCTGCTGCAGAAAGTCCGACGGCGAGCGTTGCGAGGGCGCTGCGGGGGGTGGTGCTGGGCATGTGTCTCCCGGATGGTCTCTGACCGGGGCTTGATGCCCCGAGGGGGTGTGGACATTGGCACACTACGTGCGCCCACACTATGCAGTCAGCGTCCGGGACCTGCGTATAACCGCGCAGTGAGGACATGGCAAAGGGCGTGGGTGCACTGGCACCCACGCCCTCTGCTTCGCTACAGGATCAGATCAGGCCGAGCTCGGTGACCGCGTCCCGCTCGTCGATCAGTTCCGCGACGGAGGCGTCGATCTTGGCGCGGCTGAACTCGTTCAGCTCAAGGCCCTGGACGATCTCGTACGTGCCGTTCCTGACCACGCACGGGAACGAGGAGATGAGGCCCTCGGGCACGCCGTAGGAGCCGTCGGACGGCACCGACATCGAGACCCAGTCGCCCTCTGCGCTACCGAGCACCCAGTCGTGCATGTGCTCGACGGTGGCGTTGGCCGCGGATGCCGCAGACGACGAGCCACGGGCAGCGATGATCGCAGCGCCGCGCTTGGCCACCGTCGGGATGAAGGTGTCGGCGATCCAGGCCTGGTCGTTGACCAGCTCTGCTGCGTTCTTGCCGCCGACCTCGGCGTGGAAGATGTCGGGGTACTGGGTGGCGGAGTGGTTGCCCCAGATGGTCATGTGCTTGACCTCGGTCACCGCGACACCGAGCTTGGCCGCCAGCTGCGAGATCGCGCGGTTGTGGTCGAGGCGGGTGAGCGCGTTGAACCGCTCCTTCGGGATGTCGCGGGCGTTGCTCATGGCGATCAGCGCGTTGGTGTTGGCCGGGTTGCCGGTAACGAGAACGCGGATGTCGTCGGCTGCAACAGCGTTGAGCGCCTTGCCCTGCGCCGTGAAGATGGCGCCGTTGGCGCTCAGCAGGTCGCCGCGCTCCATGCCGGCGGTGCGCGGACGGGCGCCGACCAGCATCGCGAGGTTCACGCCGTCGAAGACGGTGTTGGCGTCATCGCCGATCTGCACCTTGCTCAGCAGCGGGAACGCGCAGTCGTCCAGCTCCATGACGACGCCCTCGAGCGCCTTCAGTGCCGGGGTGATCTCCAGCAAACGCAGCTCGACCGGCTGGTCCGGGCCGAGCAGGGCGCCACTGGCGATGCGGAACAGCAGGCTGTAACAGATCTGCCCGGCTGCGCCGGTGACAGCAACCTTGACGGGGGTCTTGCTCACGATGGGCTCCTCAATGAGTTGTGATGCAGTGCGAGTCGCATCCGACGCTAGCAGTTGCCCGGCCTCCTGAGCGGCGACTTCCAGCCATCCGGTCCTTGCGCGGGAATTGGTGCAGGTGTGCTCTGGCTACGTCGGATTTCTTCCGCTGCCCACCCCGGGATGTACGGGCCTGGTCGGGTTCACCCATTCGCCTGAGGGTGAATGAATCCGCTGCTAGATTCCGAACAGTTTGTTCACAGGTTCGCCCCCGCGAATCGCCTCCGAGGAGCTGCAATGAGGCCACGGCCGACCCGAAGGACTGCTGCTGCGCTCGGTATGGCGGTGATCCTCTCCGCAGGCCTGACGTCCCTCCCGACGACGACCGCTACTGCGGGTGAGCTCGGACCGATCCTGCAAGCGCCGTTCGGACTCGACATCTCGCGCGCCGATGTCGCGGCCGCCTGGGGCGACGACCTCCTTGTGGAGTTCGGCTGGCGCTACGGGTGGAGCTCCGACGGCGGTGCGACCTGGCAGCAGGCCGCTGCCGATCACGGCGGTGAGCTCAGCTCGGTGGATTCCGGCAAGGCCGTGTTCGTGAACAAGGCCTTCGTCGACGTGTTCGAACTGGCAACCAACCGGAAGGACTTCCACTGGATGCCACCCGGGCTTTCTGCGTGGGCTGCCGATTCCCGGACCGCCGTCGTTGCGGACAGCAAGCTGAACCACCCGTTCGTCGCCCTCGACCTCGCGACCGCGACACAGGTGGAGCTGCACTCGGAGAAGCTCGTTCCGCCGGCCGGTGCGACGGAGTCACCGGAGCGCGTCTCCGTCTACTCCGATGCGGCCCTCTACCTGGTGGACCATCTGGACGTCTCGGGCAACAAGCTCGCCACCGACATCGAGGTCATGCCGCTCGACGGTAGTGGTGGCCGCCATCCCGTGCGCGTGGGGGGCTTCGTGGCCTACGCAGCCATCCGCGGCGCGCAGGTCGAGATCGTCAGGCGCGCGGGTACCGATGTGTCGCTGTGCGCCTGGCCGGTGGCCGCAGCGCAGGGGAGCCCGGACTGCAGGAGCATCGCAACCCTCGGGGATGCGTCCCAGTCGGTCTGGGCAGACCGCTCCGGCGACACGATTCGGCTCGACATCGACGGAGTCCAGTACCTCTGGGAAGCCGACGCTCTCACGAAGGTCACCTACGAGGGATCGGACGCCAGGTTCCAGGGCATGGGACGACCGACCCGTCCCCTGATCCGGGTGGAGAACGGGACGCATGACGCCGTTCACCGGGTGGAAACCAGTGGTGCGACCACGTTGGCGTTCAGCGACCCTGCCCAGCTTGTCGGCCCCTCATACCTGGATCTCGCCGCTGATCGGCTGGTTGGCTACTCGATCAACCTCGCGCATGACGATTCCTACTTCTGGACCCGAAAGGTGACTCCGGACGCCATCGGGGACGAATCGCGACTCGGTGGGCAGGGCTACGTGCTGGCGAGCGCAGCGCGCGTGTTCACTGCGGAGACCGGTGGGATGCGGTTCTACGACCGGGGTCGTCTCACGGTAACCGGACCCCTGGTGAGCTCGCTGGTGGCCGCGAGTGGGCCCTATGTCATGACCGGCGGATCAAGGACCATGGACCGGACGATTCGGACCAGTTCGGGGCCGGTTACCGCCACAAATCCGGTGACGATCTTCGGAAGTCGCTACGTCGGGCGCGGGCCGGACGTGAAGGGCAGGCCCCGGCTGTTCGTGAAGGATCTCGCGAAACCGGCGGCCTCGGCGATCAGCTTCTCCCCCCCACAGGTGAGCGGGACCTGGGTTCCGTCCTTGACTGCAGCCTGGGGTGACTGGGTCGCCCTCTCCGTCTGGGATGACGCGACGAGGGAGATGGACATCTACTTCTACAACTACGTCACGGCCGCGCCTCCGACGCGGTTCAGGGGCGGGGACCTGGTTGAGCTCGGCGATGGCGTTGCCCTGATCTCGGAGTCGGTGGCCGATGACGGTCGAACCGTCCTGTTCAACTACCTGACCAACGACCGGACGGCCCTTGACCAGCGTGCCACCCAGGCGTCGCTCGACGATGGGGATCACGTCGCCTATATCGAGGAGAACGGGATTGCGGTGGCCACGGTCCCGGGCATGGGCCTGTCAGCCCCGCGGCTGCTCGGCACCGTTGCGCCGGCGACCTTCCGTCCCTACGCAGGGCCGTGGACCCCGGAGTTCGACGCGACCAAACCACTGTCGGCCGGCACTCTCGAGATCAGCCACGGCTCGGGCTCCGGCAGTGTCGTCGATCGCGTGCTGGACGTCCCGCCGTCGAGCGACGGTTCGATCAGGGATGTCTCCTGGGATGGCAAGGACAGCAGTGGCAACCCGGTGGCCGACGGCCAGTACACCTGGACCCTGAAGGTCACCGACGCCGCGGATGCCGGAAAGGCCCTGTTCGCCATCGACGGTAGGTCGCCGGCCTCGGGGACGGTGGCCGTCAAGGCGGGCGACACCACGCCGGAGATCTCCGACACCACCCCCGTGGTCGACCAGTTGCTCTCAGCGAGGCCGGGCAGCGGGGGTCCCGGCAGCAAGGTGGCCTTCACGTGGTACCGCGGGACGAAGGCGATCACCGGCTCGAACACGGGCACCTACACCGTGCGGCCTGCAGACACCGGCAAGGAACTGCGGGTGAAGGTCACCGTCACGAAGCCGGGCTCCAGCACGAAGTCGGCCAAGTCCGCGCACACAAGGAAGGTGAAGCGAGGCGCGTTCATCAGTGCGGACGACCCGGTCGTCACGGGTTCGATCAAGGCAGGCATGGCACTGTCCGCGACCGTCAGTGCGAGCCCGAGAGCGAGCAAGGTCACGTTCCAGTGGTACCGCGGCAGCAAGCGGATCGCCGGCGCAACCAGGAGCCAGTACACGACGACTAGCGCCGACGTCGGCAAGCGCCTCAAGGTTCGGGCAACCTACCTGCGGTCGGGCTACGGCTCGGTCACGCGCTACTCCACCGCCACAGCCGTGATCGAGCGCGGCCTGCAAGCCCTCACGCCGAAGCTGGTAGACACCACCCCGATGGTGGGACAGGTGCTGAGGATCACGGAAACCAGCGGTATCGGATCCTGGGGGTACGGGGGCGCGACCCCCGCCTATCAGTGGTACCGGGGCTCGACGGCCATCAACGGCGCCACCAAGGCAACGTACGAGGTGCAGGCTGCTGACCTCGGGCGCCCACTCAAGGTCCGGGTGACCGGAACGAGGGACGGCTACGCGCCGGCCTCGAGGACGTCCGCAGCCTCGTCCGCGGTGGTCAAGGGTGTCTTCACCGTCAGGTCGGTGACGATCGCCGGACTGGTGGACGGCGCTGCCTCCGTCGGGCTGACGGTGCGCGCGGACACTCGCGCCTGGAGCCCTTCGGCCACGTCCTTCACCTACACGTGGTACCGCTCGGGAGCGCCGATCTCGGGCGCGACCGGGGCGACCTACGACGTGGTCGCCGCAGACAAGGGCGCGGCCCTCACGGTGACAGTGGTCGGCTCCCGTAGCGGCTTCGTCACGGCCTCTGCCACGTCGTCGCCGGCACTCGTGATCCTCGGCTGACAGGCTGACGCAGGTCGGCGACGAGCTGCAGACCGTCCCGGCGGATAGGGTGTTGACTGCCGGACTGTCGTCACGCATGCACCGGCGGGAAGCGGTTTGGGGGAAGTCATGGAGCGATCCAGACGGGCACGCACGGGGGTGCGCCCGTCCCGTCGGGCTTTCGCTGTGCTCCTGGCGTCCGGGCTGGCGATGTTCGGGCTCGGTGCGATTGCGCCCACCACCGCGACCGCGGCAGGGGACGACCTGCGCGTGACGCTCCCGGGCGGGATGGCCGAGCAGACCGTCATCGCTGCTTCGGGAAGCGCTCTCCTCGTGTCGTCGACCGGCAGCAGGATTCCCGACCGGCTGAGCACGGACAACGGTGCGACCTTCGTGCCGTTCATGCCGACGGTGCCTGCCAACGGCAGCATCGCCCATGTCGCCCACGGCAAGGTGGTGTGGGCAACGATCGGTGAGTCCACGACCCTGCTCACCTACGACTTCTCCAACGACGCACCGGTGCAGCACGTCGTGAGCGGCTGGGTGGAGGCCGCCGACGCCCACACCGCGATCCTCCGGTCGGATGCCGACGGCGTCACCACCCGGTCGGCGAAGGACCTGGCCACCGGCGACGTCCACCCGCTGCCGTTCACCGCACCCACCGACACGACGACGGTCCACACGACGGTCGATGTCGACGACGGCTCGCTGGCGCTCGCGACGACGACGACCACCGACGCCGAGGGCCTCGCCGGAGACGGCTACCTCGACCTCCAGCCCGTGACGGGCGAGCTCTCCGTGCTGTCGGCCCCCGTGGCCGTACCGGGCCTCGTGGCCGCCGTCCTGCGCGGCGACCAGGTGGTCTACGCAACCGTCGCAGCCGAGGGCTTCGGCATCTGCTTCCTCGACGCCACCGCCTCTGCGGGCCCTTCCTGCCAGCCGTTCACCGTCGACGGCGTCCCCGACCCCCGTGCGGCGACCGTCGCCCTCGACGTCGGGGCCGAATGGGTGCTCGTCACCCCACGCTGGGGTGCCGGTTCGCAGGCCCGACTGGTGGTGGACGGTACGGCAGCTCCCGGTGAGCCGGCGCCGGTCGTCCCGCCGGCCGCCGACCGGTCGAAGGTCTTCGCCGTCGGGGACTCGGCCCGTCCGCTCGCCTCGGTGTGGAGGGGGACCACCGGCTACATCGGCCAGGTGGAGGCCGGCGGCACCGTCTCGAGGCTCTACACACACCCGACCACCCCCGTGGACGTCACCGGACTGCGGCTCACGCCCGACCGTGTGACCGGCCTCGACGACCGCACCGGCCAGGCGGCGTCCGGTTATCAGGCCTGGCAACGCTCGGTGAGCGACGTGGCCGTCGACAAGGAGGTGCTGTTCGGCCCGGAGGCCGTCGGGATCGGTGCTTCCGGCTCGCGCACCCTCGTCGACGACGGCGGCCGCCTGCAACTGTTCGAAGGCGGCCGGCCCGCCGGTTCGCTGACCCCGCCCAAGTACGGCGCGAACGCGGAGTCGCTCACCGGTCCCTACTTCGTCGGCCGCACCGTCGCCTACGACCAGGTGATGCGCGTGGACGGGAAGCCGCAGCGCCAGGGCCAGGTGCGCGCACTGTTCGGCTCGCACGCGCTGATGCTCACCAACCAGAGCCTCAACCGGTACGAGGTCGCCGACGTGACGTCGTCGGCTTCGACGCGGGTCGACGTGCCGGCGGCGTTCCAGCCGGCCACGTTCGACGCGCTGGGGCTGTGGGGCGACTACGTCCTCGGCTTCAACTCCCTGGGCGCGTCCCGGACGCCGACGACGGTCGTCCTCAACTACCGCACCCACCAGTCCTGGCAGCACGCCGGCTACCCGATCGAGGTGGGGGACGGGTTCGTCGTGCTGCAGCTGCCGGCGGCGGCCGGTGACCCCAACACCGACGACGTGCTGGCGGTGTGGAACATCCTGACCGACGCCGTCACGCGCATGCCCGACCGCGACTGGAGCGCCGTGAGCACCGACGGCAGCCACCGGCTGGCGTACAGCACCGGGTCACAGCTGGTGGTGCGCGACATCGTCGGCGCTGCCCGGTCGGCCCCCCGCGTGCTGGGAGTGATCACCCAGCCCGGCCTCAACCTGATCACCGGCACGGCCCGGTGGACCCTCTCCCTCGACGCCAGCAAGGCGCTCGCACCCGGAACCATGACCATCCAGGGCAGCGCAGGGGTGGTGTACGCAGCACCGCTGCCCGCCACGCGCACCGGTTCGCTGCACGGCCTTGCCTGGGACGGCAGGAACGGCGGCAACTTCGTGCTCCCGGGTACCTACCGCTGGACGATCAGCCAGGGTGCCGTCGACGGCTCGGGGAACCTTGTCGGTGCAGACGGCAGCTCTGCTGTCACCGGCACGATCGAGGTCGTCAGGACCCCGCTGGGGACAGTGACGGGCTCGACACCGACCGTCCGCGACACCACGCCGGTGGTCGGCCAGATACTGGGCGTCTCCGAGGGTGCGTGGTCGCCGACGAACGGGCTCGCCTTCTCGTACCTCTGGTACCGCAGGGGCACGTCCGCGCCCGTCGGGTCGGGGCGGACCTACCAGGTGACCCCGGCAGACCTGGGGCAGCAGCTGCGGGTCGCCGTCACCGGGCGGGTGCCGTACTGGGCAACCACGACGAAGGCTTCGGCCTACACCTCGAAGGTCGGCAAGGGCACGCTCGGGGCGGGACGCCCCACCATCGACAACACGCGCCCCAAGGTGGGTGCCGTGCTGACAGTGAACCCCGGCACCTGGACGCCGGCCGGGGTGAAGTTCGGCTACCAGTGGTACCGGGTCGCGGCCAGCGGCAAGTCGACCAGGCTCAAGGGCCAGACGAAGGCGACCTTCACCGTCCCGAAGTCGCTGGCCGGGCTGCGGGTGCGCGTCCAGGTGACAGGGAAGTCCGGCGGCTACAACAACCGCTCGGCGAACTCTGCGCGGACGTCGAAGATCACAAAGGCCTGAGTCGCCGGGAGGGGAGCTAGCGGCAGGCCAGCTCCGGGCCGCCGTGGACGGTGTCCGGGCGGGAAGCCCCCACCGGGCCGGTGTAGCTGAGCGCCCTGCCGGTGAGCAGGGCCGTCCTCACGCCGGCGCTGACTGAGATCTCGACGCCGTCGCTGGCCGCCAGCTCTGCGAACGTCGGTCGCCAGGGCAGCCGGTCCACCAGCTTCACGCCGTGCGGGACGTGGTCGAGCGCCACCTCCCAGCTGATCGCGATGGTGGCCGTGTCACGGCGTCCGTAGTGCACGGTGAGGCCGCTCCGGGAATGGTCGACGACGGCGAACCGGTTGCGTTCGCCGGGGAGCTGGCAGACCTTCGTCGGGCCCGTCTTCGCCTTTCCCAGACGCGACTCCAGGTCGCGCTCGAGCAGGTCCTGCTGGGTGGCTCCCAGCGGGAAGTCACCGATGGCCGTCCCGCTCAGGATCAGGTCGGTGCGTCCGGCAGGAGGGGTGCTGGCGACGACACTCGGAGTGGGTGTGGGCGTCGTGCTGCCCGGCGAGGTCGTCGGAGCAGCCGTGGCGCCGGAGTCAGCCGTCGAGGCAGGGGCCGACGACACCGGCGCCGGTGACGTGCAGCCGGCGAGCGCCACTGCCACGGCGACGACGACCAGCCCGGCCTTCATGGAACCTCCCGGCTTCACGGTAGCGGCCCGGTCGCCGACGGACGGGGTACGGGCGGGGCGTCCCCGCTCTCTATGCTCGAACCATGCGCCTGATCCTCGTCCGCCACGGACGTACCGCCTCGAATGTCGGGTTCCTGCTGGATACCGCTGAGCCCGGGGCCGACCTCGACGACGGCGGGCTGGAGCAGGCTGCGTCGCTCGTCGAGCGGCTCAGTCACCACGCGATCGAGGCGGTCTACGTCTCCACCCTCGTGCGGACGCAACAGACCGCGCGTCCCGTCGCGGAAGCCCGCGGCCTCGAGCTGCAGGTGCTGCCGGACCTTCGTGAGGTCTCTGCGGGCGACGACGAGCTGTCCGCGGACTCCACGCGCTACATCGGCACACTGGTCGCCTGGGGCAAGGGTGACCTGGAGGCGCGTATCCCCGGAGGCGAGAACGCGCACGAGTTCATGGCCCGCTTCGATGCAGCGATCGCGACGATCGCGGCCTCCGGCAGGGACGTGGTGATGGTCGTCAGCCACGGGGCAGCGCTGCGGGTGTGGTCGATGGTGCGGGTGAAGGGGTTCGTCGAGGCCCTCGGCAAGGCCCACCTGGACAACACCGGCGTCATCGTTGCCGACGGCTCGCTCGAGGACGGCTGGGAGCTGGCAGAACTGGTCGGCGCCCGCGTCTTCGAGGACTACGACGAGAAGGCAGCGAAGGGCAAATAAGGGGACAGTCCCCTTTCTTGCCCCTCTTTTGTGCTGCTCGTCGACCCGTCAGCTGAAGATGACGGTGCGGGCACCGTCCAGCAGGACGCGGTGCTCCGCGAACAGCTTGACCGCCTCGGTCAGCGTCCGGCTCTCCTGCTCCTGGCCCATCGCGACCAGCTGCGGCACCTCCATGGTGTGGTCGACGCGGCGGACGTTCTGCTCGATGATCGGGCCCTCGTCCAGGTCGGACGTGACGAAGTGCGCGGTGGCGCCGATCAGCTTGACCCCGCGGGAGTGCGCCTGGCGGTAGGGGTTGGCGCCCTTGAAGCCGGGAAGGAACGAGTGGTGGATGTTGATCGCCTTGCCGGTCAGCGCCTCGCAGAGCTCGGGGGAGAGGATCTGCATGTAGCGGGCAAGGACAACCAGCTCGATGTCGTGCTCTGCGACCACGTCGAGGATGTGCTTCTCCACCTCGGCCTTGGTGTCGGGGGTGGTGATCGGGTGGTGCTCGAACGGCACCCCGTAGAAGCGGGCGAGGTCACCCAGGTCGGGATGGTTGGCGATGATCAGCGGCAGCGAGACCGGCAGGTAGCCCGAGCGCTGGCGGAACAGCAGGTCGTTGACGCAGTGGCCGGCCTTGCTGGCAAGGATGAGGGTGCGCCGGCGGCGTCCGACGTAGTCAAGGTTCCACTGCGCACCGAGGCTCTCGGCGATGGTGGCGAAGGCCCGCTCGAAGTGTGACCGGTCGAAGCCGGACTGCACCTGGACGCGCATGAAGAAGCGGCCCGATTCGGTGGATGTGAACTGCTGGAGCTCTGTGATGTTGCCCCTGGCCTCCACGATCTCGCCGGTCACCTGGTGCACGATCCCGGGACGGTCGGCACACGACAGGGTCAGCAGCCAGTGGGTGGAGTCGATCACGGCTGAAAGGGTAGCGTCCCGCCCGTCCACGGTATGTTTTGGGCACTATCGCAACACAGGAGGATCTGCGGGATGGCGAAGATCAAGGTTGTCGGCACTGTTGTCGAGCTCGACGGTGACGAGATGACGCGGATCATCTGGCAGTTCATCAAGGAGCGCCTGATCCACCCGTACCTCGACGTGAACCTCGAGTACTACGACCTCAGCATCGAGAGCCGCGACGCCACGAACGACCAGATCACCATCGATTCGGCGAACGCGATCAAGAAGCACGGCGTTGGCGTGAAGTGCGCCACCATCACCCCGGACGAGGCGCGGGTGACCGAATTCGGCCTCAAGAAGATGTGGGTCTCGCCGAACGGCACGATCCGCAACATCCTCGGCGGCGTGGTGTTCCGCGAGCCGATCATCATCAGCAACATCCCGCGGCTGGTGCCCGGCTGGACCAAGCCGATCGTGATCGGCCGCCACGCGCACGGCGACCAGTACAAGGCGACCGACTTCAAGGCGCCCGGCGCTGGCACGGTCACCATGACCTACACCCCGGCCGACGGGTCGGAGCCGATGGAGTTCGAGGTCGTGCAGATGCCCGAGGGCGGCGGCGTCGCGATGGGGATGTACAACTTCAACGAGTCGATCCGCGACTTCGCCCGCGCATCGCTCCGGTACGGCCTCGCACGCAACTTCCCGGTGTACCTGTCGACGAAGAACACGATCCTCAAGGCGTACGACGGCCAGTTCAAGGACATCTTCCAGGCTGTGTACGAGGCCGACTTCAAGGCCGAGTTCGAGGCCAAGGGGCTCACGTACGAGCACCGCCTCATCGACGACATGGTCGCCTCGGCCATGAAGTGGGAGGGCGGCTACGTCTGGGCCTGCAAGAACTACGACGGCGACGT
>JAOATP010000075.1:0-14415 GCA_030158185.1 Propionicimonas sp.
GGCTGACCAGAGAACTGGTCCCTCATCGCGTAGGTCATGAACGGGCGCCCGCCGACGATCGGCAGCCCCCTCGCCTCGATCTGGCGGGCCAGTTCGACCGCGTCCGGGTGGAACATGCCGTCGCGCATCGGCACCTGGGTCAGAACGACGAGCACCGGGAGGCCGAGGTCGTCGAGGGTGCGGATGAACCGTTCCTCGAAGTCCTCGAAGCGCCGGTCCATGCCGCGGATGCAGTACCAGGCGACGTGGATCTGCTCGCTGACGGGCTTGCCACGGCTCTCCTTGATCGCCTTGGTGAGCTCCTTGATGATCTGGTCGTCGTCGTGGCCGAGTTCGAGCCCGCGGGTGTCGACGACGCCGAGGGCGCCGCGCTTGTCCAGGTACAGGTGGGAGCCGATGGTCACCGGGGCTCCGATGCCGGTCACCGCCACGGGCTCGCCGAAGATGGCGTTGACCAGGGTGGACTTGCCCACCCCTGTCTTGCCGAACACCGCCAGGTTGATGCGGCCGATCTGGTCGGCCTGCTTCTCGAACTCGGCGCGGAAGCTCTCCGTGAACCATTGCGTCACGTCGACAACCCTAACCATGGTGACGGCGGGTCGACGAGGTTGCGCCCCTGAGCCACCCCGGGTCTCCAGCCCTTAGCCGTCCACCTTCTTCGCAGGGCTGCCGGCGGGGATCGTCTTCACCGGCTGCGTGGTGAGGACGGCCACGACGGCGTCGATCGTGACCTGCAGGTACGTCCTGCCGTCGGGAGCGACCGTCGTGGCGTCGAAGTAGTGCTCCTTGCCGTTGTGGTTCATCGGGCCGAGCTCGATGATGTCGATGCGCCCGTCCTTCAAGGCATCGCTCCACGGCGAGAAGGCCGCCCGCGGCCAGCGTCCGGCGAACATGACGCCACCGAGCTTCTCGAAAACGTCCTTCGACCCGCGCAGGTGCCACAGGTGGTCGACCCGGGCCAGACCCGGATCGTCGGACAACATGCCACCGATCGACACCACCCGGACCGGGATCTTCCCCATGCCCAGGTACCAGGCCGCCCCGATCGAGATCTGGGCGCCGCCGCTCCAGCCGATCAGGGTGACGGGCTTCCCCCCGTCCAGCTGGTAGCCCTGCCTGCGCAGCGCCTGCACCACCTCGCGGGCCGTGCCGAGGTTGTACGCCGGGCCGTAGCGACGATCGGAACTGACGAACAGCTGCATGGCGTTGCGTCCGTTGACGAGCATCCCCGCCAGCGCCTCGGGCTTCTTCAGCCTGGCCTGCTCGACGCGCCGCCACAGCCAGCTCAGGGCGCGCTGGCCGGTGAGCCCCTTGTTGGTCACCGAGTAGGGGAAGACGTCGGAGACGACGCAGGTGCCTGGCAACGCCTTGAGGGCGTCCACGAGGGGGAGTTCCTCCTCGGGGATCGAGTGCCCGTCGATCGCGCCGATCCCCGAGAGGTACACGACGTAGTGGTCGAAGGGCTCCGGGGTGTCGTCGCCGTCGTCCTCGACGAGGATCTCCTGGACGGTCTGTGCTGCCTCTTCCGCGCCTTTGGTTGACCACCAACCCAGGGCGTCGAGCGGAGCGATCGTCAGGGCGAGAAGGATGAAGACCAGCACGAGGATGAGGAGCGATGTGAGCATCAGGCCTTCTCCTCCTCGAGCTCGGGCAGGTAGTCCAGCGGCATGAACATGTGGCCGGACAGCAGGTCCTTGCCGGTCATCATCGACGGCTTGCCAGTGGCCAGCCGCCAGATCCGGTCACCGATCCAGCTGACGGGGCGCGACAGCGACCAGGAGAGGAGCTGCATGACGCCCCAGCCGATGCCGGTGATCAGCAGGGCCGTCCAGAAGTCGGTGTCGAACAGCACCTCGTTCACCATCAGGAGCACCAGAAGCCCCCAGGCCTGCAACAACCGGGCGATCGCCGGCCCGAGGTAGGGGATCAGCACGAGGAAGCCGAAGACCATCGGGGCCGTTGCGAGCATGACACCGCGCGTCACCGCCGAGAGTCCCGGGGTATGGCCGACGATCAACGGTCCGACGATGGCGATCACGAAGGCCTGCAGGGCGTACAACAGCACGAACCCCAGCGCGTTGAGCACCATGGTCACAGCGAAGCGCCAGCCACGCACCCGGTTGAGGAACAGCACAACGCTGTCGCCTAACAGCGTGGAGACCCCGGCGATTGCCGCGATGGTGACGGAGATCTCGAGAGTGAGCGGATGGGTTGCGAACCACGACGCGATGGAGTCGTCGCCGGTGAGGACGCCCCAGATGACCAGCCACACCGTTTCGAAGAAGTCGAAGAAGCCCTGCATCGCCTTCTCCCCCCGCTCGGTCCTTGGCACCACAGATGCGGATGAGGCTAGCAGGGCAGGACAGGACCGAATGGTGACCGCGGTCAATGCCCGCGGCCCGTTCGGCCTAGCGTTTCCGGGTCTTCACGAAGGGCTGCACCGACGCGGCCTTCCTGCCATGAGAAGGACCAATGAGCCTGCTGCGCACCAAGTCGATCGAGCAGTCGATCGCCGACACCGATGAACCCGAGTACCAGCTGAAGAAGTCGCTGACCGCGCTCGACCTGACAGTGTTCGGGGTCGGCGTCGTCATCGGCGCGGGCATCTTCACCCTGACGGGACGGGCGGCGCACAACGTCGCGGGGCCCGCGATCGTGGTGAGCTTCGTGATCGCTGCCTTCTGCTGCGCGCTGGCGGCGATGTGCTACGCCGAGTTCGCCTCGACGGTGCCGGTGTCCGGCTCGGCCTACACCTTCTCCTACGCAGCACTCGGCGAGATCTTCGCCTGGATCATCGGCTGGGACCTGATCCTGGAGATGTTCCTCGGCGCGTCCGTCGTTGCGCAGGGCTGGAGTGCCTACTTCGGCAAGTTCCTCTCCCTGCTCGGCGTCACGGTGCCGAAGGAGATCAGCTACGGCGGCTTCGTCGACCTGCCGGCGGTCGTGCTGGTGCTCGTCCTCGGCCTGCTGGTGACGGTAGGGATCAAGGAGTCGCTGCGCGTGAACCTTGTGCTGGTGGCGCTGAAGCTGTTCGTCGTGCTCTTCGTGATCGTCGCCGGCATCGGGTTCATCAACCCGGCCAACTACAGCCCGTTCATCCCGCCGGCCGCAGCCTCGGCAGCAGCGGGCAGCGCCACCGAATGGGCCACCCAGCCGCTGCTGCAGTGGATCACCGGTGCAGCCCCGACCACCTTCGGTGTCGGCGGCGTCCTCGCCGGTGCCGCCCTGGTGTTCTTCGCCTACATCGGCTTCGACGTGGTGGCCACCACGGCGGAGGAGACGAAGAACCCGCAGCGCGACCTGCCGATCGGCATCATCGCTTCGCTGGCGATCTGCACCGTCCTCTACTGCGCTGTCGCGCTGGTCGTGACCGGCATGGTGCCCTACGACAAGCTCGACCCGAGCGCAGCGCTGGCCAACGCCTTCGCCTTCCACGGCCAGGCCTGGATGGCCACCCTGATCTCCGCCGGCGCCGTCGCCGGCCTGACCACCGTCGTGCTCACCCTGATGATCGGCGCCACCCGGCTGATCTTCGCGATGTGCCGCGACGCCCTGCTGCCGATGGGCCTTGCCAAGGTGCACCCGAAGTACCGCACCCCCTGGCTGATCACCGCCATCGTCACCGTCGTCGTCGCCATCGTCGCCGGCGTCACCCCGGTCGGTGTGCTGGAGGAGATGGTGAACATCGGGACGCTCTCGGCGTTCGTCCTCGTCTCGATCGGCGTGGTCGTGCTGCGCAGGAAGCGTCCCGACCTGAAGCGGTCGTTCACGGTGCCGCTGTCCCCCTGGCTGCCGATCCTCTCCGCCGTGATCTGCTCCTACCTCATGATCAACCTCTCGGTGGAGACCTGGCTGCGATTCCTGATCTGGCTGGCGATCGGCTTCGTCATCTACTTCGCCTACTCCCGCGGCCACTCCCGCCTCGAGACCGGCGCCGGCATCCGTCCCGACATGCTGAAGGCGATGGAGGAGGGCCACGTTCCGGCCGATCCGGACGACCTGCGCTAAACACGCACGAGGAGGGGCAAGAAAGGGGACAGTCCCCTTTCTTGCCCCTCCTCGTCCATCCCGGACGGGGTCGGCAGGCCCGGAGAAGGGCGCGGAATGGGGCGTGCGTCGCCTCCGGTAAGCTTGGATGGTTCCCGATCCAGACCGGAGTTTCACCATGCCCGCACGTCATGACCTGCGCAATGTCGCAATCATTGCCCACGTCGACCACGGCAAGACCACCCTCGTCGACGCCATGCTGTGGCAGTCCGGGGCGTTCCGCGCCAACCAGGACGTCAACACCCGGGTCATGGACTCGACGGACCTCGAGCGCGAAAAGGGCATCACGATCCTCGCCAAGAACACTGCCGTCGACCACAAGCTCGACGACGGCACCACGGCGACGATCAACATCATCGACACCCCCGGCCACGCCGACTTCGGCGGCGAGGTCGAGCGCGGCCTGGAGATGGTGGACGGCGTGCTGCTGCTCGTCGACGCCTCCGAGGGCCCGCTGCCCCAGACCCGCTTCGTGCTGCGCAAGACGCTGGCCAAGAACCTGCCGATCATCGTCGTGATCAACAAGGTCGACCGGCCCGACGCCCGCATCGCAGAGGTCGTCGACGAGGTCTACTCCCTCTTCATGGACCTGCTCGAGGACGACGAGGCCCACCACCTCGACTTCCCGATCATCTACTGCGCCGCGAAGGCGGGGCGCTCCTCGATGAACCGTCCCGAAGACGGCGGGATGCCGGACAACAAGGACCTGGAGTCCCTGTTCACGCTGATCATGGAGACCATCCCCGCACCGCTGTACACCGAGGGCGCACCGCTGCAGGCGCACGTGACCAACCTCGACGCGTCCCCCTACCTCGGCCGCCTCGCGCTGTGCCGCATCGTCGAGGGCACCATGAAGCGCGGCCAGACCGTCGCGTGGTGCCGCCACGACGGCACCATCACCAACGTCCGGCTCTCCGAGCTGCTGATCACCAAGGCCCTCGACCGCGTCCCCTGCGACGAGGCCGGACCCGGCGACATCGTCGCCATCGCCGGCATCCCGGAGATCACCATCGGCGAGACCCTCGCCGACCCGAACGACCCGAAGCCGTTGCCGCTGATCCACGTCGACGAACCGTCGATCTCGATGACGATCGGCATCAACACCTCCCCGCTGTCCGGCAAGGTCGGCCGGCTGCTCACCGCACGGCTGGTGAAGAACCGTCTCGACACCGAGCTGGTCGGCAACGTGTCGATCCGGGTGCTGGACACCGAGCGTCCCGACACCTGGGAGGTGCAGGGACGAGGCGAGCTCCAGCTGGCCGTCCTTGTGGAGATGATGCGTCGCGAGGGCTTCGAGCTCACCGTCGGCAAGCCGCAGGTGCTCGTCAAGGAGATCAACGGCAAGCTGCACGAGCCGGTGGAGCGTCTCACCGTCGACATCCCCGAGGACCACGTCGGCACGGTCACCCAGCTGATGGGCACCCGCAGGGCGCGCATGGAGCAGATGGTCAACCACGGCACCGGCTGGGTGCGGGTGGAGTACGTCATCCCTGCCCGCGGCCTGATCGGCTTCCGCACCGAGTTCCTCACCGAGACCCGCGGCACCGGCATCATGCACCACGTGTTCGAGGGCTACGAGCCCTGGGCCGGTGAGATCAAGACGCGCCAGTCCGGGTCGCTGATCGCCGACCGCACCGGCGTGGTGACCGGCTACGCGCTGTTCAACCTGCAGGAGCGCGGCAGCCTGTTCGTCGCACCGGGTGACGAGGTCTATGAGGGCATGATCATCGGGGAGAACCCGCGTCCCGACGACATGGACGTGAACCCCACCAAGGAGAAGAAGCTCACCAACGTCCGCATGTCGACCGGTGACGAGCTGGAGCGACTGATCCCGCCGCGCCTGATGAGCCTCGAGCAGTCGCTGGAGTACTGCCGCGAGGAGGAGTGCCTCGAGGTGACGCCGAAGAACGTGCGCATCCGCAAGCTCGTCCTCGATGGCAACGAGCGCGCACGGGCGCGCAACCGGGCCAAGAAGGTCTGAACTCGACCACCTTCGCCGACTTGTCAGAATCTCATGCGGCTATAGCCGCTTGAGATTCTGACAAGTCCGGAAGGGCGAGGTCGCCGGCGACCCTAGACTCTGGGAGACGAGCACCCCCGGGAGCGACATTGACCATGCCCAACGGCTGGGAAGGCCCCCGCTACTACGCTGCCCAGCTGGCCCCGGAAACGGTGCGCACCGACTGGACGACGCCTGCGGCGGAGGCCGGCATCGTGCCGCCCCGACCCCTGGAGCTCGGCGACATCTTCGGCGGAGCCTTCCGGGCCGTCCGCTACGCCCCGCTGACCATGTTCGGGCTGACCCTCGTCGTGCTGATGATCGCCCAGCTTCTGGGCCTTGGCGTCGGGTGGGTGCTCGCACGACAGTTCGGCGAGTCCATCATTCCCGGCGAGGGCGTCGACCTGGAGACGATCTCCGTGCTCTCGTGGTCGAGCGTCGTTGGCATCCTTGCCAGCTCGCTCACGTCCGTCGTCGTCGGGATGGGACTCACCTACACCGTGTTCCAGGCCGTCTCCGCCCGGCGCGTGACCCCGGTCGAAGCTCTCCAGCGCATGGGCGCACGCCTGTGGGCTGCCCTCGCCTACAGCGCGGTGACCGGCATCGCCATCGCTGCTGCGGCGGCGCTCGGCTTCGCCGTGCTGACGCCGCTGTTCGCAGGCAGCAGCGACGTCGGCCTGGTCGCGCTCATTCCCCTGCTCTTCCTGCCCGCAGGAGCCCTGGGGATATGGATCGGGACAAAGCTGCTGCTCGCCCCCTGCGTGATCGCGATCGAGGGGCTCGGACCCTTCCGGGCGATCCGGCGCAGCTGGCAGCTCACCCGCGGCCTGTTCTGGCGGCTGCTCGGCATCAACCTGCTCGCCAGCGTCATCATCTCGCTCGCCAGCAGCACGGTAGGCACGCTCTTCACCTTCGCCGGCTCACTGCTGACACTGCAGGACGCCGATATCGCCTTCCTCGCCATGACCACCTTGTCCAGCCTGTCCTCGACCATGCTCAGCCTGCCCCTGATGAACGCCGTCACAGCCCTCCTCTACCTCGACGCGCGGATCCGGCGCGAGGGCTTCGACCTGCAGCTCAGTGAGGCGCTGTACGGATGAGCCCACCGCTGGTTCCCGACGCGGACGAGGCCCGCCGCCAGCTGGCGGACGAACTCGCCAACCCGATCTACGCCGACGTGCAGAACTGGATCGCCGACCAGTTCGACAAACTCCTCGACTGGCTGGTCGGCGACCCGTCACCCGCCGGTTCGCTGTCCAGCGGGCAGCTGACGGCGCTCGTGATCACCCTCGTCGGCATCGCAGCCGTTGCGATCTGGTTCTCCACCGGCGGGGTCAGGGCCGAACGCCGCCAGCGGGGAGCCGTCTTCGCCGACGAGGAGCGGACGGCCGACCAGCTCCGTACCGACGCCGCACGGCTTGCCGCTGCCGACGAGTGGTCGGCTGCGACCGTCGAGCTCTTCCGGGCGATGATCCGGTCCCTGGGCGAGCGCGCCATCGTCGAGGAGTTCGGCGGCATGACGGCTCACGAGGCTGCAGCACAGGCGGCACCCCGGCTGCCCGGCCTTGCCGAGCGGGTCACCGGAGCAGCCGAGGTGTTCGACGCCCTCGCCTACGGTCACCGGTCCGGGTCGGCCCGCCAGTACCAGGAGATGCGCGAGCTCGACGCAGAAGCGGCCCGCACCCGGCCCGTCCTGCCGGTCATGACCACCGGAGAGCCGGCCGCCGTCGTTGTGGAGAGCGTGCGATGAAGCGCTGGCTGATCGGTGGCGGGGTGCTGCTCGTCCTGTTCGCGGGCCTTGTGACGGCCGCTGCCCTTGTGCCCGAATCGCCGGACCGGGTGGCCGGGTCGATCACCAACCCGCGGCCGGCGGGCGTCCGGGCGCTGGGCCAGGTGCTGCTGCGCGACGGCGTCGCCGTCACCCAGGTGACAACCCTCGCGGAGGCCGCGGCGGCCGCCGATGACGCGACGCTGGCCGTCCACCTGTCCGCGGACCTGTCGGAACCCGCTCTCGCCCGGTTGCGCGACGTGGCCGCCGACCTCGTGGTGATCAATGCCGGAGGTCCCACCGACACCAGCATCGACGCCCTCAGCGACAGCCGCATCCAGGCCGACTACTGGTGGTCGAACCAGGATCACCCCACCGCCTCGTGCACCGACCCGGACGCGCTCGCTGCAGGGAGCATCACGCCGTCGAGCACCGGGCTGCGCGGCCTTGTCGACACCGTGACGACCTGCTTCCCCGGCGAGGACGGCACGGCCCTGTACGCGCAGGCCCAGACCGACCGGCACCGTCTCACCGTGATCGCCGGTGACCGCTGGCTGCGCAACGACACCATCACGGCGAACGGGAACGCGGCGCTCGCGCTGCGCGTGTTCGGAAGGAACCCGAAGCTCGTCTGGTACCTGCCCGGTGCGGACGCGCTGCCGCAGGGCCAGCAGGACGCCACCGGTCTCGACCTCTTCTCGTTGCTGCCGCCCTGGTCCCGGGTCGTGTTTGCCCTGCTCCTCGCCGCCGGCGCAGCGGCAGCGCTGTGGCGCGGGCGCCGCTTCGGCGGCCTCGTCCGTGAACTGCTGCCCGTCGAGGTACCCGCTTCCGAGGTGTCCGCCGGCCTCGGACGGCTGTACCGGCAGTCGGCGGCACGCGGCCACGCAGCAGCGGGGCTACGCGCGGCCACCGTCCATCGGGTCGCAGCCCGGCTGGGCCTGCCGGCCTCCGCTCCCCCTGGCCTCGTCGTCGACCGCCTCGCCCGGGCGACCGGCGACCCCCCGTCCGCCGTGGAGGCGCTGTGCTACGGCCCTCCCCCACCCACAGACGCGGCCCTTGTGGAACTCGCCACCGGCCTCACCGACCTCGAAAGAAAGCTGACCACCCGTGAGTGACCCGACCTACACGCCGCCGCCCCCGCTGAACCCGGCACAGGACTCACTCGCACGCGTCCGCAGGGAGGTGGCGAAGGCCATCGTCGGGCAGGACGGGGCGGTCAGCGGCCTGCTCGTCGGCATGCTCTGCAGCGGCCACGTGCTGCTGGAAGGCGTGCCCGGCGTCGCCAAGACCCTGCTGGTGCGCTCGCTGGCAGCCGTGCTCGCCCTGGAGACGAAGCGGGTGCAGTTCACCCCCGACCTGATGCCCGGTGACGTGACCGGCTCGCTGATCTACGACGCGCAGGCCGCCCGCTTCGACTTCCGTCCCGGCCCGGTGTTCACCAACCTGCTGCTGGCCGACGAGATCAACCGGACGCCACCCAAGACGCAGGCCGCGCTGCTCGAGGCCATGGAGGAGCGTCAGGTCAGCATCGACGGCCTGCCGCGCCCGCTGCCGGACCCGTTCATGGTGATCGCCACCCAGAACCCCGTCGAGTACGAGGGCACCTACCCGCTGCCGGAGGCCCAGCTCGACCGGTTCCTGCTCAAGCTGGTGCTGCCGCTGCCGCCGCGCAACGACGAGCTCCAGGTGGTGGCGCGCCATGCCGCAGGGTTCGACCCGCGCGACCTCGCCGGTGCCGGCCTCACCGCCGTCGCCGGAGCAGCAGACCTGGCCGCAGCCCGCGCCCAGGTCGCGCAGACGAGGGTCGACACCCAGGTGCTCGGCTACGTCGTCGACATCTGCCGCGCCACCCGGTCGGCCCCGTCCGTCTCGCTCGGCGCGTCACCGCGCGGCGCCACGGCGCTGATGAAGACCTCGCGCGCCTGGGCGTGGCTGAACGGGCGCGACTTCGTGACTCCCGACGACGTGAAGGCCATGGCCATCCCGACGCTCAACCACCGCATCCAGGTGCGCACGGAGGCGCAGATGGACGGCACGACGGCCGGCGGGATCATCGGCAACGTGCTGGCAACCCTCGCCGTCCCCCGCTGAGGCCGGCATGGCGATCTCCGGGCGGGTCCCGCTGCTGCTGCTGATCGGCGTGGTGGCGGTCGTCGCGTGGCCGCAGCCGATCGTCGTCGTCGCCTGGGTGGGCGTCGTCGCGCTGCTCTGCTGCCTCGACCTCGCCCTCGCCGCGCGCCCCGACCGGCTGCGCATCGTGCGCGACCTGCCCGGCAGCGTCCGACTGACGGAGTCGGCAACGTCCCGGCTGACGCTGACGAACCCCGGCACCCGCACGGCGCGGGTACAGGTGCGCGACGCGTGGCCGCCGAGCGCGAGCCCTGCAGCGGAACGACCGCGCCTCGTTCTGGCCGGCGGGGAGTCGCTGCGGCAGGTCACGCGGCTCACCCCCACACGTCGCGGCGACCTCGCAGCCGCAGCCGTCACCGTCCGCTCGTACGGCCCGCTCGGGCTGGCTGCCCGGCAGCGCTCACTGGAGGTCCCCGGCGTGCTGCGGGTCATGCCGGAGTTCCGTTCCCGCAGCCACCTGCCGTACCGGCTCGCCCGCCTGCGCGAGCTGGACGGGCAGGCGGCCGTCCACGTCCGTGGCCAGGGCACCGAGTTCGACTCGCTGCGCGAGTACGCCCTGGGTGATGACGTCCGCTCGATCGACTGGCGTGCCTCGGCGCGTGCCACCCGCACCATGGTGCGCACGTGGCGGCCGGAGCGCGACCGCCACATCCTGATCGTGCTCGACACGTCCCGCTGGGCGGCCGGACGCATCGGCGGGTCCGGCAAGTCCGTCGACCAGCTGCGCCTGGACGCCGGCATCGAGGCCTGCCTGCTGATGGCAGCCCTCGGGGCTGCCTCCGGCGACAGGATGAGCCTGCTGGTGGTCGACCAGGAGGTGCGGCTCCGGTATCCCGGCGGCGGCAAGGGCTCGGTGCTCGCAGCCTTCGCCAACGGCCTCAGCCTCGCCGAGCCGGCCCTCACGGAGACCGACTGGGCGCTGGTTGCAGGCCAGGTCGACCAGCTGTGCCGCCAGCGGAGCCTCCTCATCCTGATCACGGGGCTCGACCCTGCGCTCTACGCCGACGGCCTGGGGACGGTGCTGGCCACCCTCGCGCACGACCACCAGGTGGTGATCGGCCACGTCACCGACCCGTCCGCAGAGGCCCGGCCGACGGACCTGGCGGACGCCGGTGCCGTCTACGACGCAGCGGCCCGCGGACGGCTCTGGCTTGCGACCCAGTCCCTCGCGGCGCGCGTGACACGGATGGGCGTGGAGGTGGTCCAGGCCGTCCCCGACCGCCTCGCCCCCGCCGTGTGTGACGCCTACCTTGCCCTGAAGGCCGCCGGACGGCTCTAGGAGCGGGGCTGGCAAGGGGAGGGCAGGGCTCACCCGGCGACGGCGACCCGGCTGCGCGCCTCTTCCTCGCTGAGGCCGGGGTCGACGCCGGCGAGGACGGCACGCCGTCCGGCGACGAACGTCACCACCCAGAAGGCGGCGCACATCACGACGCCGATGCCGATCTTCAGCCACGGGTTGAGCGCGGAGCCGGTGACGAAGCCTTCGATGAGCCCGCTCACGAGCAGGGCGACGGTGAGGGCGACCACCACAACGATGGTGGTGCGCCCCTCCTCCGCGAGCGACTGGCCACGGGTGCGGTGGCCCGGCACCAGCCACGCCCAGAACAGCCGCATGCCCGCCGCACCGGCGACGAACACGCAACTGAGCTCGAGCAGGCCGTGGGGCAGGATCAGTGACCAGAACACCCAGTCTGCGCCGTGGACGTGCATCACGGCACCCATCACGCCGACGCTGAGCGAGTTGTAGAACAGCACCTGCGCCGGCCACAGCCCGGTGATGCCGGTGGCGATGCAGAGGGCAGCGATGAAGGCGTTGTTCGTCCACACGGCTGCTGCGAAGCTCGCGCTGGGGTA
The DNA here is from genome assembly GCA_030158185.1 of Propionicimonas sp. Classification (GTDB taxonomy): domain Bacteria; phylum Actinomycetota; class Actinomycetes; order Propionibacteriales; family Propionibacteriaceae; genus Propionicimonas. Next base: position 11,799 of record JAOATP010000075.1, read on the forward strand.
CTCCGAGTAGTAGGAGGCGAACGCCTGTTCCGCGACGTTGCGTTGCTCCGCCGGCGACATGAGCGAGTTCAGCAGGTCCGGATGGCCGGCCGTCCAGACACCGCACACCACCATCACCAGCAGGCAGGCGACGCTGACGACGACCGACCACCACCGGACGCGGTAGAGCGCCGCGGGCATCGTCCGGGTGACGAACGCCAGCGCTGTGCTCCAGGTGAGGTCATGGGGGCTCGCGATCCGGGCGCGGGCCTTGACGAGGATGACCGAGAGCTCCGAGACCAGGGCCGGGTCGGGGGCGTTCGACCGGAGCAGCGAGAGGTGGGTGGCGCCCTGCCGGTAGAGGGCGACGAGCTCGTCCGCCTCACGTCCGCTCAGGTGCCGCTGCGCGGACAGGAGCGACAGCCGGTGCCACTGCGCCGAGTGCGCATTGGCGAACACGTCGATGTCCACGCGCGTCAGCCTAGGTGACCGGCGCCCCGGCCCGGGTGAACCGTGCGGCCCCGGCTCGGTCGGGCCGCCCGGCCGCTACCCTCGAGGAGTGGCCGACGAGATCCTGACCGGCGAGGGCGTCGCCCTCCAGATCAGCGCTGCCTCTGTGATCACGCGCGCGGGCGCCTGGCTTCTCGATGCGTTCGTGACCGGCCTTGTCCTCGTGGGGCTGCCGGCCCTGCTGATCAGCGTGATCGGCATCGACCAGTACGACGAGGCCCTCGCACGGGCGATCATCTACGTGTTGATGGCAGTGGTCTTCCTCGTCGTCCCGATCACTGTCGAGACCCTCACCCACGGCCGCTCCCTCGGCAAGGCCGTGTTCGGCCTGCAGGTGATCCGCGACGACGGTGGCCCCATCCGCCTCCGGCACGCAGCGGTCCGCGCGCTCGTCGGGTTCTTCGAGCTCTGGCTGCTCCTCGGCGGACTGGCGTTCGTCACCTCGATGCTCAACGACAGGGGCAAGCGGGTCGGCGACTACCTCGCCGGAACCTACGTCGCCAGCATGCGTGGGGTCCGCAGTACCGTCCTTCCGTTGGGGCTGCCGTTCGAACTCGCCGGCTGGGTGGAGGTCACCGACATCCGGCCGCTGCCGGACGGGCTCGCGATGCGGGCGCGCCAGTTCCTCGCCCGCGCCCACCAGTTCCCGCACCCGGTGAGGTACCGCCTCGGCCTGCGGCTGGCCGCCCAACTGGAACTGTTCGTCGCCCCTGCCCCACCGTTCGGCACCCACCCGGAGCCGTTCATCGCAGCCGTCCTCTTCGAGCGGCGCCGCAGGGAGCAGGCTGCTTTCGACCGCAGCCGCCCCCGCCTCACAGCACAGCTGGCCGGCATCGAAACCCTCCCCTACGGCATCCCCGACCCGGATTCGTGACCATCCACCGCCAGCGGAGGATGTTCCACCGCACTCGGTGGAGGATCCTCCCCGTTCCAGGCTGATTAGGCTGTCGGCCATGTCGCTACCGGTTCTTTCCGCCGAGGAACAACGGGTGCTGGGCTGCCTGCTGGAGAAGCAGCGAACCGTGCCCGCCAGCTATCCCCTTTCGCTGAACGCCCTGCGCCTCGCGTGCAACCAGAGCAACAGCCGCGACCCGATCGTCGACTACGACGAACGCACCGTCCAGGACACCGCGCGATCGCTGAAGGACCGACACCTGCTGCGGCTGGTGTGGGCCGGCGCGGGCTCGCGGACGGTGAAGTACCACCAGCTGCTCGAGGAGGAACTGGCGCTCACGCCGGAGCAGCTGGCCGTGGTCACCGTCCTGCTGTTGCGCGGGCCGCAGTCCCCGGGTGAGTTGAAGACGCGCACCGAGCGCTTGCACGCGTTCGCCGACCGCTCCGAGGTGGAGGCGTGTCTTGCGGCGATGGCGGCCGCCGACCCGCCGCTGGTGCGCGAGCTCCCGCTGCAGCGTGGACGCGACCCGCGCTGGATCCACCTGCTCGGCCCGGTGCCCACCACGGCGGACGCCAGCGCAGCGGCCCCCGATCGCGAGCTGGTGCTTGCGGATGGCCCGGCGGCCCGGGACGCCCGCGTGCTGGCCGCCTACGACGCTGCAGCCGGCGCCTACTCCGAAGCACTGCTCGACGAGCTGACGGAGAAGCCGTTCGACATCTGGCTGCTGGAACGCATCGCCGGTATGGCGGACGGCCCGGTGATGGACCTGGGCTGCGGACCGGGCCAGATCGCGGCCTTCCTCGCCGACCAGGACGTGGAGGTGCACGGGCTGGACGCTTCGCCGGCGATGATCGCGCAGGCGAGGGCGAACTTCCCCGACCTCGACTTCACGGTCGGCAGGTTCGACCAGCTGCTGCGTCCGAGGAATGCCGCGGCGTGGGGCGCGATCGTCTCCTGGTACTCGTTCGTCCACCTGGCACCCTCGGAGCTCGCCCCCACCCTGCGGAGCGCGGGCTCCACCCTTCGGCCCGGCGGAGTGTTCGCCCTCGCCGTGCACCTGGGCGACGGGATCGTGCACGCCGCCGACCTCTTCGGCACGCCGGTGGACGTCGACTTCGTCACCCACGACCGCGAAGACGTGCTCGCTGCCGTCGCAGCCTCCGGGCTGGTCGTCGACGAGTGGTTCGTCCGCTCACCGGTGCCGAGCGAGGCGCAGACCGTCCGCCTCTACGT
>JAOATP010000075.1:14515-15665 GCA_030158185.1 Propionicimonas sp.
GGGCCGTAGCGTCCGAAGAAGGCGTGGACGGAACCGTCGATCTGCACCAGCTTCGAGCCGGCCGGCAGCCGCTTCAGCCCGTCGACGACCTTCACCTGGTCCGCGACCTGGTCGTTCTCCCCATTCAGGCTGACGGCCTGGAGGGGCGCAGCGGACAGGTCGGCGCCGTCGGGCGGATAGGCGCCCATCAGCACGAGGCCGGCAACCGGCCGGCGTCCGGCCCTGAGCTCGTCGGCGAGGTACTGCCCCGCCATCGCCCCGCCCAGCGAGTGCCCTGCGAGGACCACCCGGCGACCTTCCGCGTAACGCGCGATGAGGGCGGACGCCCTGCCGGTATCGGTGACGGCAAGGTCGAACGAGAACTCGGGGATGACGGTGGTGTACCCCCGGACGGCGAGCGCGCGGGCCAGCCACTCGTAGGCCTGCGGACGCACCAGCCCGCCGGGATAGATGATCACCAGCGTGTCCTTGGGGGCCGTCCCCGTCGGCGGCTGCACGACGATCGTGCGCGCACCGTTCGCCACGTCCACCACCGGCACCAGCTTCGCGGACGCCGCGTCGGTGACGGCGTCCTGGCCGACGACCAGCGGCGCCCGCACCAGCACGGTGGAGAAGGTGCCGAGGGCGAAGGCGAGGCCGATCACGGCGAGCACGGCCAGCCAGCCGAGGAAGCGGCGCACCTCAGGCCCTGCCCAGGCCCGGCTGTGGCCGCCAGTGCAGGCCGGCGTCGGGGTCGACGAGGAGCTCCTGCGCAGCGGGGATGCCGTCGACCAGCAGTTCAGCGTCGCTCGGCGTGCCGCGCTTGAGCAGGGCAAGGCCGATCGGCCCGAGTTCGTAGTGGCGTTCCGAGGTGCCGATGCGGCCGACGGCGACACCGTCCAGCAGCACGTCGGCGCCCCGCTCCGGCAGCCGGTCGACGCTGCCGTCGAGCAGGAGCTGGGTGAGCCGGCGCGGTGGGCGTCCGAGGTTGTAGACCCGCGCCACCGTCTCCTGGCCCGGGTAGCAGCCCTTGCGCAGGTGGACGGCGGGCCCGAGCAGGTCGGCGTCGGGGTTGGCGAGCTCGTTGGGGATCGTCCTCTCGTCCGTGTCGAGGAAGATCCGCGGGGTGCCGGACGCGATCCGCACGGCCTCCATCGCCCAGATGCCGGCC
>JAOATP010000075.1:15765-21222 GCA_030158185.1 Propionicimonas sp.
GCGCAGCCAGGCGAGCAACGCGTCGAGGTGGCCGGGCTCGGTGTGACACCACAGGGTCGTGCCGTCGTCCAGCGCGCCGAAGACGTGGGTCAGGCGTCCCTGGGCGTCGAGGATGTAGGCGAGTGTCGGCTGGCCGGGAGCGAGGTTCGCGAAGTCCTGGCTGGTGATGTCGTTCAGCCACTTCAGCCGGTCCGCGCCGGAAACGGCGAACACCGGACGGTGGGAGAGGTCGACGCCGGCCCTGCCGGCGACCAGCGCCTTCTGCTCGCGGAACGGGTCACCGTAGTGCCAGACCGCTCCCGCGTCGACGCCTTCTGTGAGCTTGGTTGTCATCGCCGTGCCATCGTCGCCCAGATGTAGGGCTGCAGCTTCTCTTCCGTCGTCGCGCGGTCGAAAGAGAACAGGAGCTTGCCCTCGACGGTGCCGTAGAGCCGGCGCCCGGCGGTGTAGGCCACCTTGGCGTCCCTGGTGCGGGCGACGGCGTCGGTGATCAGGTCGAGCCGGCCGGGCTGCAGCTTGCCGAACCAGATCTCCGCGAAGCCGTCCGGAGAGCACATCACGACATCGACCGTCCCGTCCGCCAACGGACGCCAGAAGCCGGTCTCCATGAACAACGGCTTGGTCGGCGCGCCGTCCGCATCGACCTCGAACGCCTGGCACAGGTAGTGCAGGTAGTCCTCGCCGTTCTCGGCGAAGTCCACCTGGATCGAATAGCTGACCTTGTCCTCGCCCGGCCACTCGCGGAAGCCGGTGCCCTCCCAGCGTCCGCGGAGCCAGGCGAGCCCGACAAGCGCGGGGTTGAGGTCGGCGGGAATCTCGAAAACCATGGTCACTCTCCTCGACGGCCGCGCAGCAGCGCGAAGATCCCGAGCCCTGCCAGCACCACCAGCGCAAGGCAGGCGGCGAACAGCACCACTCCGGTGATGGAAAGGGGGATCAGGCTGGGCACCCGTGCAGCTTACCCAGCCGTGCCATGGCCGCCCCCGACCCGTCGCCTCACCGTCGTCGAGGGGCAAATAAGGGGACTGTCCCCTTACTTGCCCCTTGCCCCTTGGCGCGTGTCGCGATGTCGAGCCTGGATGGCGCTGGACGGCCGCACCGCACCGTCTCGGGACATCGGGACGCGGGATCCCGACATCCTCCCACCCGGGCCCATGGTTGGATGGGGCCGTGCGTGCGGTGGTGCAGCGGGTCAGTAGTGCGAGCGTGAGCGTTGACGGCGAGGTCGTCGGCGCCATCGACGAGCCCGGACTGCTGGTGCTCATCGGCGTCACCCACACCGACACCCCTGCGGTGGCGGACAAGCTGGCCGACAAGACCTGGCGACTGCGCATCCTCCCCGGTGAGGTGAGCTGCGCGGACGCCGGTGCGCCGCTGCTGGTGGTCAGCCAGTTCACCCTCTACGCCGACACACGCAAGGGACGGCGTCCGTCATGGGCTGCCGCTGCGCCGGGGCCGGTGAGCGAGCCGCTCGTCAAGGCCTACATCGATGCGCTGAGCAGTCGGGGTGCCAGGGTCGCAACCGGCCGGTTCGGGGCGATGATGGAGGTGTCGGGAGTCAACAGCGGTCCCGTGACCCTGATCCTCGACGTCGACGCCTGACGCCCGCCACAGCGTGCAGGTACCGGCGAGGCCCTGAGAATCACTAAGGTTTGTCCAAGACCATCAATCGAGATGGCCGTTCGGGAGGTGGACATGGCGCAATTGCTGCTCGTCAGCAACGAGGTCGCCAATGGCACCCCCGCGGAGCGCTCGCTCCCCGTCCTTGCCCTGTTGCCGCACGAGATCATCGGGGCGGCCGCCGACACGCAGGCCCTCACGGAGTCGGCCCGCGTCGACCTCGTCGTGCTCGACGGGCGTGCCGACCTTGCCGGCGCCCGCATGATGTCGCGGCTGTTCCAGTCGTCCGGCTCCACGGTCCCGCTGCTGCTGGTGCTGATGGAGAGCGGCCTCGCCGCCGTCGCCGCCGACTGGGGACTCTCCGACGTCGTGCTCGACACCGCGGGACCCGCGGAGTTCGAGGCCAGGATCCGGATGCTGGTCACCGCTGCCGCGAACGACGGCCTGATCTCCTCGGGCGGCATCGTGATCGACGACGCCGCCTACTCGGTGATGCTCGACGGGGTCCCCCTCGACCTCACCTACACCGAGTTCGAGCTGCTGAAGTACCTCGTGCAGCACCCCGGCCGCGTCTTCAGCCGCGAGCACCTGCTCGCCGACGTGTGGGGCTACGACTACTACGGCGGCACCCGGACGGTCGACGTCCACGTCCGCCGGCTCCGGGCCAAGCTCGGCACAGAACACGAGTCGCTGATCGGCACCGTCCGCAACGTCGGCTACCGGTTCTCCCCGGACGGCTCCGGGCGGCGCTGACAACCCTGGGCTACCCTGCCCGGGTGTGGACGAACCGACTGACCGCGGAGCAGGCAGACCTGGTGCGCGCCCTCGCGGCACATGCGCAGGCAGCTGACGGGATCGACCCCCTCAACGAGGAAGCCCGTTTCGCCCTGCGCGACGACTCCTCCGAACACGTCCTCCTCACCAGCGTGCCGGGGACGGTGTCCGGCTACCTGCAGTGGCAGCCCGCCTATGGCACGGCCCAACTGGTCGTCGACCCCGCCCATCGCCGGCGCGGTCTCGGGACGAGCCTGCTCGCAGCCCTCGACGACCGGCCCGCAACGGATTCCGGTGTTCCGTGCCACGTCAACGGCATCTGGGCCTTCGGCGACCTGCCGGCAGCCGCGGGCTTCGCATCGGCGAACAGCCTCACCCCGTCCCGGAGCCTTCTGATCATGGACCGCAGCCTCGACGGCATCACGGCGCCGGACCAACCGGCCGGCCTTAGCCTGCGCGGCTACACGGCTGCCGACGCCGGCGACCTGCTGGCGGTGAACGCGGCGGCGTTCGCCCACCACCCCGAGCAGGGCGCGCTGGACGCGGCTGGTCTCGCTGCGCGGATGGCAGAGCCCTGGTTCGACCCGGCGGGGCTCATCCTGGGCTTCGACGCTGACGGCCTCGCCGGCTTCCACTGGACCAAGAAGGTCGGCGCCACCGGCGAGGTGTACGTGATCGGGGTCGCCCCACGGACGCAGGGCAGGGGCTACGGGAAGGTGCTGCTCCAGGCCGGGCTCTCCCACCTGCGCAGCGCGGGGAGTGACCGGGTATTGCTGTACGTCGACAGCAGCGAAGTTGTAGCGGTAAGAATGTACGAAAGCGCTGGATTCGGCGTCGCCAGGCGCGACGTGCTCTACGCGCCGGCAGATCAGGAGCAGCCATGACCTCAGTAGAGGACGAAGAGACCGTCGACGACTTCGTCGCGGAGCCGCCCGAACTGCCGGCCGACCGGTTCTCCGACCGCGAACTGTCGTGGCTGGCCTTCAACACCCGGGTCCTCGACCTGGCAAAGGACGCCAAGCGGGTTCCCCTGCTGGAGAGGGCCCGGTTCCTCGCGATCTTCTCCTCCAACCTCGACGAGTTCTTCATGGTGCGCGTCGCAGGCCTCAAGCGCCGCATGGCAGCCGGCCTCGCCATGGCCAGCAACTCCGGCCTGATGCCGAGGGAACTGCACGACGCGATCCTCACCCGCACCCGGGAACTCGTCTCCGAGGCCGCCCGCGTGTTCGCCGACGACGTCCGCCCGGCCCTCGCCGGACACGGCATCGAGATCCTGCGCTGGGAGGAACTGAACCCCGACGAGCGCCAGAAGATGACCGAGCTCTTCGAGAACCGGATCTTCCCCGTCCTGACGCCGCTGGCCGTCGATCCGTCCCACCCGTTCCCCTACATCTCCGGGCTGAGCGTCAACCTTGCGGTGCTGTTGAAGAACCCGGTCACCGGTGCGCGGCAGTTCGCCCGGGTCAAGGTACCGACGATCCTCTCCCGGTTCGTCGCCCTCGGTGAGGGCCGGTTCGTGCCGCTGGAGGACGTGATCGCCCGGCACCTCGACCGGCTGTTCTCCGGCATGCAGATCATCGGCCACAGCACGTTCCGGGTGACGCGGAACGAGGACGTCGAAGTCGAGGAGGACGACGCGGAGAACCTCCTGTTCGCCCTCGAGAAGGAGCTGCTGCGCCGCAAGATCGGACGCCCCCCGGTGCGCCTCGAGGTCGAGGACGACATCGACGACAAGATGCTCGCGCTGCTGGTCAGCGAGCTGGACATCTCGGACAAGGAGGTCTTCCGGCTGCCGAGTCCGCTCGACCTGCGCGGCCTGTTCTCGATCGCGGACCTGGACAGGGAGACCCTCGCCTACGCATCGTTCCTGCCCAAGACCCACCCGGAACTTGCCGAGGTGGAGACGGCCCAGCCCGCCAACCTCTTCGCAGCGCTGAAGAACCGGGAGGTGCTGCTGCACCACCCCTACGACTCGTTCGCCACCAGCGTCCAGCGGTTCATCGAGCAGGCGGCCGCCGACCCTGCCGTCCTCGCCATCAAGCAGACCCTGTACCGCACCTCGGGTGACTCCCCGATCATCGACGCCCTGATCGAGGCGGCGCAGGCCGGCAAGCAGGTGCTGGCCCTCGTGGAGATCAAGGCCCGCTTCGACGAGCAGGCCAACATCGCCTGGGCCCGCAAGCTGGAGAAGGCCGGCTGCCACGTCGTGTACGGCATGCTCGGGCTGAAGACCCACTGCAAGCTGTCCCTCGTCGTGCGCGAGGAGCCGGCCGGGCTGCGCCGCTATGTGCACATCGGCACCGGCAACTACAACCCCAAGACCGCCCGGATGTACGAGGACATGGGCCTCCTGACCTCGAACGCCGTCATCACCGACGACGTCGCGAGGCTGTTCAACCACCTGTCCGGGATGGCGCAGGAGACCCACTACAAGCGCCTGCTGGTGGCCCCGCACGGCGTGCGGCGCGGGCTGCTCGACAACATCAACACCGAGATCCTCAACCACAAGCGCGGCCTGCCCGCCGGCGTGAGGATCAAGGTGAACTCGATCGTCGACGAGGCCGTCACCGACGCGCTGTACCGCGCATCGATCGCCGGAGTGCCCGTCGACCTGTGGGTGCGGGGCATCTGCTCCGTCCGTCCGGGCGTGCCGGGGCTCAGCGAGAACATCCGCGTGCGCAGCATCCTCGGCCGGTTCCTCGAGCACAGCCGCCTGTTCTGGTTCGCCAACGGTGGCGATCCCAAGGTCGGCATCGGCTCCACCGACCTGATGCACCGCAACCTCGACCGGCGCGTCGAAGTCGTCGTCGGGCTCAACAACCCCAAGCACATCGCCCAGATCGAGGCGATGTTCGACCTGGCCTTCGATGAGGGCACGGCGTCGTGGTGGCTGGACGGCGACACCTGGACCCAGCGCACGCTCGGTGCCGACGGCGAGCCGCTGCTCGACATCCAGGACCACCTGATCGCCACCATGGGCCAGCGCCGGGCGGTCGAGCGCTAAAGCACATGGCGAACACGAGCGCGGGAAAGAAGGTCACCGCGGCGGGCACGGTAGTGCTG
>JAOATP010000076.1:0-6235 GCA_030158185.1 Propionicimonas sp.
ACGGCGGCAACCACCTGCGGGTACTGCTGCGCGAGCGCCACGGCGGCGAGGGAGGACTCGACGTCCGTCCCCACCTCGACGATGCGTGTCACATTCACCGACCGGGCCATCGACAGCGCGTCCGCGACGGAGAGCCCGCTGTGCTCCAGCGTGCTCAGCGCGTGGGTGTGCGCGTCGGTGGTTGCCGCCGGCAGCGGCTCAGGCACGGGCGGGAGCTCGCGGGCTTCATCTGTTCCGCGGGCCATCAGTGCGAGTCCTTCCGTGCGGCGAGGGCAGCCTGGTAGAGCGCCTTGCGTGGCAGGCCCGAGTCTGCGGCGACCGAGGCGACCGCCGCGGAGAACGGCTCGCCACCGGCGACGCGCTCGGCCACCAGCGGCAGCGCGTCCGCAACGGAGAGGACGGACGCCACGGCGCCTTCGACGACGACGGTGATCTCGCCGCGCACCCCGTCCGCCGCCCAGGCGGTCAGCTCAGCGAGCGTCCCGCGCCGCGTCTCCTCATAGGTCTTGGTGAGCTCACGGCTGACCGAGGCCCGGCGTCCGGCGCCGAGGGCAGCGGTCGCATCGGTGAGGAACTCGGGCAGCCGGTGCGGCGCCTCGAAGAAGACCATCGTGCGCGGCTCGGTCGCCAGTTCGGCCAGCCGGCGGCGGCGCTCGCCACCCTTGCGCGGCAGGAAGCCCTCGAAGCAGAACCGGTCGGTCGGCAGCCCGGAGAGGGCCAGCGCGACCAGCACGGCCGACGGCCCGGGGACGACACGGACGGGCATGCCCGCCTCCACGGCCGCCGCGACCACGCGGTAGCCCGGATCGGAGACGGTCGGCATGCCGGCGTCGCTGACGACGACGACCTTCTTGCCTTCCGCGAGGGCTGCCAGCAGCTCCCCGGCTCGCGCCGCCTCGTTGCCGTCGAAGTACGAAACCACCCGTGCGCTGATGGTGATGCCGAGCCGTCCGAGCATGCCGTGCAGCCGGCGGGTGTCCTCTGCTGCGATGACGTCGGCCTCGGTCAACACCCTTCGCAACGCCGGCGAGGCATCCTCGGTGTTGCCGATCGGGGTGCCCGCGAGCACCAGCAGTCCGGCAGCAGGGGTGTTGTCCACCCGTGCAGTATCCCCGATCCGGACGTCGCGAGCCTTCCGCCGACCCCGTCCACCTAGGATGCAGGGGTGACCGAAGCGGAATGGGGCCCCGGCAGAAGGATGGCCGCGCCCCCGGAAACTCCGGATGCGCCACCGGAGGACAGCGCGCTCGGCACGCTCCCCGCCGCAGGTCCGCGCCACGCCCTCGACGATCCGGAACCCGTCGACCCGGCCGAGGACGCACCCGTCGACCATGAGGACGACAAGTGGGACGAGCCGGAGCCCGTCGCAAGCATCAGCCCGTGGCGCCGGTTGCGCCGCGCGGTGAGCCGCGAGGACCTCAGCACCCTCGAGCGGCTGCGCGACGGCAAGGCCGAGCTGCGCGACCGCCTCGCCGGCTGGGTGGTGACGATCAGCATCACCGTGATCGCCTTCGTGATCCGGCTGGTCAACCTCGGCTACCCCAACAAGCTGGTCTTCGACGAGACGTACTACCCCAAGGACGGGTGGACGCTGTGGAAGTTCGGCTACGAGAAGGACTGGCCGAGTACAGCCAACGACTCGATCACCGCCGGCGACGTCAACGTGTTCAAGGACAGCGCTGAGTTCGTCGTCCACCCGCCCGTCGGCAAGTGGCTGATCGGGTTCGGCGAGCAGCTGTTCGGGATGAACTCGTTCGGCTGGCGGTTCATGCCACTGGTGTTCGGCACGCTGCTGGTGTTCATCACGATCCGGATGGCCCGGCGACTGTCCCGCTCGACCATGGTTGGTGCGATCGCCGGCATCCTGCTGACCTTCGACGGGCTCGCGTTCGCGATGTCACGGATCGGCCTGCTGGACATCTTCCAGGCGTTCTTCATCGTGGCAGCGGTCTCCTGCATCGTCGCCGACCGAGACTGGTACCGCCACAAGCTGGCGGACGCTCTCGAGGCCACCGGCATGCCCGACTTCGGCGGCCGGTTCGGGCCGATGATCTGGCTGCGTCCTTGGCGGACCGCCGCCGGCGTGATGTTCGGCCTCGCGCTGGGTACGAAGTGGAACTCGATCTTCGTCCTCGCTGCGATGGGCGTCCTCACTGTCCTGTGGGACGTGGGAGCCCGCCGGCTGGCCGGATCCGACTGGCGTAGCTGGTTCGCCCTGCTCGCCGACGGCGGCCCGGCGTTCGTCCGGCTGGTCGTCCTCTCCGGGCTGGTCTACGTCGTGACGTGGTCGGGTTGGCTGTTCACGTCCGGCGGCTACGACCGGCAATGGGGCGCCAACAACCCGGACAGCGCCTGGACGGTGCACCTGGGACCGATGTGGGCGTCCTTCCTGAAGTACCACCAGGAGATCTACAACTTCCACACCGGCGAATACATCAACACCCTCAAGCCGCACCCCTACGCCGCCCCGCCGATCGGCTGGCTTGTGATGGCGCGCCCGATCGGCATCGACGCGGTGAACGACATCAAGCCCGGCGTCGACGGCTGCACGGCCACCGGCACCGACACCTGCATCCGGGTGATCTCCGGGATGGGCACGCCGATCCTGTGGTGGATGGCCCTCATCGCCCTCGTCGTCGGCATCATCTGGTGGCTCGGCGGCCGCGACTGGCGCTTCGGCGTGCCGATCGTCGCTGCCCTTGCCACCTACCTGCCGTGGTTCGCCCCGGGCGGACGCTCGCTGTTCTTCTTCTACGCGATCTGCATCATCCCGTTCACGGTCACCATCCTCGCGATGGTCTTCGGGCTGATCATCGGGCCGGCGGACGGTCCGAACAGACGCCGCGGTTCGATCATCGTCGGGGTGGCGGTGGCCCTCGTCGTTGCCAACTTCGCCTACATCTATCCGGTGCTCACCGACGAGCTGATGCTCTACAAGGACTGGCTGGCGCGCATGTGGTTGCGCTCCTGGATCTGAGGAAACACCGTTCGAAAAAGTAGTCGATCCGGGCCTCCGATTTCGCCGATCTCACCAGAAATTCTGGTCGCCTCCGCCCCGTCCGCACGGCAATAGAGTTCGCCACGGCCGCTCGGCTGCTCGCGAAGGGAAACTCATGGCTCTGTGGACGCTGCACGGTAACGGCACTCTCGAAACCGGGGCCGTTGTCGCCCCGGAAGAACGCCTCGGTTGGGGCAAGATGTTCGGTCTCGGCGCCCAGCACGTGGTGGCCATGTTCGGCGCCACCTTCCTGGTGCCGCTGATCACCGGCTTCCCGATCCCGGCGACGCTGTTCTTCAGCGGCCTCGGCACCATCCTGTTCCTGCTGATCACCGGCAACAAGCTGCCCAGCTACCTGGGCTCCTCCTTCGCGTTCATCGCCCCGGTGATGGCGTCCAAGGCCGACGGGGACATCGGCAAGGCCCTGTTCGGCATCATGATCACCGGCATCCTGCTGGCGATCGTCGGCGCCGTCGTGCACGTGGCCGGCTCGAAGTGGATCGATGCGCTGATGCCGCCCGTGATGACCGGCACCATCGTGATGCTGATCGGCTTCAACCTGGCCGGCGCCGCGTGGGGCAAGGCCAACAACTCCGGCTTCTGGGCTGCGCCGGTCACCGGCTGGATCACCCTCATCTCCATCGTCTTGATCACGGTGCTCTTCCACGGCCTGATCGGACGGCTCTCCATCCTGCTGGGCGTGCTCGTCGGCTACATCGCGGCTCTCTTCCAGGGCCAGGTGGACTTCGCCCAGGTCGGCGCAGCGGGCTGGTTCGGCCTGCCGGCGTTCCAGCTGCCGACGCCTGACTTCAACGTCACCGCGCTGTTCCTCCCCGTCGTGCTCGTGCTGATCGCAGAGAACGTCGGCCACGTGAAGTCGGTGGCACTGATGACCAACCGGAACCTCGACAAGTCGATGGGCAAGGCCCTGCTGGCCGACGGCGTCGCGACCACCCTCGCCGGACTGGGCGGCGGCTCGGGCACGACGACGTACGCGGAGAACATCGGCGTCATGGCGGCGACGAAGGTGTACTCCACCGCGCTGTACTGGATCGCCGGTGGTATCGCGATCCTGCTGTCCTTCATCCCCAAGTTCGGCCAGGCGATCGCCACGATTCCCGCCGGCGTGATCGGCGCAGCCGGCACCGTCCTGTACGGCATGATCGGCCTGCTCGGCGCGCGGATCTGGATCGAGAACAAGGTCAGCTTCACCAACCCGGTGAACCTGATCCCCGCCGCCGTCGGCCTGATCATGGGCATCGCGGACTTCACGTTCACCATCGGCGACATGACCTTCGGCGGCGTCACCGTCGGCACGATCACCGCGCTGGTGCTCTACCACGGTATGAAGGCCATCGCCAAGGTCCGCGGCACCCACCCCGGCGAGGAGAGCACCGCCATCGTCGCCGAGTTCGAGCCGCACGCCGAAGAGCGCAGCTGACCTGGTCGCCGCCTCTGGCCCTCCTCGCTCCCGAAACACGCCGTTGCTCCCGATATTTCGGGAGCAACGGCGTGTTTCGGGAGCTAACGGGTTGGCGGGACGGCGAGAGCCCGGACGGACGCCGGGACGGCGATCCCTTCGCGCAGGTCGGGGCTGGGGACCGGCCGGTCGTACGCGGTCCGCAGCGGGACGGCGCCCGCCCAGGCATCACCGGCACGGTCCTCTGCCGGATCCTCCGGGAAGCCGTCGGACGACTTGTAGGACCACTGCGTGATCGGGAGCGCCAGCACGAGGGTCGCAGCCAGCTCCCGGGGCGTGCTCCGCCGGATCTCGGTCGTCCGGCCGGGAAGGACGCGGTCGGTGAAGGCCTCGAGCGCTCGTTCCGCCTCGACGCCGGTCAGCACGGTGCACCGGCCGAAGACGCAGGCGCTCCGGTAGCGCATGCCCGACTCGAAGGCCGAGCGGGCCACCTTGATGGCGTCCAGCGCTGTCACGGTCGCGCACACCTCGACCCCGGACGCGAGCACCCGCAGCCAGCGCGACCCCGTCGAGCCGTGCAGGACCAGCCGGTCACCGTCGCGGGCGAACCCGATCGGCAGCACCAGCGGCCCCTCCGCGGACGTGAAGCCGACATGGGCCACCAGCACCTCGTCGAGCAGCGCGTCCAGGGTTGCACGGTCGGCGCCGGCGCGGTCGGGCAGCCGGGTGGGCGTCAGGGTGCGGGTCGTCGCTTCGTCCATGACCCGACCGTATCCTTGCGCGATGACCGGTACCCGTGTGGCCCGCGCCCCACTTGTCAGAACCTGAGGACGCCATGGCGTCCTGAGACTCTGACAAGTCGGGGGGTGGGGGTGGGCTAGCTTGGCGCAGGTGCTGACTCCCGCGACCCGGATGGGCCTGTCGATCGCTGCGGCGGTCGGGGTCTACGGGGTGTCGTTCGGGGCGCTGTCCGTTGCTGCGGGCCTCGACGTGTGGCAGACGGTCGCGCTCAGCGCGCTGATGTTCACCGGCGGGTCGCAGTTCGCCTTCATTGGCGTGATCGCCGGCGGCGGGACGGGCGCAGCAGCGTGGGCGGCGGCCACCCTGCTCGGCATCCGCAACGGCATCTACGGCATGCAGCTGAAAGCACTGATCCGTCCGCCCGGCAGGCTGATCCCGCTGATGGCCCAGCTCACCATCGACGAGTCCACGGCGACGGCCACGGCGCAGGACGACCACGACGAGCGCGTCCGGGGCTTCTGGACGGCCGGCCTCGGCGTGTACCTGCTCTGGAACACCTTCACCCTCCTCGGGGCGCTTGCCGGCAGCCAGCTCACCAACCCCGGCGCCTGGGGGCTGGACGGTGCGGCCGTCGCAGCCTTCCTCGGCCTGCTGTGGCCGCGGCTCAAGGGCGGCGACCCGGTGGCCACGGCGGTCGTGGCGGCGCTGGCGACCATCATCGCGATGCCGTTCGTCCCGCCGGGCATCCCGGTGGTCATCGCCGCCGTCGTGACCGCCGGCTGGTGGGCGCTCCGGCGCCGGAGGGTTGCGGCATGAACCTGTGGTTCTGGGTGGTGCTCGCTGCAGCGACCGCCTACGCGCTGAAGCTGTTCGGCTACCTGCTGCCGCAGTCGCTGCTGGACCGGCCGGCGTTCCACGACCTGGCCGGAGCGCTCACGGTCGGACTACTCGCGTCCCTCACGATGCTGAACACCGTGGGTGGCCGGGGCGGCAGCATCGCGCTGGACTCCCGCCTGCTCGCCCTCGCCGCCGGCGCCGTCGCCCTGAAGCTCAAGGCCCCCTACATCGTCGTGGTC
>JAOATP010000076.1:6245-11433 GCA_030158185.1 Propionicimonas sp.
CGTCGGCCTGCCCTGACCGGCCCGCTCGCCAGACAAGGAGCACCGCTCCGAACACCAGCAACGCGACGGACAGGGCGTCGATGCCGAGCATCACCCACATCCGCACGGCAGCCCTGCGGAACAGTTCCGGGTCGGGATCGTTGAAGCCCGACGTGCCGAACAGGTCGACCCTGCGGTCGAGCAGCCACCAGCCCCAGTGGAGTGCCATGCCCAGCACGACGAACAGCACCCCCGGCGCCCACAGCGGCCGGTGGAACCACTGGCCGGCGGCAAGGCCCAGCACGACGACGGCACCGGCGACGATCTCGATCCAGCCGAGCGCCGTCAGCAGCGTGCGGTACCCGTCGACGCCGAGTGCCTCCAGCACCTCCGGCGTCATGGCGACGTTGCCGGCCCACACGGCGACGATGCCGAGGGCCATCACCATGGCGGCAGCACCGACCGTCCGCCGAAGAATCGGCAGCCAGTCCGTGTCGGGCGAATGCATGCCGTCCATCCTGCTCCTCGAATCGGGGAGCTGCGAAATCGGCACCCTACTTCTCCAGGAAGGCAGCCCCCAGCCAGGCCGCCGGCACGCCGAGGCCTTCGGCAAGCTCCAGCGCCTGCGGACGGAGCTCTGCGCACAGCGCGTTGAGCTGAGCCCCGATGGCCTTCGCCCGCGCCGGCGAGATGCGGCTGTGCTCCATGAACCAGGCCCTGTCCTCGTTGATGCTGGCCAGTGCGTAGAGGCTGCACAACCGCTGCAGGACCGCCTTCGCCTCCGGGTCCGTGCACGCTTCGATGCCGGCGATGAACGCCTCCAGCGTCACCCGCTCCAGGTGGGCACGTGCGACGAACAGCATGTGCTCGCTCAGCCGGTTGACGGCCTCGAAGTCGCGACCGGACGTGCGGCGCATGCGGCGTGCCAGCGACTCCAGCGCGTGCCGTTCGCGCTCCTCGAAGGCCCACGCGTGCCAGGCCCGGTCGACCAGCGCCAGCTCCTCCGACTGCCGCCTTGCCGTGGCGACGAGCCGGTCGATCAGGACGTTGGCTGCTGTGCGTTCCAGCACGGCCTGGCCAACGACGCGGGCTGTCGCCTGCACCATGCCGACACGGTCGAGGTCGCCCCACACCTGCTTGTACTCGGTGAGCAGTGCCTTGGCCACCAGTTGCAGCAGGACGGTGTTGTCGCCCTCGAACGTCGCGAAGATGTCGGCGTCGGCCCGAAGTCCGACCAACCCGTTCTCGGACAGGTAGCCCGCACCGCCGCAGGCCTCGCGGCACGACTGGATGGCGTCGTTGGCGAACCGCGTGGTGATCGCCTTCAGGCCGGCTGCCCTTGTCTCCAGCTCCCGCTGGTCGCGCTCGGTGTACTCCCCGCCGCCCTGGATGCGGACGAGAGCAGCGGTGAGCTCGTTCTGGGCGAAGCCCAGCGCATACGAGCGGGCGATCGCCGGCAGGAGCCGTCGCTGGTGGGTCAGGTAGTCGAGCAGCGTCACCCCTTCGGGACGGTCGGGGGTCGTGAACTGGCGGCGCTGCAGCCCGTACCGCGTCGCGATCGACAGGGCCCTGCGCGCTGCGATCCCGCCACCGGCGGCGATGCAGACCCGTCCGCGCACCAGCGTCCCGAGCATGGTGAAAAAGCGCCGGTTCGGGTTGGTGATCTCCGCCCGATAGGTGCCGGTGTCGTCGACGCCGCCGTAGCGGTCGAGCAGCATCCGCCGCGGCACGCGCACCCGTTCGAAGCGGAGCGTGCCGTTGTCCACACCGAGCAGGCCGCCCTTCAGGCCCTGGTCGCCGGTGGTCACGCCGGGCATGTCCTTGCCGTCGGCGTCGCGGATCGGGACGAGGACGACGTGCACCCCGTGGTTGCGTCCGCGCACGAGCAGTTGACCGAAGACGACGGCCATCGACCCGTCGCGGGCGGCGTTGCCGATGTAGGCCTTGGTGGCTTCGGGGGTCTCGGAGTTGATCTCGAACTCGTCGGTCTCCGGGACGAAGGTGATGGTGGTCTCGATGCCTGCGACGTCGGACCCGTGCCCGAGCTCTGTCATGGCGAAGCAGCCGAGGATCTTCAGGCTTGTGATGTCGGGCATGAACGTGTCGTGGTGCCAGCTGGTGCCGAGGTTGCTCACCGCACCGCCGAACAGCCCGAACTGCACGCCCGACTTGATCAGCGTCGACAGGTCGCCCATCGACAGCATCTCGAAGGCGAGGACGGCGGCCGCCGGGTCGGGCGACTCGCCGGCCTTCGTGATCAGCCCGGCAGAGCCGAACCCGGTCGCGTCGAGCTCCCGCAGCCGGTTGAGCACCCACTCGCGGGCCTGCTCGATCGTCTGGCCGGGCTCGCGGTGCAGGTGCTCTGCGGGGAACGTCGACCGGGCGGTCGCCCGCTCCACCGCGAGCTGCCCGTCGAGCGCGTGCCGCAGGTTCGCGCCCAGCTCGGTCAGCTGCTCACCGGGAACGCCGGAGTCAACACGTGCCGACGGGTCCATGGTCATGGTCATGACTGCTCCTGCAGTTGCGGGACGGCCGCCAGCCCTGTGGCCAGCGCGGGGGTGAAGAAGGCATCGAGACGGGCGAGGACGACCGACTTGGGCTCGCGGTGCTCCGTGGCCATCCACTGGTCGGCGGCAGCCCGGATGAACCCGACCAGGCCGTGGCCCCAGGTGGGGGCGCAGGCCGGGTCCTGGCCGTTGCGCACCAGGTGGCTGGCGATGGCGGTGCTGACGTGGTCGCCCATCAGCTCGGGCAGCCCGCCGTAGGCGTCGATGGTGCCGGACGGGTCGGCCTCCGGCGCCTTCAGCACGAACCGGTAGATCTCGGGGTCACGCTCCACCAGACCGAGATAGGCGTCCGCAAGGTCGCGGGCGAGCACGGAGAGGTCCCCCGGATCGGTCAGTTCGAGCGCAGCAGCCAGGTCGTGGTGGATGAAGTCGTGGACGCTGGCGACGACGGCTGCGTACAGGCCGGCACGGTCACCGAAGTGCCGGTAGATCACGGTCTTGGAGGTCTCGGCCTGCGCGGCGATCTCGTCCATGCCTACACCGGCGCCGTGGCGACGGATCGCGCGCAACGCGTCCTCCACCAGCGCCCTGCGCCGGGCCTCCCTGTGCTCGACCCAGCGGGTGTCGCGACCGTCCGTTGTGACCATGACCCAAGGGTACCTAGTACCAGACGTATCTGCTACCGTCAGTATCGGATATTTTCAGGAGGTCTCCATGGCACTCGCCCACTCCCCCTCGGTTCACACCCCTGTGATCGTCGGCGGCAACCGGACGCCGTTCGCCAAGGCGGGCGGAGCGTATGCGTCCGCCTCGAACAGCGACCTGCTCACCGCGGCCATCAACGGCCTCGTCGCCCGCTTCGGCCTCGCCGGACGGCGGCTGGACGAGGTGGCAGCCGGCGCAGTGCTCAAGCACAGTCGCGACTTCAACCTCACCCGCGAGGCCGTGCTCGGCTCGGCGCTCGCGCCGACAACCCCCGCCGTCGACCTTCAGCAGGCGTGCGGCACCGGCCTCGAGGCCGTCATCTACATCGCGAACAAGATCGCCCTCGGCCAGGCGGAGGTGGGGGTCGGCGGCGGTGTCGACTCCGCGTCCGACGCGCCGATCACGGTCAGTGAGACCCTGCGGCGGGCGCTGCTGAAGGCGAACCGGGCGCGGACCCTGCAGCAGCGGCTGCAGGCCTTCAGCCACGTCCGTCCCGGGCACCTCGCCCCGGTCGCTCCGCAGGTCGTCGAGCCACGGACCGGCCTGTCGATGGGCGAGCACCAGGCCGCGACGACGGCAGCGTGGGGCATCACCCGGGAGGCGCAGGACAAGCTGGCCGCCGCCTCCCATCACAACCTGGCGGCTGCGTGGGCGTCCGGCTTCTTCGATGACCTCGTCACCCCGTACCTCGGCGTGACGCAGGACACGATCCTCCGCCCGGACACCTCGCTGGAGAAGTTGGCAGCGCTGAAGCCGGTGTTCGGCGACACCATGACGGCGGGCAACTCCACGGCGCTCACCGACGGTGCAGCCGTTGTGCTGCTGGCCGAGCAGGGCTGGGCAGAGGCCAACGGCCTGCCGGCGCTCGCTCGGGTGGTGGACGCGCAGGTTGCCGCCGTCGACCACACGGGAGGCGACGACCTGCTGCTCGCCCCGGCCCACGCCGTCGCGAGGCTGCTCGCCCGCCAGGGCATGGGCCTCGAGGACTTCGAGGTGTACGAGCTGCACGAGGCGTTCGCCTCCACCGTGCTGGCGACCCTTGCCGCCTGGGAGTCGCCGGAGTTCTGCCGCGACAAGCTCGGCCTGGACGCCCCGCTGGGACCCATCGACATGGACCGGCTGAACGTCACCGGGTCGTCGCTGGCCGCAGGGCATCCCTTCGCAGCGACCGGCGGACGCATCGTCGCGACGCTCGCGAAACTGCTGCACGAGCGTGGGACCGGCGCGCGCGGGCTGGTGTCGATCTGCGCAGCGGGCGGGCAGGGCGTGGTCGCGATCCTCGAGGCCGTGTGATGGCCGGGCTCCTGGAACGCGCCTTCACCTCGACCCCGGGAAGGGCTGTCGCCGGACGCCTCGGGCTCGCGGAGCCGCCACGGCTGCGTCGCGGCCGGGAACTCCCCGACGGCCCGGTCGTGCTGGCGTCGCTGGCCGGCTCCGACCTGGCCGAACGAAGCCTCACCCTGCTCGGGATCACCACCGGCTCCCCCGTCTTCGACGGTGCGGCGGACGACCCGGCGCCCGCCTATCCGGGCCGGATCGGTGCCCTGGTGGTCGACGCCCGCGGGCTTGCCACGATCGCGGGCCTCGAGCGGCTGCGCGCCGTGCTGCGTCCCGCGATGAGGGCGCTGGAAGGCTCCGGACGCGTCGTGCTGGTCGCTGACACTGACGCCGAAGGGCTCGAGGCGAGCGCCGTCCGCCAGGCCCTCGACGGCATCAACCGCACGGTGGGCAAGGAGCTCCGCGCTGGAGCGACAGCCAACCTCGTCCACGTCCCGTCCGACCTCGCCCCCGCCGACCTGGCGTCCACCCTCTCCTTCCTGCTGGAAGGCCGCTCCGCCTTCGTCGACGGCCAGGCCTGGACGGTCGCATCGACCCCGGCCCCCGACCCCTCCCCCACCTTCGCGCTCCCGAAAAGTCCTCTTGCTTCCGAAATTCCGGGAGCAAAGGCCACTTTAGGGAGCGAAAGCGGTGGGCCGTCCCGCGCCGGACGGGTCGTT